>NZ_JAILWM010000003.1 GCF_025698945.1 Nitrosopumilus sp.
CTTCAAAACCTACTCCCAGTCCTAGAGGTTCACTGCCAAAACAATCAGATGATGAGCTTCCACAAGAATTAGATCTTGCACCAGAACCAATAACAGAATCTGATGATGAGGCAACTCCAGAGCAAATAGCTAGACTAGAACAATTAGAAAAACAACTTCAAGAATTAGAATCACTTTCTGTAGAGACACCAGAACCAGCAACTCCTTCAAAACCTACTCCCAGTCCTAGAGGTTCACTGCCAAAACAATCAGATGATGAGCTTCCACAAGAATTAGATCTTGCACCAGAACCAATAACAGAATCTGATGATGAGGCAACTCCAGAGCAAATTGCACAATTAAATGATCTTCAAGAACAAATTAATGAATTAGAAGATATGTTATCATCCATTATTTTCCCAGAAACAAAACCCTACGAAGACGATGAGGCAACTCCAGAGCAAATTGCACAATTAAATGATCTTCAAGAACAAATTAATGAATTAGAAGATATACTTTCTACAAAATTAAATCCTGATTCAATGAAATCTACAAAAAAAATTACTAAAAAACAATCAAAAAAAGTCAAACCACAAGTTGACACTTTTGAAGTTAGAAAGAAAATTATCCCTAGAATAAAAAAACAAAATAAAAAACTTGATTCTTTGGAGAAAAAACTACATAGTTCAACAATACAAGATAATGTATTAACAAATAATTCTCCTGAGGCTTATTGTGTAAAATGTAAAACTAAGAGAAAGATTAACACTCCTCGAGAAACTATTATGAAAAATGGAAGAGCTGCTACTACGGGATTTTGTTCTGAATGTGGATGTAAAGTTTTTAGAATTGGAAAAATGAAAAAATAATTCTAACTGTTTGGATTACATTTGACCAGATTGCCAGGCTTGGTTGAATTTTTTAATTGCTTCTTGATATGCCTTTATTGAATCGTCACCAGACGTTTTGAGAAATTTTTCCCACTGTTCATTGAATTTTTTGATTGATTCAATATTGGTTTCTTTGAAAATACTCTCTATCATCTTTGTTTGTTGTTTGATATATTCTGGTCCTATTTCTTGCCAAGTATTTTCCCAACTTGAACTAACTTTTTTTAATAATTCAGCATCTGATTCAATAGCTTTTTGGCAGGCATCATGATAAGTCATTAGTGTTTCATTAGTGGCTTTTTGCCATTGTGCTAGAGATTCTTTCCATCCCGTCAAGGCAGAATTATATTCTTTCCATGCTTTTTCAAATTCTGGTTTTTTTGATGGATTGCTAGTTTGTTTTTTTGGTTTTGATGTGGTCTTTTTTACTGGTTTCTTTTTTGTAGTGCTCTTTTTCTTAGCCATAATATTCTCTTAAAATAGTAGATGTTAAATCTTTCAAAAAGATTCAGTGTGAAATAACTTTTGAATATTTACTAAAATTTTGACGCCCGTGTAAAATTCACTCTGTGTTCTAGATCTTTTCCTTTGAATAATTTATAGTGGTTTTTACAAAGTTTTCTCGTTTCCCTAAAACTTATTTTTACAATTTCTATGGCTTGTTGTTTACACTCTGAAATACTACATTGCATCATTACAACTTTATTTTATTTCTTAATAAAACTTTGAAATTATGTAATTACCTGTGCTAACTTTTTATCTGTGATTTGAATGAAAAAATTATGAATGATGATGAGAAGGGTAAACGATTTTTAGAATTAATTGACGAACAAAATAATATCCAATGGGGCATAGTTGCTAAATTATCTTCTTTAATTACGTCTAATTGGAATTCCGAAGAAAGAAAAAAAGAACTTGAAGAATTAGTTGAACAACATTCTGTTATAACTAAAGAACTAAACAGTCTTGATGAGAAAAACAGTATTTTATAATGCAGAGTCTATCATTAATGCAATAAATAATACTGCTAAATATGGACTAGAAAACTTAAACAATGTCCATGAGGCCTTCTCCATTGGTTTTGCAATTACCCAAACAGAAAGTGCTATCATTAATGCCCCTGATGCAATTGCAGTCCACAAATAAACTCCTCCTACCATAGCTTCCCCGTTTTCTGTAGTGATAAAGAATGGAGCTAAAGAAAATAATACCATGACAACAGTTGAGCCGGCAATTGCTCTTGCAGATGTTTTCTCTGATTGTACTGCAGTTAACATTGGAACATTGACTTTATTGTAATCTTCTTTGAAATGTAATGTTAAAGCCCAAATGTGCATTGGAATCCAAATAAACACTAATCCTGCCATAGCTAATCCCATTGTCCATAAATCTGACATACTTACTGCAACCCATCCAATCATTGGGGGTGAACCTCCGCATAATCCTCCTAAAATTATATTTGTTCTTGAATTTCTTTTTAATGCATATGAATAAACAAGAATGTTATTTATCAATCCAAATGCAATGAATGTTGTAGCCCACAAACCCTGTTCTAATGTAGTGGTAAAAGAAATTGCAAAAGCTAAAACTAATGATATTCCTGCCAATGCTAATCCAAAGTTTCTTGCCTTCTCAGCAGGATGAATTCTTTTAGATGGTAGAGGTCTTCCCTTTGTTCTTTCCATTATTGCATCAATGTCTCTATCATGATAGTTAGTCAATGTGTTTGCTGCAGCAGAACCGGCAGCTACTGAAAATAACATCAAAACCCAAGTCGCTGGAGATATTTCAATTTCATAAATATTTGAGGCAGTTAAAGCTGCTCCAAATGCAGTAAAAACTAGTAAATACCAGATTTTTGGCTTTGTTAATTCATAGTATACTGCAACCCTGGACTCTGATTTTTGTTTCTGCACCGTTATTCACTATCCTTTGATGGCATATATGGCATTGCTTTCATTCGTGATTTCATTTCAATAAATGATTCTGAAGACTGAATTCCATTAATCCTACCTATTTTTTCAGAGATCATCTTATGCATCTGATCTAAGGATTTTGAATACATTGTTACTAAAATATCGAATCTTCCTGTAACTTCTGCTACTTCTCTGACTCCATCTATCTTAAACAACTCCTCAATAATGTGATCTCTTTTTTTTGTATCCATATTAATTCCAGTTAATGCTTTAACATTATATCCAAGCTCTACATCGTTTACCACAATTGTAAATCGTTCAATTAATTTTCTTTTAACTAGTCTTTTGATTCGTGAATATACTACAGATGAATTTACATTGATTTTTTTTGATAATCTTGGAACTGAAATTGAGGCATCATTTGATAATTCGGATAAAATCTGTAAATCTAATTCATCCACTTTTGCCGTTCAAAACACCTGAGTCGATCTAGATTTCTGGTTCTTATAAAGTTATTATTGAAAAAATTGCAAAAAAAATCTAAATCTTTCCTTTTTTGTATAACATTTCTGCTAATAGAACAGCACCTTTAGCTGAACCCATTTTTTTGTTATGTGAGAACAACATGTACTTTAATCCATGATCAAATAGTTCTTCAGTCTCCACTCTTCCAATTGTTGTCGTCATTCCATCCCCAACTGTTCTCTCCATTCTAGGTTGAGGTCTTGTAGGATCATCATGAAATGCATAATATTGTGCAGGAGCAGATGGTAATCCTACCACTGAACTATCCTTGTTATATTGATTGTATGTTTCTTTAGCCATTATGGGATCAATCTGTTGCGTTGTTTCAACAAAAACTGATTCTGTATGTCCATCAATTACTGGGACTCTTGTACAAGTACAACTAACTCTAATATCTGCATCAACAATTTTTCCATCTACTAATTTTCCCAAAATTTTTCTTGTTTCAAGTCGTACTTTTCCCTCTTCTTTTGGGATATATGGAATAATGTTATCTGTTATTCCCATAGCTGACACACCCGATTTTCCACCCCCTGATATGGCTTGCATTGAGGTCATCATTACTTTTTTTGCACCGTATTTTTCAAGTAATGGCTTTAGAGTGATAGCTAATCCAGTTGTAGTACAGTTTGGAAGTGGTGCAATCCAGCCTTTCCAATTTCTGTTCTTTTTTTGAATATCTAGTAAATCAGATTGTTCATCGTTAATTCCTGGAATAAGAATTGGAACATCATCTTCATATCTATATGCTGAACTAGTTGAGATTACTGGAAGATCTGCAGCCATTTTTGTTTCAATAGCTCTAGCTGCTTCAGATTCTACTGCAGAAAATACTAAATCCAATTTAGATACATCTAATTCATCAATTCTTTTTACAGTCATTTCTTTGATATATTCAGGAATTTCTCCACTTACATCCCAAGCAACAATTCCACTTGGATCTCTAATTGCATCAAGATATTTTTTCCCGGCAGAACGCTCAGATGCAGCAATTTGTGTTACTTCAAACCATGGATGGTTATTTAATGACTGAACAAATTCTTGCCCAACAGAACCTGTAACACCAATTATTGCAACTCTTTTTTTATCCATATTTTGATGAATGATCGCTTTCAATTAATAATCCTTTACTGATTTTACCAAAACATACTAAATCGGCTAATTCTATTTGGAACTGTGAAAATAACATCAAAATCTTCAATTCTCAATCATATTCCAGTCGAACATGGTGCCAGAATTCCATTAAATAATTCAAATTCTGTAATAGATTTTAGTTCAAATATCAATCCACTAGGAATGCCAAAATCTGTAAAAATGATTCTTCAAAAAAATTTGGAAAATATTCAAAATTATCCCGATTTTGGCTCTTCAATTGTTTTCTCAAGCCTAGAAAAATACACTCATTTACCCAGATCCAATCTTACGGTAGGAAATGGCGCAATCGAGATCATCTATAATTTTTGTTTCGCATTTTTATCCAAAAAAACATCTGTCTTAATTCCTATTCCAACATTTCAAGAATATGAAACTGCCTCAAAACTACATAATTCAAAAATTTTATTTTTAAAAACTATGAATCTTGCAGAAAATCTTGATTTATTTATTTCAAAAATTCCAAAAAATGGATGTGTGTTTTTATGTAATCCCAATAATCCAACAGGCAATCTCTTATCAAAAAACAAAGTACTTAAAATAATCAAATCTGCAAAAAAACTTTCTTCAATAGTATTTGTTGATGAATGTTTTATTGAATTAGTTCCAAATTATAATGAATCTGTAATATCTTATGTAAAGAAATATGATAATTTGATAGTTTTACGTTCCTTGACAAAATCTTATGGACTTCCAGGTATTAGAATTGGTTATGCAGCAGGATCTAAAAAAATTATTGATATATTGGAAAAAATAAAAATTCCATGGAGTGTAAATTCTTTAGCACAACAAGCCGCTAGTAATGCTCTGAGAAATAAACAACATCTAAAAAAATCTAAGATTCTAATTCAAAAAGAATTGAACTATCTTAATGATCAATTCTCAAAATTAAAGGGTTTTGAATATGTTGATTCATATACAAATTTTATTTTAATAAAAACAATTTATGATTCAACTAAATTACAATCAAAACTACTTAAACACAAAATCTTGATTAGAGATTGTAAAAATTTTAGAGGATTAAATAACCACTATATCCGAATTGCAGTTAAGTCACATAAGGAGAATCTAAAACTAATTCAAGCTTTGGAGAAAATAATATGAAATCATTAATGATACAGGGAACTTCTTCAGGTACTGGAAAAACCACACTAGTTGCAGGACTATGTAGAATTTTTTCTGATAAAGGATATTCTGTTGCTCCATTCAAATCTCAAAATATGTCTAATTTTGCCTATCTCACGCCTGATTTTGAGATATCTCGTGCTCAAGCAATCCAGGCTATTGGAGCTAGATGCAAAATAACTCCTGACTTGAATCCAATATTGCTCAAGCCCTTGGGGAATTACAACAGTATGGTGTATCTTAATGGAAAACGCTACAAGAAGATGCATGCCAAAGAATATTATGAAAAATTTGTCAATTCTAATGGAATTAAAATTGCAACTAAATCTTTGAAGATACTTCAGAAGAATTATGATTTAGTAATATTGGAAGGAGCAGGTTCTCCTGCAGAAGTAAATTTACAAAAATATGATATTGCAAATATGAAAATTGCAAAGGAAGCTAACGCTTCTGTTTTATTGGTTTCGGATATTGATAAGGGTGGTTCTTTTGCAAGTTTAGTAGGAACTATGGCATTGCTTGAGAAAAAATATCAAAAATTTGTTAAAGGATTTGTGTTTAACAAGTTTAGAGGAGACATTAATGTACTAAAACCTGGATATCAAAAATTAAAAAAAATTACAGGAATACCTGTAATAGGTACAATTCCATTAATTTCATTGAATTTACCAGAAGAAGATTCTCTAAATTGCAATCCTAAAGAATTTTCATGGAGTGATAAAAATATTTCAAAAATTGATAAAGAATTAGATGATTTGGCAAAAATTGTTAAATTAAATCTAAATATCAAATCTATTGAGGCAATGCTAAAATGATTATAGAATCAATATTGGTAATCTCTCTTGCATTACTTCTTGATATGAATTTAGGTGATCCAAAAAATAAATATCATCCAACGGCTTGGATTGGGAAACTTATTTCTGTTCTGACACCACTTGCAAAAAACCAATATTCTAAATTAGAAATTCTTGGAGGAATTGTCATTATTGTAATTAGTTCAGGCATTGTAATTCTATTAACATCGACATTAACAGTTGGGTTATCATTACTCTCACCAGATATTTTCTCATTAATACTAACTATAGTAATTAGTGGATTGCTTCTCAAAACAACAATTGCAATTCATGGAATGGAAAAACATGCTAATGCGGTACTAGAATCACTTGGTAAGAATAACCTTGATCAAGCAAGGGAGTGTCTATCTATGATTGTCAAACGTAATACTAAGAATTTAGACAAAAATCATGTAATTTCAGGCGTACTTGAGAGTATTAGTGAAAATACTGTGGATGGAATAACAGGCCCCTTGTTCTATTATGCGCTTTTTGGTTTACCTGGTGCGTTTATGTATCGAGTAGTAAATACTGCTGATTCTATGATTGGATACAAATCTCAAATTTTTAAAAATATAGGCTGGTTTGCAGCTTCCTGTGATACTATTCTTAATTATATTCCTGCACGACTTACAGGATTAGTTATGATTCTATCAGCAGCAATTTTACAAAACGATTGGAAAAAATCATTTAAAACTATGATTAGAGATGGTAAAAAAACTGAAAGTCCAAATGCTGGATATCCTATGGCTGCATTGGCAGGAGCTCTTCAAACTAAATTTGAAAAAATTAATCATTATCAATTAGGAAATGACGAAATTACATTGACAGAAGAGCATATCTATTCTGCAATTAAAATAATGAAGCTTACTTCGATTCTATTCTTTGGAATAATTACTATTCCGATAATTTCTATTTTATCTATTCTTGGATGGTGGATTCATGCTTAAGGAAATAGGATCAGTATTTTCTTTTTTGACAATATTTCCATCATCAAATGCAACATTAGAAACAATTGCAAAATACATGTTTGTATTTCCAATTGTTGGGATTGTAATTGGATTAATTATAGGTTCAATTGGATTAGGATTGTCATTCTTTTTAGATCCTTTACTTGTTAGCTTGTTAGTGGTAGCATCCATTGCAATTGTCACTGGAATTCATCATGCAGATGGTCTAGCTGATTTTGCAGATGGTCTTATGGTAAAAGATACTAAAGAAAAAAAATTACAAGCAATGAAAGATCTTTCTACCGGATCTGCAGGAATAGTCAGTATTGTTTTGTATTTACTTGGATTAATTATTACAATTTCATTAACAAGTGGATTTGAACTTTTTCGTGCAATCTTGATTAGTGAAATTTTAGCAAAATTTTCTATGGTGTTAATGGCAAGCCTAGGAAATTCTGCCTCTCCAGGCTCAAATTCTCCATTTGTAGCAATTATGAAGGATAAGAAAAAATTAGCTGCGGCATTTTTCATTATGATAATTCCAGTTATACTACTTGGAGAAACAACTGGTTTTGTAATGTTAGGTGTGACTGTGACTCTAACACTATTCATACTTGTATTATCTACTCGTAGTTTTGGAGGAATAACCGGTGATGTTCTTGGTGCAACAAATGAACTTACAAGACTAGCTTCTCTTATGGTGTTTGTTTCAATATGATCGGTCTTGTGATGGCCGGTGGTAAAGGCACACGTATGAAATCATCTGAGGAAAAATTATTACTCAAATACAAAAAACCAATAATTCTTCATGTATTTGATTCACTAAAAAATTCAAACTGTTTTTCAAAAATTATTGCAGTTACCAGTTCTAATTCACCTAAAACTAAAAGACTTCTTCAAGAAAATAATGTTGAGACATTTGACACGTCTGGAATAGGATATGTTGAAGATCTAAATTCAGTTTTAAAAATTTTTAATGATTTGATATTTGTTACATCTGGAGATTTACCATTGTTAGATAAAGAAATAATTCAAGGAATTGTAAATAGATGTGATTCTCAAAATGTTTGGATCAGTATTCTTGTTACAAATAAATTTCTTAACTCTCTAGGTATTACTTCAGATTATTCTGTAAATTTTAACGGTGAGAAATGTCATTACTCAGGAATATCTTTAGTGGATGCCAAAAAAATCTCATCATTAGATAAGGTTGATGAAAAATATGTTGTAATTGATGACAAGAGAATTGCTTTTAATCTAAATACTAAAAGTGATTATGATTTACTCAGCACTGCCTGAGACTTTACCATTTATTTGTGCTTTTGAGCCTGTTGGTTCTGCAATTGCATTTCCACATGAATTACATGATACTTGTGTTGATGCATGAGAGTATACTACTTGTAATTCACCACATTCATTACAATTGACTTTTTGGAATTTACTTGCTGGTTTTGGAATTTCGATATGATCTTTCTTCATGCTGCCACCAACTCAAATTTCTTAATTCTAACACCTTGTTTATTGTATTTCTTTTTGCAAACTGTACATGTCATAATGGGGGTAACTTTCTTGGTAACTTTTGCTGGCTTTGCTAATTTTGGGAATTTTTGTCCACCATACCCTTTTTTACGTTCTGCGTGCCTTCTTTCTCCTCTTGCAGAACCTCGTCTTTTTCCAGCTTTGTAAATGGAGACCTTTTGTTCAGTATGTGTTTTACATTTAGCACAATACTTTCGGATCACCTTTGGTATGTTCATATCAACAAAACCTTTTCAACCGTAATTTAAGCATTGAATCTATAATAGGTTCAAAATTTAATTAATTATCGTGATGTCGAGCCTAGCACATTCGATCTCTTCATTGAATTCTGTAGCAATGGGAGACAAAAAAGCCGATCTTGTTTTCAAAAACTGCAGTTTATTATCCGTTTACACAAGAGAAATTATCCCAAAAATTCAGATTGCAATAATCAAAGATAGAATTGCATATGTTGGACCAGATGCATCTCACACAATTAATTCTAAAACTATAGTCATTGATATAAAAGACAAGTATGTTTCTCCAGGATTTGCTGATCCTCATCTACATATTGATCAATTTGTTTTACCATCTGAATTTGCAAAAAAATCACTCCTATGTGGTGTGACTTCTCTATTCTCTGATCCTATTGATATTGTTAGTGCAACAGGTTTCAAAGGATTTCAGGAATTTCTTAAACTTGGAGAAGATCTACCAATCAGAATTTTTCAAGTTGTTCCTGGTGGTCTTCCTGTTGATGCAAAATTTAGTAATTGTAAAACTTTATCACCTTCACAAGAAAAATCTGCTATAAAACATCCACATGTTCTTGGAATGGGTGAAGTTTTTTCATGGACAAAAGTAACTCTTAGAGAACCTAAAACAATGAGATCACTTTCTACAATGCTAGAGTGTGATTGTATAATTAATGGACACACCGCAGGGGCTAGTGAAAAAAAACTTAATGCATATGTTTCATCAGGAATTCTCTCATGTCATGAGCCAATAAATTTTGATCAAGTTTTGGAAAGATTGCGTCTTGGAATGTGGATAATGATCAGAGAGGGTTCTATTAGACGTGATTTAAAAGAAATAATCCCACGTGTTTTATCTCATGGAACTTATCTTGATCGATTAATGTTTTGCTCTGATGGACTTGATCCACTAGATATTTTACATTTTGGTCACATTGATCATTGCATACGAAAATCAATTAACCTTGGATTATCTCCAATTGATGCAGTAACAATGGCCTCAAAGAATAATTTTGATTATTACAATATGGGTAAAGATCTTGGAGGAATTGCACCTGGAAAATTAGCTGATATTTTAATTTTTGATGATTTGAAATCATTCAAGCCAAACAAAGTCTTTGTTGGCGGAAAATTAGTAGTATCAAATGGAAAAATAGTAACTAAAATTAAGAAAAAACCTATCTCTCCTTGGATTAAAAAAACAGTAAAATTAAAAAAATTTTCAGAAAATGATTTTGAAATTAAATCAAAAAAGGACCAAGTTACAGCAAACACAATTTTTATGCAAACTGAAATTATCACTAAACTTGGATCAGCTAATTTACAATCTAAAGAAGGAAGCATTTCTGCATCTTTAGATTCTGATATTTGGAAAGTTGCTGCATTTGATAGAACTCAAGGAACCAATCATCATGCAATAGGATTTCTTGAAAATTTTGGTGCTGATATTGGCGCATTTGCTTCATCTTGGAGTTTTCATGAGAATAATTTGATCGTTATTGGTTCAAGTGATTCTGATATGGCACTTGCTTCTAATCATATTATAAAGAATCAGGGAGGTCTTGTAGTAGTAAAATCTGGAAAAATTCTTGCATCAATGCCATTGCAATTTGGAGGAATCATATCAACAGATTCTTTTGAAACTGTTTCGTCAAATTTTGAAAATATTACAAACTCAATTGTTGATTCAGGATGTAAATTCACAAGACCTCACTTAATTCCATTATTCTTGCCATTTTTGGCATTACCATCAGTAAGAATTCTAGCAGGCGGAATTGTTGATGTGAAAAAACGTTGTTACATTCCACCGATCATCTAAGTAATGTTAAAAAGGGGGATTCAGGGGATTGTAGCTGAACCTAAATGGCATCAATTCAACAAGGCCCAAATGGACCTGTATTAGTTCTCAAAGAGAGTGCATTACAGCAAAAAGGCAAAGATGCTCAACATAACAATATAGCTGCTGCAAAACTTGTAGCAGAATTGGTAAAAAGCAGTCTTGGCCCAAGAGGTCTTGATAAAATGCTAGTTGATTCTCTAGGTGATGTTACTATTACAAATGATGGTGCAACAATTCTCAAAGAAATTGATGTTCAACACCCAGCTGCTAAAATGATGGTTGAAATTTCAAAAACTGTTGATAATGAAGTTGGAGATGGAACTACTTCATCTGTGGTGTTTGGTGGTGCTCTTTTAGCTAAAGCAGAAGACCTGCTCAAAAAAGATGTTCATTCTTCAACAATTATTGATGGTTATCAAGCAGCTGCAGAAAAAACTCTAGAAATTTACTCTGAATTATCCAAGAAAATTAAACCTGATGATAAAGAATCTCTTCTTAAAATTGCCACAACAAGTATGCAATCTAAATTAATCTCTGAAGATAGTGACACGCTATCAAAAATTGTAGTTGATGCAATTCTAAGAATTGCAGTAAAGAAAGGAGAAGAATACACAGTTGATCTTGAAAACATTAAAGTTGAAAAGAAGGCTGGCGGTTCAATCCAAGACACCCAAATTGTTCAGGGAATTGTTTTGGATAAAGAAATTGTACATAGTGGAATGCCTACAAAAATTGAGAAAGCACAGATAGCATTAATCAATTCAGCATTAGAAATTGAAAAAACAGAAATGAGTTCTGAAATTCGAATTACTGATCCTACCCAAATGCAGATGTTCCTAGAGGAAGAAAATAGAATGCTAAAGTCTATGGTTGAGAAATTACATGATGTTGGTGTCAATGTTTTGATTTGTCAAAAAGGAATTGATGATATTGCACAGCACTATCTTGCAAAACATGGTATTATGGCAGTTAGACGTGTAAAAGAAAGTGACATGATCAAACTATCCAAAGCAACAGGTGGACGTGTTATTAATAATCTAGATGATCTTTCGGAAAAAGATCTTGGTACTGCAGATTTAGTTCATCAAAAGAAAGTAGAATCTGACAAATGGGTATTCATTGAGGGGTGTAAACATCCACAATCTGTAACTTTGTTGATTCGTGGTGGTTCTCAAAGAGTAATCGATGAAGTTGATCGTTCTATTCATGATTCATTAATGGTTGTAAAAGACGTAATTGAAAAACCAGAAATTGTAGCTGGTGGTGGAGCTCCAGAATCTTATGCTGCATCATTGCTAAAAGATTGGGCAGATAATTTTGATGGAAGAGAACAACTTGCCATTAAAAAATATGCTGAAGCACTTGAAACAATTCCATTGACAATTGCTGAAAATGCTGGAATGGATCCAATTGATACTATGGCAAATCTGAGAGCAAAACAATCTCAAGGTCGTAAATGGACTGGAATTGATGCACGAAACACAAAGATTGCAGATATGATGACCATAAACGTAGTGGAACCAATTGTAGTTAAAGAACAAATTATCAAATCTGCAACTGAAGCTGCATGCATGATTCTTAGAATTGATGATGTGATAGCCGTATCTGGTGGTTCAGGTGGCGGCGGTATGCCTTCAATGGGTTAAAGCAATTAACTTAAGCAATATTATTTTAATAATTATTTGATGACTAAGGTTGGAATAGATTTAGGTGGAACAAAAACTGAAGTAATTGTTCTAGATGATGCACTCAATGTTATAGAAAGAAAAAGAGTTTCAACTCCAAAAAATGATTATCAAGAAATTATCAAAACTATTTCAACACTAATTTCAGATGTAACAAAAAATATTTCTGATTTTACAATTGGTGTATGTACACCTGGTGCAATATCTAAAAAGACTGGGCTAATAAAAAATAGTAATACTCAATGTTTAATTGATAAACCTCTCAAAGAAGATTTAGAAAATATTTTAGGAAAAAGAATCTCCATGGGAAATGATGCTAATTGTTTTACAATTGCTGAATCTAACATGGGATCTGCAAAGGGCTTTGGTTTAGTCTTTGGAGTAATCATGGGAACAGGGATAGGTGGTGGTATTGTGTTTAATGGAAATTTGCATACTGGTCCAACAAATATTGCTGGAGAATGGGGACATCATACTCTACATCGAAATGGAAATGCTTGCTATTGTGGGAAAAATGGATGTGTAGAAACTTACATCAGTGGACCATCTTTGGAAAATCAATGGACCAAACTTACCGGAAAATCGTTAACACTCACAGAAATCCTTGGAAATATTGATGATGATGTTGGTAGAAAATGGAAAAATGAGTTTTTAGAAAATTTTGGATATGGATTAGCTAATGTAATTGATATCTTAGATCCCGATGTAATTGTTTTAGGTGGTGGATTATCAAACATAGATTTTCTTTACACTGAAGGAAAAGAATCTGTTTATTCTAAAGTTTTTTCAGATTCAATTGAAACCCCCATTTTAAAAAACAAACTAGGTGATTCTGCAGGTGTTTTTGGAGCATGCCTACTTTAAATAATTAATTCCATTTTGGAATCATTTTAACGTAAAAATGTCGATTATAGATATATCTTAACTAATCTTTAAAAAATTGACATATTGATTTCAAAGATTATTGGATTATTTTCCATTTTGATGTTATTGCAAATATCCTCAGTTTATGCAGCAGAGGATTTACCAATCATAACAATAGATTTTATTTCAGGAAATGTTATTGATTTAGATAAAGGCTCAACAATGATTAGAGCTAATATTCAAATTGAAAATTATGACCCTCAAGATGGATATCACTTTATGCAAATAATTAGATTAAGTGATGGAAAAATCATCAAGGATACTGAAATTCTACCCAAAGTAATTGAAGATGACTTATTTGGAGTTCAAATTTTACACTATCTTGATCCTGATCAAAATGAAGAAGAAATTTTAGGTGACTATGGCTTTAGAATTTACTCTGAATATGGAAGTAGTGAAACTGTATCGACATTTTCTATTATTAAATCAAGTATGCCATTAACTGTAACTCAAAATACTATTGAAGAATTAGAAATTCCTGAAGAAATAGTAGAATCAAATACTATTGAAGAACTAGAAATTCCTGAAGAGCCTGAATCTAAAATTCCTAGTTGGGTTCATGATGTTTTCATCTGGTATGCTGATAAAACCATTACCGAAAATGAACTACTTACTGCACTAGAGTATCTAATTTCACAAGGAATTCTTGATGTTAATTCTGATTAATTAAATATACCTGCAAATTACATATTTTAAGTTGGAAAATTCAAAAAACAATAATCCCTTACGTACGGTAGAGTGGAAAAACAATAAAGTAATAATGATTGATCAAACTAAATTACCAAATGACTTGGTATTTGTAGAATATGATGATTTTAATCAGGTAGCTAACGCAATCAAAACTTTGATAGTAAGAGGTGCACCTGCAATTGGTGTATCTGGTGCATTTGGATTGGGTTTAGCTGCCTTACAAAGCAAAGCGACAACAAAAGAAGAATTACTCTCAGATTTGGAGAATGCAAGAAAAATTCTCTTTGCAACAAGACCAACTGCAGTAAATCTTGGATGGGGATTAGAAAAAATTATGAATGTCGCTAAAACTGGCGAAACAGTTGAACAAATAAGAGAACTAGTAATCTCTACTGCCAAAAAAATGGCAGATGAAGATATTGAAATTAACAAAACCATGGGAAAAAATGGTTCTATTCTTTTTGATAATAATGATACCATAATGACTCATTGCAATGCAGGAGCATTAGCTACTGTTGCATATGGAACGGCATTAGGTGTAATTAGAGCAACAAGAGAAAGCGGAAAAAATATCAAAGTAATTGCAACTGAAACTAGACCTATTCAACAAGGTTCTAGATTAACTGCATTTGAGCTAAAACATGATGGATTTGATGTAAGTTTGATTCCTGATACTGCAGTTGGGTATTCAATGGCAAATGGTCTTGTAAATAAAGTAGTAGTTGGTGCTGATAGAATTGTCAAAACTGGTCATGTATTTAATAAAATTGGAACATATCAGGTAGCAACAATGGCCAAACAACACGGAATTCCATTTTATGTTGCAGCTCCATTATCAACAATTGATCTCAAAACAAAGGCTGAAGATGTTATTATTGAGATGCGTAAGGGAACAGAAGTTACGGGAATTGGTGATAAAAAAACTGCACCAGATGATATTGGAGTTATTAATCCTGCATTTGATATGACTCCTCCAGAATTAATTTCTGGAATAATTACTGAAAAAGGTGTGGCTACAGCCCCCTATGAGAAATCAATCCCAAAATTATTTGAAGCTAATAATTAGAAAGTTTTTATTGTTTTTCAAACTGCATTATACAATATGAGTACTGTTTCTGCACAAGCAATTGAAGATTCACTAAAACAATGCATGGATCCTGAAGTTCCACTAAACATTGTAGAAATGGGATTAATCTATGGAATTGATGTGGCAGAAAACAATGATGTTAATATCAAAATGACAATGACTACACAAGGATGCCCACTTCATGAAACCTTGGTTTCAGATGCAACCAGATATGTCAAAAAAGTTCCAGGAGTAAATAATGTCAAAATAGATATTGTATGGGAGCCTGCATGGTCGATGGATAAAATGTCTGAAGAAGCGAAAATGAAAATAAAGAATATGGGTGCTGCGATGAATACTCCTGCACCAATTAACTATGAAACTGCAATGCCACAAGGAGTTGGAAAACTAGTCCAACAGGAAGATGGTTCTATGGTATTAGCAAATGAACATGAGCAAGGATTCATGGTTAATCAGGCAATTGTAGACTTTTGGAAATCTTGTAATGGACAACGTAAAGTAACAGATCTCGTTGAAGTGTTTGCTCAGCAAACAGGACTACAAAGAAATCAAGTTGAAAAAGAAGTAATGCAATTACTACAGCAACTACGTGATGGAGGATTAATTGCTATTGCAGGTCAACCAGACACTCCAAATGTAGAATTTAAAAAATAATACTAAAAAATATAGTTTGAGTTTGCACCATCAAAGTTTATTGTAACACCTGATAGATACTTTATATTATTTTCAATTATTGATTTTACAAAGTTTCCTATCTCTTGAGGCTCTCCTAGTCTTTTCATTGGCAGCGATTCCTTGAATTGATCAACATTATCAATTAATTCTCTAGTTCTATCTGTATTAATTGGACCTGGTGCAATGTTTATGCAACTAATATTTTTTTGGGCATATTCTTTACTTAATACTTTGAATACCTCACTAAATGCCGCACGATACGCTGATGATATTATTAGTTTAGCATTTGGCTCTTTTATGACATTTGAGCTAATCAAAAAAATGTATCCTCCATCATTAACTTTGATATTTTGTAGTATGGTGCAAAATCCTAAAAATAATTGATTGTGATATAATTTCCAATCCTCTTCAGTAATTGTTGCAAATGGTTTTGGAGCAGGACCACCAGTGTTTAGCACAAGAATGTCTGTTTGATTGTGATTTTTTACAAACTCTCTAACACTGTTCAAATCCGAAGTATCAATGTCGCTTTTAGAGGCTGCAAAAACATCAATCTCGATTGATTTTAGTGAATCTGAAATTGCTTTTCCTATTCCTCTAGAACCACCAAGAATTATTGCTTTCATATTAGTTTCACAATAACACTTGATAATTAATTTTCTTTATTGAATTAAATTGAAATTCTGAAAATCTTTTCTTATACCTATTACTTTGCAATACTACTGATCTTTTCTGCCTGATGGTTATATACAATTTTGAGATTTCTCAATCATGCAAAAACTTTCAGGATTGTTCTTGTTTGCAGTATTGATCTCAGGAACATTCTCATCTGGGTTGGCTTTTGCTCAAGATCCAATAGCTAATGATGATTCTATTACTATTTTAGAAAATACACCAATCATCATTCCTGTATTAGCAAATGATGTTGATGTTGATGGGGATTTATTGACAATTATCTCTGTTATTCAACCATTTTCAGGCTCTGTTCTAATTTTGTCTAGCTCAACTCAGGTAGAATACACACCTAACAACAACTTTGTTGGAAATGATACTTTCTCTTATGTTGTATCAGATGGACAAGGTGGAAATGATACTGCAACTGTCACGGTAAATGTAGAACCAAATAATGATACTATAATTGAACAACTCTTAGCACAAATTCAAGATTTACTGGATAAAATTCTAAACTTGGAAAATGAAATTACAACACTACAAGAAGAGAACACTGCACTTGCTTTGAGAAATGCAGAACTTGAAGATATTATTGCTAATGGAACATCAACTAATGATGACAGTAATGATAAAGTAATTTTATGTCACAAAGGAAAGAACACTCTTTCAGTCTCTCAGAATGCAGTATCTGCACACCTCAAACATGGAGATGAGATTGGAAAATGTGATGATACAGAAATCTCTCCAAAAAAAGTGATTAAAAATGAGATTAAAGAATTAAAGTTCGAGTATAAAATTGCAGCAAAGGAACTAAAGAACGACTTTAAGGAACAAGAAAAAGACCTCAAAAAACAGTACAAAGATCTAAAGAAGGATAAAAAATCCGAAGACAAAAACCATGACGAAGATGATGAAGATTAGTCTGACACTTCATATCTAGAATCATTTTTAATTAGAAATTTTTTACTAAGGTATCTTGATAGTCTAAATACCACTCATCTAAACATACTAGTCAATTACCTGATCATCTGTTGATCACAAACTTTGAGTCACAGAATTATGAATCCACTTTATAATCACCCTCAGAATGAAATCCTACCTAGTTTTCTTATTGCCTTTTTTCTTACTCATGTTTAACCAAACCGTTTTTGGCTTAGATTCTTCTGTTCAAAACTCTACTGCTAATAATTCAACTTTAAACATCCCAATAGATTTAGCCCCTCACCAAATCACCAAATCATTTAATGAATTTACAGTGTTGATTAATGATCAAATCAGCAATAATCCATTATCTCTATTTATTTTACAAAACATGGAAAAGCAAAAACTAGAACAGTCACAACCCCAAAAAATCTCTCCAAAGGTTGATCCATTAAGTAATACAAGAAAACTTGCCAATGAAAATCTACAAAATGATCTTAGATCAATGGAAAAAGAATCAGTCTATAATTCTCCACAAGTAGCATTTTCACGATTTATCAATACTGTAGATAGTTCAGTAAAACCAATTTTTTGGGGACAATTTAATTTTACATCAAATTTACATGATGAGGGATTAAAAGCAAAATCTGTATCTCTCAAAAATGGGGGAACTTCCCTTGATGCTACAAAAGAATTTCAACGAAAGGCATCTAGTTCTAGATCTGAAATAATCCAGATTAATCAGGATTTAAACATGAAATATTCAAACTCATCAAAAATTATCCAAAGCCAATTTGATAAAAATGGAAAACTTCCTAGACCTAATGGTTAGATTCTACACTAAAATTTTGATTTAATTAGAAATTTTTTACTACTTAGATTTCTTTTATTTCTGTAATAGTTCCCAGAACTGAATCCATTTTGATTATTGCTCTCTTTTCATCCCAACCAAGTGCAACATACCAATCTCCAGCAGCATCATCATACTTTGTCTCTAATGTTTTAGTTTCTTCAGGTTTAATGTTGTATTTTTTAGCAATTCCAGATATTGCTAATGCAATTGCATCTTTTTCTTTCTCAAGACGTCTCTTCATTAATCCTATACCTGGACTCATAATTACTGTTAATTTTATCATCTAATATAGTTAATTCACAAAATTAGCCTTAATGTTGAATTTTTCTAATTGATATGCTTTACAATATTTCAAATAACCCAATCATTGTGAAATTAACATGAAATTAATTCAAAGAATTTCAAATTCGTCATTTGTAAAACCAAACTTTCTACTTTCATTTGTAATCATTCTAGCAGTGATTGGACCAGTTGTAGTGGTATCTGCTGGATTTTGGGATGCAATATCTCATTTACAAAAAGAACCTGAATTATTTTGGAGTCCATCACACATTGTAGTGTATACAGGAGTTTCAATGACTGCAATTGCTGCAATAATGGGTACCATTCTTTTGATTCAAAAATCAGTTCATGGTTCTCTTAAAACTGGAATTAAACTAGTGATGGTGGGTTCTATTCTTCAGATAATTTCAGGATTTGGCGATTCGCTATCTCATGAAGTTTTTGGAATTGATGGATTGATATCTTGGTCTCACCAACCACTTGAATTGGGTCTAGTTTTAGCATCATTAGGTGGAGTTTTAATTTTAAAAAATAGAGAAAACACCAAACTAAGAATTTTACTCCCCCTCTCAATTATAACATTTTTGTTCTTTACAACTTGGCTTGTCTTTAATTTGGTTCTAATTTTTGGACATACCATTCAATGTATTCCAGTCTATGAGATATTCTCATCAGGCTGCTCTATATTGTAATTTTTAATTTTAAAAAAGGCTATCACAATTACTGTTATTGCTCCAACAAATAACAAAACTCCTGCAGGAATCATTTGTTTTGAATTTGTATCTCCAAACTCTATTTGCAAATAAATTGGATTCTTTGAAATATTTGTTAGTTTTATAGTATAACTTCCATCTTTATCAAAGTCAAAATATCCTACTGACATCTTTGTTTGAATAGATTGTTCTTCTATTACATTATCATTAGTGTCAAGAATTTGCACAAATACCTCTTCTCCTACAAATTCAGGCATATAGACTTTGTAAAATCCAATATCTGCACCCATAAATTCTGATTTTAATTCAAATGAATTTGATTCTTTTAGAATTATTTCATCGTGAATCTTTTCAGTTTCTACAAAAATAACTCCTATCCAAATTGCACTAACTAAAACTAATGTAAATCCAATTTTTAATAGTGAAACCTTCAATGAATGAATTAGAAATTTTTTGCCTAATAAGATAATCTAAAGGGCTCGGAGGGCTTCGATCCCTCGACCTAGCGGTTCGAAGCCGCTCGCACTATCCAGGCTGTGCAACGAGTCCAAACAAGTAAGAATTTAACAGGCCTAAATATTTGTCTAGATACTTTGAAAGTATCAAAAAAAGTAGCAGGTGTAGAGTATGCAATTAGAGATATTGTTCTTGCTGCAAGAAAAGTTCAACAAAAAGGAATGCAAGTTGATTATCTAAATATTGGTGATCCTGTACAATTTGGATTTCAACCACCTGATAATGTACGACAAGCTTTGATTGATGCAATCAATAACGGTGAAAATTATTATTCATCCTCTGAAGGATTACTTGAATTACGTCAAGAGATTGCAAAAAAAGAAAATTCTAAAGGACTCTCAATTGGGGCTGACGAGATTTTAGTTACAAACGGAGTCTCTGAAGGACTAGACATGGTAATATCCTCAATTGTTGAAGAAGGCGACGAGGTACTACTTCCAGGTCCATACTATCCACCATATGCCTCATACGTTCGACTACACGGTGGAATTCCTGTAGAGTTTGCAGTTGATTTGAATAATTCAACTCCTGACATTGAGGATATTAAATCAAAGATTACTCCAAAAACTGTTGCAATTTGTTTGATTAGTCCTAACAATCCTACAGGTGTTGTATTTAATGAAAAATCACTAAAGCAATTAGTTGATATTGCAAATCAAAATAATCTATACATTATTTGTGATGAGATTTATGATCAAATAATTTTTGATGAGAAATTTGTAGGTATTGGTAAAGTTGCAGGAGATTCACCTGTAATTGTTTTGAATGGTTTCTCAAAAGTCCATCTAATGTCTGGCTGGAGAATTGGATACATTGCATTTAATCAATCTCCACAACTAGATGCGCTACGTGAGAATCTTCCAAAACTAGCTAGAGTAAGAATTGCAACTAGTTTGCCTGTTCAATATGCTGCCTTGGAATCGCTTCGTGGCCCACAAGACTACATTCATGACTTTGTATCAGAGGTAAAAAAGCGAAGAGACTTGGTTGTTAAACGTCTCAATGACATTCCAGGACTGTCTTGTCCTAATCCAAAAGGTGCATTTTATGCATTTCCAAAGATTGAAGACAAAAAATTTGGAACAGACAAAGAATTTGTCACCAATTTATTAGAATCAAAAGGTGTACTGACAGTTCACGGGTCTGGATTTGGAGAAAAATATGGAAGTGGACATTTTAGATTGGTGTATCTTCCAAGTCTACAAGTTTTAGATTCAGCAATGAATAAAATTGAAGACTTTGTTAGTAATTCCAAATAGAATACTTTGTTGGAGTAATCTCTATGATACAATCAGTATCATCTAGTAACTCTTTTGCTGATTTATTCTCTAGAGAATCAAAGTATCTTGCAAGTATTTTTTTTGCAATTCTTTTTACCTTAGAGTTTTCTAAAATTAATTTTGCATCTCCTTGACCCATGACACCATAGATATCAGGTGCATTGATTCCAACATCAATACAAAATGCTACTCTCTTTGATTTTTTTGCATTTTTTGCCTTTGTTGTCTTAGAATTTGTTCCTACATAGAACCTTTTTGTACTATACAAATACCAAACAGGCACAATATGTGGAGTTTTGTCTTTGCCGACTGTTGCAAGACGCAATACTTTTTGTGATTTTAAAAATTCATCTTTTTTGTTCATGCTTTCTAAATCCTAATGCTATCATAAATAACCCAAATGCAAGCATTGCCATTGAGACTTTTTCATTTGTAATTTCTCCATTAAACAAAAATTCCTCAAAAAAATCAATCCCCCAAACCAATAACTGCTGAATAATTACTATGCTGGCCATTACACAAAACAAAACACCTATTGCTGTAAACCAATTCTTGCCCCGTCTATAATATTCGTGACTCATGATAAATGAAAATACAGACTTAGATAATTTTGATTCCAGGATTTTTTATCTTGTTTTGAATCATTGCATTTAGCAATAATGGTGTGGACATTTCAGCAAGATAAGACAACTCAATTGGTCCCAAGTAAATTGATCTTAAACCCTTAATTTCATCAATCAAAGTGTTTACTTTGGCAACTGAATCTTTATCATCACCACAAACAAAAATATCATAATCTAATTCTAGTGTAGGATTCACTAGCTTTTTCTCAGAAATTACATGAAATGCTGATACTAGTTTTGATTTGTCTTTCATGTGGTTTGATACAAGCTTGTATGAGAATGGTTTGTTATCTTTAATTGCTACACATTCAAAGCCAACATCTGTCTTTATCATTGGAACTATTGGAGATACAACAACACAACTATCACTAACTTCTGGTAAAATTCCTGAGCATACTGAATCAATATTCTCATATGGAATTGATAAAATTAAAACATCACTTTGTTTTGCAACTGAAACATTATCATTTCCAGTTACACTTCCATTTATTTTTCCAAATGCTTCTTTTGCAAGATTTGTATATTCTGCTGCTGATTCAGATGCTCTTGCAGCATCTCTAGATCCAATAATAACATCATGATTTTGAGACCATCTAAGTGCAAATCCTTTACCCATTCCACCTGTTCCGCCAATTATTCCAACTTTCATGATATCTATCTGACAATCTTATTATTATCTCTATTTGAATTTCGATCAAGTTGGGACAGATCATTTTTCTAAGGCACGGTCAGGCCAAAAATAATACTGAAAGAATTTTAGCTGGAAGAACAGATGGTATACCATTAACTGAAACTGGAATTCAACAAGCAGAGCATACTGCTGAATTAGTTAAACACATGAATATCTCTGCAATTTATTCCAGTCCAATTCAGAGAGCAAAACACACTGCTGAAATTGTTGGAAAACATAATTCAATTGATGTTAAAATTGATGAAAGACTAATTGAACTTGATATGGGAAAATTTACCGGAATGCCATATGATGAAATTTTTAACAGCCATGGAAATGTCTTTATGAAATTCTATAATGGTGAGCTAGAAATTGCTCATAATGGTGTTGAGACCTTCGCTGAAGTCAAAAAGCGAGTTTTAGGAATAGTTGATCATGTAGTTGAAAAACATCCCGATGAAAATGTACTACTTGTTACACACATGGATCCAATCAAAGCAATGATATCTACAATAGTTGATCTATCACCGACAAATCTCTTTGAATTAATCATTGCAAATGCATCACTTAACATCTTCAGAGAAAAAGAACGAAAGTTCTCCCTTTCAGGACTTAACGTAATGCATCCGTCAAGATTCGATCAAGGTTGGTAGCTAATAATCTTGAAAACCCTTAAATAGAAATTATTGACCACGTCAGTCAATCGCTAATGAAGGGTATTGTAGGATTATTCTTAGTATTGGCAGTTTTAGTATTAATTCCAGCTTTAGATTCTGTATTTGCAGCAGGTGATGAACCAGGCGAATACCTTGATCGTAGAGTTATCATTTGGAATTTGTTTTTTAGAATGATGACAGTGGCTTTTACTGTGGGTGCAGTAGTTTCTGGAACAATTATCTGGCTTGTATGGAGATTCCGTGAATCCCATCCAAAAGCAAAACCAACACCATATGAGGGGACTGACTGGTAGACATGGGTGGACACTCAAATTGGCCTGAATGGATTTACGTTGCAGTAGTTATTGCATTAATGACTTGGGTTGGTGCAGAAGCTTGGGAAGCAGAAAGATTAGTTGAACATGTTCCTGAAGATGCTGAAGTAATCAAAGTAACAGGCCAACAATGGTTCTGGACTTTTGAACATGAGGATGGAACAAAAGAGATTGGTGAGCTACATGTTGAAGTTGGCAAGGCATACAAATTTGAAGTAATGTCAAAAGATGTCAATCACTCTTTTAACATTCATGATTATGTTGTTTTAATGGATGCAATTCCTGGTAGAGTAAACACAGTTTGGTTTGCACCAGATGCACCAGGTGTTCATGACATTCAATGCAGAGAGTATTGTGGTTTAATTCACTATAACATGCGTGGAACACTCTATGTGGAGGATCACAGTTGATAACGCTTTTATCACAACTCTCAATTGCTTTTTGTGAGGAGATTAACTAATGGTTCTAGAATTACAAAAGCCACGACCAATCTGGCAAATTATGTTCTCAACACACCACACTGATGTTGGTTTACTATATCTAATTACATCACTAGCATTCTTATTCTTAGGTGGAACTCTTGCACTAGCAATCAGAGCAGAACTGTTCTTGCCAGGATCACAAATCATTGCAGATTCTATGACCTTTAACAGAATCTTTACAGTTCATGGAACTACTTTGATCTTTTTGTTTATCATTCCATTTGCATCTGCAGTTGGAAACTATTACGTTCCAATCATGGTCAGATACAAAGACATGGCATATCCAAAACTTAATGCAATTGCATTTTGGATGATTCCACCTGCAGGTGCTCTTATCTGGTTAGGCTTTGCAGACTTTACATGGTATGCAACTCCACCATACTCTATTATCAGTGCTCCTGGTCCTGCTGCTGACATGTGGATATTTGGACTAAAGATTTTAGGAATTTCATCAGTACTTGGCGCAATTAATTTTATAGTAACTATTCTCAAATGTAAACATCCAGACATGTCCATTGGACAAGTGCCATTATTAGCTTGGTCATTTTTATCATCATCTTTGATTATCATTGTTGCAATTCCAACATTTGCAGCAGCACTACTCATGCTACTTACAGATAGACTTGGAGTTAGTGGGTTCTTCAATCCTGCAATGGGTGGAGATCCAATTGCATATGCTCACCTATTCTGGTTTACATTCCATCCTGAAGTGTATGTTTTGGTAATTCCAGCAATTGGTATGATGTATGAGATAATTCCAAGATTCTCAAGAAAACCAATCTTTAGCTACAACTCTGGAGTATTTGCATTTGTATTGTTATCTATTGTAGGATTCTCATCATGGGCTCATCATATGTATGCAACAGGAATGTCATTTACTGAGAAAACAGTCTTTATGGTAGGAACTCTTGCAGCAGTTCCAGCATCTGCAATGCACGTCTTTAACTTTATTGCAACAATGTGGAATGGCAGAATTAAATTCCTAACCCCAATGATGTGGTCAGTTGGAGGAATTGCTTTATTCTTTTCAGCAGGAGCCGGTGGTGTGGTTAACAGTGCAATGCCATTAGACTTTACAACACACGATACCTATTGGGTAGTTGGTCACTTCCATCTATTTGTGATGGGAACAATTGCATTTGGATCAATTGGTTATCTTTACTACATGTTCCCATATGTAACTGGAAGAATGTACAATGAAACTATGGGCAAGATTCACTTTATTTTATCATTTATTGGAACAGTACTGGTATTCTTCACACAACACGTACTAGGACTATATGGAATGCCAAGAAGAATTTTTGATTATCCACCAATCCCAGAATGGATTGCAATGAACCAAATCGCATCTGTAGGTGCAATGATTATTGGTGTAAGCATGGCGATATTCTTAGCAAACATGATCCACAGTTCTGGAAAAGGAAAACTTGCAGACATTCACGACCCATTTGGTCTTGGAGGCAAGTACTACTATCCATTTGAGGCAAAGAACCCATCCCACTAGGAGAAAAATGAAATGAGTCACGATAATTCCCAAACAGTTTACAGAACAACTACTACCAGAACCGGAAAGATGATGGCAATCATGCTTGGAATCTGTATTGTTGGTGGAGTGATCTTCTTTTCAATGTGGGACTATTGGATTTCACAACCAGCCCCAGTTGTGGGAATGATGAGTGAAACCATTGAGCATGATGTACAAGCAGCTTTTACTGGAGTTCATATTCCAGTTGAACTTTCATTTATAGAATCTCCGGACTTTAGAACTTTAGCGTTTAATGCATTACCTGGTGAACCAAATCACAATCCAACCATTACAATGGATGTTGGTGATGAAATTAATTTCTCTGTTGTTAATGAAGGTAAATCATTTCATGCATTTGGTGTTACAGCCGCAGATGAAGGGTTTGGAGGAATTATTCCAGGAAGTGAAATTGCAGCACCCTCTAATCCATTAAAACCAGGAGAAGGTGGAGAATCTAAATTTATTGCGGGTGAAGAAGGAGTATACTATTACATTTGTACAGTTCCTGGTCATAGAGAACAAGGAATGGTTGGTAGAATCGTTGTTGGAGGTGCTTCAGTTGAAGATCTAGTAGAGACCGCACCAACACCAGAAGTAATGAAAGAAATTGCAGCACCAGAAGTAATGAAAGAAATTACAGCATCAGTACCTGTAACATATGATGGAGTAATTTCTATTCCAGATGGTTCAGGAATTCCTGGTTGTGATGAAACAAACGAATGTTATCTTCCAAGTCATGTTGTAGTTTCAGCAGGTGAGGAAATTACTTGGTCCAATGATGACACAGCAGCTCATACGGTAACCAGTGGAACCCCTGCAGATGGTGCTGATGGAAAATTTGACAGCAGTTTGTTTATGGCAGGTGGTACATTTTCAGTAACATTAGATGAAGCAGGTGACTATCCATATTTTTGTATGGTACATCCTTGGATGACTGGTGTCATTACAGTTAACTAGAATCGAAAAATTTTGGCAATCCAATACTTAGCACTGGCAACAATGATAGTTTTGTATTCATTGATGTTTATTGGTGGATATATATCAGCAGCTGGACTTGGATTGACTTGTCCTGAATGGCCTTTATGTCCAAACGGTGTGATGCCTTCTGAAGAATATCTTATTGAATGGATTCATAGAACAACTGCTGCAACAACTGGAATACTAGTTGTTTCAACAATGATTGCAAGCTTGATAAACAAAAACTCTGATCTGAAAATAAAAATTACTAGCTCCCTTGCAACTGCCTTAGTAATTACACAAATTACACTTGGCGCTCTAGTCATTGATACAAAACTTCACGCAGTACTAGTTGCAGTTCATTTGGGAATTGGAATTTGGTTATTTGCAATGGTGTTGCTTACAACATTGTTTGCATTTAGAATCTCAAGAATTCCTCTAAAGACTAAAGTTTAGATTTTTTAAACATCTTTGGTAGGTAAATGTATATCATCATTCCTCCAAAACATAGAGCACCTACTGTAATTGCTGCAATGAAAATCATTCCAAATGGACTTTGAGTTCCCATGTTAAATGTATAAGTTAAAACTCCTGACTTTCCTCCCATATCATACAAATCTATCTTTACAATATGGTTTCCTTGATTTCTCCACACATAATCAAAATCCCAATGACCACCTTCAATTGATTTTGGTGGAATTGTATCTACTTGTTGTTCATTGAAAAAAACTCTGATTCCCATTGTAAATCTGTCAACTTCTTTAAAATCTGAATCAGTGACTCTTACCAAAAATTGTGATGGCTCGCCAATCTGTGGAAATTCTGGAGCAGTAGCTACCTGAACTCTATACCCTGCATAGAACTCTTCAGCTGAATTAAACATTGAATGAGCATATACATCATGAAATAATGGAATCAATAGTAGCAAAAACAAGATCAGAAATATTGATCGCTTTTTTGTCATCTCAATAATGTTGATTTTCGATGAATATATTGTAAATCAATTTCCTTTGGAAAATCTTCAAAACCTTTAAATCCTAATTGGCAAGACACAGAAACGTTGACACTCGTTTCAAAATCAATCGATATTAAAACACCTGTCGAGAATGTATTTACTTATTTTGCAAGACCAGAACACGTTTCTGACCAGATAAAATCTGATGCTGTAGGCATGACTGTCGTTCCTATGGATATTAAGGAAGGAATGGGCGTAGGTACAACCTTTAGAATTATCGGTGACTTTAGTGGTAAACGATTAGAGTGGGATTGTGAGACAACTGAATTTGTTAGAAACGAAAAGATTTCTGCAAAACAAATTGAGGGTCCATTTAAGAAATGGCAAATCACAAATGAATTCAAGGCATTAGGTGGTAATCTTACCAGAGTAACAATGTCCGTAGATTATGAGATGCCATTTGGCCCACTAGGTGCAATCTTAGATAAAGCAAAGTTTGCAAAATCAGCTGAGAAAGGAATGGAGACTGCTCTTTACAACGTTAGAGGGTTACTAGAAGGCAATGGTTCAATTCCAGTTTACATCACACTAGATGCATACCAAAAACTTTTAGCTGAAAAGAAAAAGATGAATGATGTTCCAGTTTCAACTGCACTTACTGCAATCTTAGAAAAATACAGCGAAATCGAAGCTAAAGCACAAAACTAGATTTTCTTTTATTTTATAATCTTAAGATTAATAACAACTCTGGGCATAGCTCCGTTGGTGGGTCTATGGCGCAGCCAGGTAGCGCACCGGACTCTTAATCCGGTTGTCGAGGGTCCGAATCCCTCTAGACCCGCTTAAAAATAATATCAAACTAATCTAAAATGTTTTGAGAAAAAACTAGTGTTTAACTTCTGTATACTTTTTTGCAAGAACAAGCAATTCATCAACACCTAATGGTTTTGAAATTACTTTGATTAATCCCTGTTTGACTGCTTCTTGATTTTTTGGTTCAAACTCTGAGAAACCAGTTACAATCACAACATTAGCATTTTTGTCAATCTCTTTGATTTGTTTGAATGCTTCATATCCATCAAGAATTGGCATATCTCCATCCATAATTACTAGGGATGGTTTTGACTGTCTGAATTTTTCAACGCCTTCTTGACCATTCATTGCAGTTTCAACATTAAACTCATGTAATTCCAAGATTTCTTTGTAAATTCCAATTAAATCCTCATCGTCCTCTACCACCAGTACCAATCTTTTCATGCCCAAATAATACTCTCATACTATCCTATTAAAGACTCCGTCTGTAGAAAATATTACGTATTGATGATTATGTATTATTTTTGTCAAGAATTTTTGAGGCAATAAGCGATTGAAGATTGATGAGAAGATATATCCATCTATAATAATAAAAAATATGATGTTAAGAGGTTTAGAAATTGCGTACTGATCTTGTAAGAAAAACTTCTGGAAATGAGAATAGATCAATTCTCATTGGTTTAGTTATTGTTTTGCTGATCTTTACTGCAATTTATCAACTAAGACCATTTTTGGATGATGAAGAATTCATGTGGATCTCTATTCCTACATATGCAATTACTCCTGCAGTGCTAACTGCATACTCTTCAATTCTTGCAGTAAAATTATTTAAACAAAAACATTTTCAGGCAAAAGCCTTTGCGCTATTTGCTATAGGGGCAGCATTTTGGTTTGTTGCTGAACAAATTTGGCAAGCATATGATCATGTTTGGGAAGGAGAACCATTCCCATCTGAAGCTGATATTTTCTATGTTGGCGCTTATCCGTTAATGATCGCATTTTTGTTCATGTCGTTAAAGCCTGCAATGAAATCTATCAAAAAACCTGTCTGGCTGTTTGCTATCGGATTATCATTTTCATTTTTAATTCCATCTATAATGGCTGCATATGATGATATGGAAGGAGAAGATCTATTTCCAACATCAATAGCTCTTGCATATCCAATTTTAGCTTCCATTCAGCTTGTTCCGGCAATTGTTGGAATAATGTTTCTAACTAAAAGAGGAGCAAACTTTTCTTGGATGCTTATTTTATTTGGATTTATAGTATACAATATCTCTGATACTTTCTTTTTATTCGCAGAATTAGATGGAAGCTACTATGATGGTCATCCAGTTGATCTAATGTATGTCTATAGCTTTGTTTTACTAATTTTTGCTTTTCATATACGTCTCCAAATTGCAAATAATCCAACTGAAGAAAATAGGGCAATGTTTTTTTCAGAAAATATTCAATTTGAGACAATTAGTAGATTTGGAATTCCGTTGACTTTGGCAATTGTTTGTATGGTGATTCTTATCTCTTTAGTTAATGCAATATTTCTAGAAACAGATGAGGATATCTCTGCTCAAAATTTGATGGTTGGAGTTGTAGCTATGTTAGCTGTTTTTGCAGTAATTGTAATTACAATTAACAAAAATCTTTCTCGTCTAGTTAGAATGAGAACTCAAGAGTTAATTGAACAAAGAGATAATCTTGAGGATCTTGTGGAAGAAAAAACTCATGAAATTCTCAAATCGGAAAGATTATCTGCTATAGGTGAATTATCTGGGCGTCTAGCACATGATTTGAGAAATCCATTATCTGTAATGAAAATGTCAATTGATCTTCTCAAACAAAATCCTGCTGATACTAAAATATCTGATGAAAAAGTAACTAAGAGAATTGATTTAATTGAGAAGAGCATTGATAGAATATCTCATCAAGTCGATGATGTTTTAGAATATGTTAGAAATTCTCCGTTAAAATTAATCTCACTTAATGTTAAAGAATTGATCCAAAGTTCTGCTGAAAAAGTTAACATACCTGATGATGTAACATTGAATATTTCTGGAAACGATGTAAAGATAAACTGTGATCCAATAAAACTCGATGCTGTATTCATTAATCTCATCATTAATTCGATTCAGGCAATGCATGAAGGTGGTAAAATTGACATAAAAATCTCTGAAAAAGAAAAATATGCAATAATTCAGGTTATTGATTCTGGGGAAGGAATATCTGAAGAGAACATGGCAAAAATATTTGAACCTCTATTTACCACAAAACAAAAGGGAACTGGTCTTGGATTGGCAAGCTGCAAAAATATTGTTGAGCAGCATGATGGTGAAATATCTGTAACAAACAACCCAACTACATTTACAATAAAAATCCCAACTACTCTTTCAGTATCAATTCCAAAACCTAAAACAACCTAAATTCTATAATTTTCTTAATAAGGTGAATCTACTCTTATCGGGATCAATTTCCTCATGCATATCCACATTGCTAACAATTTTTACGTTATAATCAAGCCACCTCTGTTTCATATTACGAAATTTATGGAACTCGTCAATTTGTTTTTCTGATTCTTCAAATTTTTCACAATTCATAATGTATTTTCTTGCAACTCTATGCATCTCTGAAACTCCTTTCTTTAGAGTCTCATCGTCAAGATAATTCAATAACTGGTGTGTAAAAACAAAATCTATTGATGAATCTTCAAATGGCAACTCTGCAATATTTCCAATTCTAAAAGTTGCATTTGGTTGCTTTTCTCTTGCAATTTCTAACGCGTTCTCATTTAGATCTATTCCATTTACATCAAAAGAATCAGGAAATAATCTTAGATCTATTCCTGTTCCACATCCAATCTCTAAAACACTAATGCATCGAAGTGATACTGCTAAATCTTTTGTAAATTTTGCAAATTCTTCATTATATCTTTCTTCATTTGCATTTGTATACTTGTCCCAAAATTCTTTGTTGTAAGTCATAAGATATTTTGATTATAGATGTATTTGATATTAGATGTTTAGTGCGTACATTTGCATGGCACAAGCTTTGTATCAAATGTACAATCGTGTGGGCCATCTGATTTTCCTTGGGTTGGAATCTCTTTCATACACTCATCATGTCTGCCTTTTCTGCAAAACCAGCAGATCTCCTCTGTATCCCCTGTTGCACAAGAGTCCATGAATAATTATCGTTATTTGGAGGTAAAAAACTTCGTGAATTAGACAAATGTCAACCATGGCAAGAATCTTTCATCTTTTGCCATTACTACATCTGTAAATGATTTTTGTAGTTGCTTTGTTATATTTCCCATATTTCCTGTTCCAATCTTTACCTTGTCAACTTGAGTCACTGATTTTACCTCAGCTGCAGTTCCCGTCATGAAAATCTCATCTGCTGTATAGAGATCATCTCGTTCCAAGTCTCGTTCAATTACAAAGCCACCATTTTCTTCTATTAATTGGATTATACTGTCTCTTGTAATTCCCTCTAGTCCTCCAGCTGATAGAGGTGGTGTTTGAATAATGTCATCTTTTACAACAAAGATATTTTCTGCACTTCCTTCTGCGATCTTTCCATGTGAGTTTAACATAATTGCCTCATCATACCCATTCTCTAATGCCTCCATTCTTGCAAGTGCTGCATTAGCATAGTTTGATGCAGCTTTTGCTTGCATTGGTTGAGATCTTGAATCAATTTTGATCCAACTTGAAACTTTGCATTTTGCACCAGAGAACTTTCCTGCCTTTGATTCTCCCATTTTCCATTCCCAACATGCAATGGAGACATCTACTTTATTCTCTGTAGGAGTAAGACCCATTGTTCCATATCCATAATATGCTAGTGGTCTGATGTAACACTCTTTGAGACCACTTGTCTTTACGGTTTTAATTATTGCATCTGAAATTTGTTTTTTTGTAAATTGCATTTTCATTGAATATAATTTTGCAGACTTGAAGAATCTGTCCACATGTTCTGGTAATCTGAAAATAACTGATCCTTTTGGAGTATTGTAACATCTAATTCCTTCAAAGATTGATGTGGAATAATGTAATGCATGTGTCAATACGTGAACTTTGGCATCTTTGAATGGTACTAGTTTTCCATTCATCCAAATTTTACCAATCTCCTTCATAGGAGAGGAAAAAAAACATGCTAATTTAAAGAATTATCTTTTGCAGGAATATCTTGGATGATTTGTAAAGTAAATAACTGATGAATGGGAAATTCTAACATGGAATGGATATTAGGCTTTGTAGCAATTGCATTACTAGTTGTAGGCTTGGTTGGACAGGCTTTTGAGATGAGAAAGATTCGAAAGTCAACATACAAAGACGATGAGCTAGCCTCAGCTAATATTTTTATGAATAAGAAGAATCTCAAGTGGTACGCATTACTTGGAGTTGGAATTGTTTTGTGGTACGCAGCTGAGCGTATGTAAAATGATCTATATAGATCAGGTCTAAATACTAGAAATTCTAACATATAATATCGCGTGTTTTGGGTAACGCCCGGACTAAATCTAGATAACGGTCCAAGAACAAACCCTTAGTGGTGATACTGGTGAAAACCGGTAAAACCACACTTATCCTAAATAAAATTAATCTCTAAAACTTCTTTGTGTACTGCACTGATTGCTTTTCTAATGTTGTCATTAGTATCTTCTACTACGATAATTATTCTTGATGTCTCTTCTTGTGCATCCATGTTTAGTATGTTTAATCCAGCTTGGCCAATCTTTGCACTAGTCCTTGATGCAACCTGCTGAACTCTCCACATCTCATCACCAATTAATGTAATTACTCCTCTGTTGTAGGTAATTGTAGCTAGAGAATCAAAACCTAGGAGATATTTTTCATTTCTCTTTACATATTCTCCATCAAGAAATAGAATTCTTGAGAAATCTATTCCGTCTTTTGCAAATGGTGATAGTATGATAAACTCGCTGTATCTCTTATCTTTCTCAAGTGATGTAAGTAGTCTTTGAATGCAATTAGTTTCAATTCTAAATATTGCGCAATTCTCTTTTCCTGTAACGATCTTAATTGGATGACCCTTTTGCTCATCTAAGACTCTCTTAATTGTTGTAGTCTTTGATGGATCTTTCATATTTGTAATCGTAATTGGCATGTCTACTCCGTTTTCAACTATCTCTTTGATAGCAATTGGATCTAGGATTTTCATTCCAAACATCCCAGCTAGTCTTGCCTCATTGTATGAGAGCTGCTCAACTTCGGTTAATCCTGACTCTACTATCTTTGGATCAGCTGATACTACTGAGCTATCCTTCTCAAAGTCTATGCTTGTTTGATATTTTTTGTAAAATAATATTCCAAGATCAGCTGCTGTTCTATCAGAGCCTCCACGCTCATATGTAGTCGTAACATTATCTACTGTCTTTCCGATAAATCCTCCAATTGTAACCACCTCGTTATTCTCAACCATTTCTGCCATCTTGCCAATCTTCTCACGTGATTCAGAAATTTTAAAATTCGTTGATTCTATGTTGTTATCCGTAATAATTGGCCAATCCTCAAAACTTACAGCATCACTCTTTCTGCCATTGCTTCTTAGAATGTAGTTCATAACATGAGACATCAATATCTCACCAGAGAATGCTAATGCCCTTGAGCGTACCTCGTCAGCAAATTCTTTGTTTGATAATGCCTCATCAAGTGCCTTTTGTGCATTTTGTAGATATGATTCAACTGTTTTTTTGCACTGGCTTATGTTCTCAGCATTTACCATTTCTAGAATTTTCTGATATGTTGCCTTGACATCATCTAATGATGGTGTGATACCATTCTCAGCATTTTGCCCTTGTTTTATTATAACATCAGTTAGTGAGCGCTTTTTTCCATCAATGATAGTTAGTGGTGCAGAAAACACCGCAATTACTTTGGAGTCTTTTTTTAAATCATTAATTCTAGATACAATTTCTGGAATTGATGTTCCGTTTGGGCCAATAGCACTTCCTCCAAACTTTGCAACTACTAACTTAGTCATGGTATTTTTTCAAAGCTTTATGGCCTTCTATTAAGCATTTGATTGGATTATCTCTGAAATGATATGAGCTGTTTTTTCTGCACCATTTGTATTGATCTGATTTCTTTTTTCTTCAAGTTTTTCTAAAATTAAAGAGTCTAGTCTGTTTATATCCTCAAAGACAAATCCTTGTTCTTTTGCATTGTCTTCTTGCTCAAAATGACCCTTTATTGGAATGAATATTGAGGGTGTTCCATAATATCTGGCCTCATCTATGGTTGATTTTCCTGCAAGAGATATCAAAACATCTGCAGCATAGATGTATTCATGTAGGTTATTTACAAATCCTTCATTTCGTACATTTTCAAATTTTCTACTAACGGCAGGACCTGCTACTAGAATAATTTCAAAATCTTGATTGATCTTTGAGATTGCATCTAGGGCTTTTTGTATGAGAAAAATTCCTGAACTTGTTCCACCAATAGATATGAGAATTGTTTTTTTTACAAATGAGAACTTTTCTCTTAATTGTTCTCTTGTTGAATTTGTTTGTCTAACTATTGGTCCGACTCTTCTGATATTATCATGATTATCACCAACTTCTGGAAGAATAACTATGTCGCATTTTTTGATTAAATCTCTCATTGATTTGTTCATCTTTTTCTCAATTAGCGATGCTAATCCTTTGGTGAATCTAGTCTCTAAAATATCTGTGATTAGAACAGTTGGAATTTTTTTATGTTGTGCATTGCTTAGGGATGCAAAATCCTCGTCACTAACTACCAAATCCGGTTTGTCATGCTCTAGAATCTTTTGAGAAGTGCTTTTGCAGTCTTTATAGTATTGATAATAATTCCACAACCACTTTGCTGTACTTTGCAGTGTTCCATTATTAATAATAAAATCTGGTGGATTGTATACGTCTTGTACATTAAAATCTAAATTCTTTAAAATTTTAGCAGCTCCACTACCTGTAACAAAATTTATTGAAATGTTTTGGAAATTATTTACAATTGCAATATCTCTTGTTACATGACCTAATCCAATTGGACTAGAAAAAAAATTCAAAGCATTCATGAATTTCTTTGAAATTTAATCAAATTTCTAGATTCTGACTTGTCTCAAAGTTTAAATGGTTTTTAGAAAGGTAGGTTTCTGGGCTCATAGTCCAGGTCGGTTATGACGTCGCCCTTACACGGCGAAGATCCGGGGTTCAAATCCCCGTGGGCCCATATTAACTTCATAAAGTAATACTTTTTAGTGATTTTTATGCTTAGAATTACTCAATTTGTAACATTGATCGCATTACACTTTACTGCAAATAAATTACATTTAATTAATTTCATCATTTCATACTCTTAATGACTAAAACAACGCAAATAACTACCGTAATGATCGCAGTACTCTTACTTGGAAGTACAACAGGACTTTCATTTGCACAAAATGATTTTTCTGTAACAAAAACTGCAAACCCTATTGATATCAATGTGTTAGGTTCTGGAATTGATGAAACCACTACAATCACTATTACCGTTACTGGTTTTGGTGGAGAAACTATCAATGAGATAGATGGAGACATTATGTTGGTCTTAGATGAATCTGGAAGCTTAGACTCAAATGAGTTTAACCAAATGAGAAACTTTGCAATAGCACTTGTAAATGCATTTGATTTCACTAACACCAATACTCAAATGGGGGTTGCATTGTTCTCTGGAAATTCAATTTCAAGCACTGATGGAAAACTTTCTAGAGTTCTTGTATCTTTAACTGATGATAAAACTACTCTTCTTAATGCACTCAATGGTATGACCTCTCAAGGGGGATTCACATGCATTGGATGTGGTCTTGAAAGAGCAGTAGATGAGTTTACAGCTAATGGAATTCCTGGTAATGTTCCAATCACAATAGTCTTGACTGATGGTCAAAACAACAGACCTATCTCAAATCCTTCGACATTTCTTAATCAACAAGTACAAAGCTTAGCTAATCTTGGTTCTGTAAATGTTGCAATAGGTATAGGTAATGGTGTGGACCAATCTGAACTCCTAACTATCGCTGGAGATCCTTCAAGAGTATTCCTGAGTCCTAATTTTGCAGAACTACAGGCACTTATTGATACCATTCTTGAAGATGTTGTTGTTAACAATGCACCTTCACAAGTTTCACTTGTAGAAACGACCAATGAGTATATTGTTAACCATTCAACTATTGTGCCAAGTCCAGATTCACAAACCACTTTAGTTGGTGGTCAAGTTCAACTTGTCTGGAATGATATTGGTTCTAAAACTGATGTTGGTGACACTGATGGATTATTAGAAGAAGGTGAAACATTTACAGTTTCATTTGATGTTCAGTCTAATCAAATCGGAGACAATCTTGATGTAAATGATCTAACCAATTCTGAAATTACTTTTGTAAGTGCAGATAGTACACCTGGTTCATCTCCTCTTGTTCAGACAACCATTAATGTCAATGGAGCACCAATTGCAGATCCACAGTTTGTTTCTATAGATGAAGACACACCAAAAGACATTGTACTTACAGGAAGTGACCCAAATGGTGATGTGTTAACATTTACGATCGATACAAATCCAATGTTTGGAACACTATCTGATTTCAATGCAAATACCGGACAAGTAAAGTATACTCCAGATGAGAACTTTTGGGGTTTTGATTCATTTACTTTTACTGTAAATGATGGAACTCTTACTAGTATTCTAGCTACTGTTGATATTGAGGTAATTGCAGTAAATGATCCACCAACATGTGATGATGCAACAGCTTCTGTTGTGTCACTGTGGCCACCAAATCATAAATTCAGTGATGTTACTGTCAATATGAGTACTACAGATGTGGATGGTGATTCAGTACTTGTAATGATCTCAAGCATATTCCAAGATGAACCAGTTGACGGTACCGGTTCTGGTGATACTGCACCTGATGCAGAATTTTCTGATGATGATATGTTGTCAGTAAAATTGAGAGCAGAACGTTCTGGTAATGAAAACGGAAGAGTTTACACCATTTCAGTAATAGCTGATGATGGTCATGGAGGTAGTTGTACTGGTCAAGTTCTAGTTGGTGTACCACATGACAAGAAGGATATTCCTTTCAATGATGGTGCAACATACGACTCGACACAAATCCCATAACCTTTTTTTCTTTTTTTGAATTTTTAGAAAAACAATTTCAAAGATCATTTCACGCCTAAATGCGTCCATTTTAATCCCCAAAACAGTAGGTGAATCCCCGTGGGCCCACTTTTTTAGGAATAAAATTAGACGCAAATTCTTGACTTTTGTTATATGTGTTGCCAGTGGAACTTTCAAAAATGGTTCAGGCCTTTGTTGATTTATGATCCCAATTGGTGGTTGAAGACCAACACAGACTGATGAAATTGTTGTAATTGATACAAATAGCCTGGAAATTATTGATAGATTATCTCTTGATAAAATTCCTTTTTGGATTGAAGTTCCAGGAAATCAATAATATGAATTAAAAATAAAAAAGAAATTATTTTGTAAGTACTATGGAGTAGCTTACAGTGAATGGTTCTGAGTTCATTGTATGAAGTGCCAAAGCATTTCCTGAGAACATTGTAGAGCCAGCAGCCTTTGATGGTACCAATATTAGAGCATAATATGTTTCTCCATCAGGAGTCCAATATGGAAGTCCCATTAGCTGAGCTTTTGACATTGGTCCGAGTAATGTAACAATTTGAACAGGCTCAGATGCATCGTATGTCAGATGTCCTGCATATGATTTCTCATTAGGCCCTAACAGAACTGCAAGTTGATGAGTTTCATGTCCAACACCAGGATCTTGTTTTGATGTCATAGTTCCTTTTACCACTCTCTCACCTGAAGTAGAATGCTCAGTGTATGTTACAGAGTAGCTTACAGTGAATGGCTCAGTGTTCTTTGTATGAAGTGCTATTGCATTTCCTGAGAACTGCCATACACCTGAAGAAGTTTCTCTATCTACAAATGTTAAACCAAACTTTGTTTTACCATCAGTAGACCAAATTGCTTGTCCTTTATCCATTCCTTTTTTCAGTGGACCATGCAGTGCTACAAGCTGAACATTTTCAGATGCAGTATATGTAATGAATCCACGATAAGTGTTCTCACTTGGGGGAAGAATTATTGCAAGTTGATGATTCTCATGCCCTTGACCAGGATCTTGTACTGATGTGATAATACCATTTACAGTCTTTGGTACTTTTAATTGGGCTTCTTGTTTAGCTTTCTCCATTGTTTCAGCTTTTGCGTCTTTCTTTGGTACTTCTTTAGCTTTTTCAGCAGATTCTGTTTTCTTTTCAGATTTTACCTCTTCTTTCTTTTTTACCTCAGATTTCACTTCTTTTTGAGGTTCAGAACAGAGTCTATCACCGCAGACCTTTTTTGAGTTAATTACACTTGATGAAGTTCCTTTGCTTTTTAGAGCATCTGCAGAACCAATTAATCCCATTGGGGCGGCAATTGTACCTGTAAGTAATACAGCAACTGTGAAAATTGCTAAAAGTATTATTTTTGTCATTATGCTATGATTTTTCATACCTTATAAAAAAGATCAAAAACTAATCAAAATTCATTTTCAAAAAGCATACCACAAACTGTCCGTTATAGCCAAATATTTTTTTCCTGTTGATTAATTATGCAAACTGCTACCCAGTGCAAAATCGTCCAAAAGTCATTCCTGCAATCAACTCTAGTTAGAAGAGAGAATCAAACCTCTTTTCTATCTAGAGGTCAAATGAATTTTGATGATATTATGGGATTCTCCGATATCGATAACCCTTTGAGAAATTTTACTTATCAAATTAAGAGGAGGTGTATTTGATAATAATGAAAACAATCATGGCAATATCTGTAATGACAATCTTGGCTGCAGGAATGATTACTCCTGTTTTGCAAGACGTCTATGCATATCCAACTAAAGCACAACTAAGTGATGAAAAACTCAAAGCAAAATCATATGGTATTAAAACAAAAGATAAGATACCATTCAATGATCCACACACTCTAAAGCATGATGCATTTGGAAATGTAAAGAAAGAAGAAGTAAAGACATACAAGAAAATAGTTGAACAATACAATGCAAAACAGATTCTCAAAAATCTATACAAACTAGGATAATTTTTTTCCTATCTTCATCCTTTTTCCCCAGAAATGATCAATTTGTTCCATTTGGAACTCATAATATGTAAAAAATTGTCAAACACCATAAAAAAAATTCCTATTTAGTTATCCTACCGTCTTTACGCTTGAATCAGCAAAATCCTGAAATTTGATTAATTATAAAAAAATTTTTTGTTGCTAGCCTAGTAAACCGCTAGCAACAAAATATGCACCAGCACCCATTCCAATTACAGCACCAATTGCCATACAAATAAGATCAAACTTTACGACCTTCTTGAATGGGGCATGTACCATTTTATCCCATGTTGAGATTTGTTTTGTGTTCATGATTAGTAATACTCACAGTAATTCATCAAATTTGGTAAAATCCCTAAATGACTGGTAAGCTAATTTGTTGACTGGGGTTAATGATACAAAAAAACATACCATATTCATGAATACCTCATGTAGAAAATGTGGATCAGAGCTTGAGCCAATAAAGAATTGTCTTGTATGTGATCAGAGCACGCAATTTGAATGCAGAAAATGCCAAACACAGACTGAGGTTCAAATTCACTCATTGTGTGCATATGACAAGCCAAAGATGAGCATAGCCTAGTGATTTCTTAGTTTTAGCTTATTTTCCACTAGTTTTTTAGTAAAAACCACCGGTACATCTTGTTGACAGACTTAATTGATGAGACTGCAGATTATGTTTTGGAGCTTGCAAGCCCTCAAAGATTAAACATTCTATTTGGACTCTTAAGCAAAAATCTGACACCAACTGCTTTTGCAAAAGAGATCAAGGCAACAAAACAAGAAGTTCATAGAAATTTTGTTAGATTAGAAGAGAGTGGATTGATAAAAAAGAATGTTAATGGTACCTATTCTCTGACTACCTTTGGACAAACTGTTTGCACACAAGTTCCATCGCTAGTATTTTTGTTGCAGAACAGAAAATACTTTGAAGAGCATAACTTTGGAGACGTTCCTCAGAAATTTCAGATGCGTTGTGGTCAACTTGCAGTTAATCAACACATCAAAGGATTCTCAAAAGTTCTAGAACAGTGGAAGACTGTCTACAAAAACTCCAAGGAATACATCTATGAGATACTAGCTGAAGTTCCACTTGACTTGATTGAACCTCTTGTAAAACAAGTAAAAAAGGGAATCAAATTCAATTACATTTTCTCTGAATCATCTATTGTTCCAAAAGGAAGAAAGGCTTTGTTAAAAAAACTTGGATATGATAAACTTGTGGAGAAGGGATTAATTGAGAGAAAGATGGCAAAAAATGTTCAAACAATGCTAGTGATGAATGAAAAAGAAGTTTGCATCATGTTTCCAAACACTGATGGTGAAGCAGATCTTAGTGAGATGTTTTACTCTGATGATTCAATGTTTCATGAATGGTGTTTGGATTATTTCAGATATTGCTGGTATGGCTCTGATGTGTTTTTGGAAAGCAAGCTAAAAGAGTAATTTTATTCCTAAATACTGATAATCTGAAAAATAAAACTCTAATTACTTTGAAATTTAGTAATTCCTAATGGACTATGAAAAGTTCTGCTCTGAGATTCTAGCAAAGGATCCTAAGATTAGATTTGCAGCAGTCTATGATGAATGGGCTGAAAAGGTAGCTGGTGGAATGAGAGATGGTGTAAAAAGTATGCTCTCTGATCATGCAGAGAATCAATTGGTTAATCAATCAATTCTTGATTGGAAATCAAGAAAAGAGATGGCGAAATATCTTGGAAAAACAATCTACACGTTATCTGATTATGAAAACATCAAACGATTCTCATTTTATCTAGGTGATGATTTTTTACTTCTAGTCAGTACTGCAAAAGATGCCGAAACTAAAGTTGTAGTTGATCAAGTAATCAAACTTTACTATGAAAATCAATAGTAACTGTCTAAAATTTCTATTTGATCTCGGATTAAATATTTGATACCGCCATTATTGACATGTCAGTACAACTAGCACCAAAAAAATTACTAATTTTTGCTCTATTTGTAATGTTTTCACTAATCTTTATTGGTGGAATATTTTATGCCACTAATGAAATTGCTATTGGCGCAGGTCATGAATTATCGTATCCTTCTTGGTTGATTATAGCATATCTTGCTGGGCTATCTATGATTATTCTACCATGTACACTTCCTCTAGTCTTTATCATAATTCCACTTAGTATGGGAAAAGGAGGAAAGAAGGGCCTTTCAATGGCATTATTGTTTGGAGCAGGATTGACAATTACTATTGCACTTTATGGTATAGGAATTGGCGCATTAGGCGAATCTACAAATCTAGATCAAATTTCAATTTACATGTTTTTGATTGCAGGTATTGCAGCTTTTATTTTTGGATTATCACAGTTGAAAATCTTTGAATTAAAACTGCCAACATATTCTGGTACTCCAAAATTTATTCAGAATCGCGGAGACTATTCAAAATCATTTTTCATGGGACTGCTTTTAGGTAATGCTGGAGTTGGATGTCCAAACCCAATGTTTTATTGGCTTTTAATTTATGTTGCAAGTACTGGTAGTATAGAAATTGGAGCAAGTCTTGGTGCAGTCCATGGTGTGGGAAGAGCAATTCCACTAATTTTACTATCAGTTCTTGCAATTCTTGGAATAAATTACACAAAAGTAATAACCACAAATAGAGAAAACATTGAAAAAATTACTGGTTGGATGCTAATAATTTTAGGTGCATTTTTAATTATTCAAGGAATTCCTGGAGGTCATGAATGGTATGAGAGTACCATGATACACATTGCATGGAACAATCTAGTATCCATGACTTCGCTTCCACCTGAATTTCATATAAGTCAGCATACTCATGATTATAAAATTTGGATATCCGAAGAGTTTGTTCCAATATTATTTGGAGCATTAATTATATTCCCAATAGTATGGTATTTTACTAAACGGAGAAAGATTACATCATGAAGGATCCTGTTTGTGGAATGGATGTAGGAGAGAAAGGAGAATCGTTAATACATGATGGTAAGGAATATCGTTTCTGTTGTGCCTCATGTAGATGGGCCTTTGAGAAGAATCCGGAACAATTTTCAGAGAAATGAAAGTACAAGTTCTGACCACTCCTGGATGTTCTAATTGCAATGTTTTAGAAAAAATGTTAAAAAAACTTGGAGTGTCTTTTGAATTAATTGATGTTACAGAAAAACCAGAATTTCTAGAAAAATATCCTATATTTACAGCGCCTGGATTGGTGATTAATGAGAAATTAGAGTTTACAGGTATTCCAAAACTTGAAGAACTTGAAAAGAAACTTTTCCATAACAGGTAATGTTTTTTACTCTGCAAAAATCTGTATTCTCAAATGACGGATTATTCGATGAATGAAAAAATGGTAATTGTTCAATATGGTATTAAAAAATATGAAAAAGAAGAGGAACTAATTGAGAAATTACAATCTATTTTGTCAGAAAAAGACATTCATCAAAGTATTGACACCTTAATTGGAACACAAAAGGTTCGACGTATTGGCCCTGAAATCCTCCAAAACAATGAAAGCCATACTGAGCTGCCTGAATTGCCAGAAAACCTTAAACCAGTAATTGATAATCTTTAAACTACTAAATTCTTAAATTACTCCAGCGAATTCTTGTGATATGAGCAAGTTTGTTTTGTTTTCAAGTTTATTGACAGTTAGTATTCTTCTATCTCTTTCAGTTGGTTTTGCATATGCACATCCACATATTGGGCAAGTAATGATCAATGGGCACACTCATGAGCCACAAACCGAAATCTATCCATTAAATGACATGATAGCACTTGAAAAATCGACTATTTTCTTTCATGCTTCTCCATCAAACACTCTTCCATGGGGATTTGTTGAAGGAAACGTTGCAAATCATGTAGCAGGATATCCGGTAATAATTCAAATCTTCCAAGATGATTTAGCAGTTCACTTTGCTCAAACCAATGTTGCCGAGGATGGTGACTATGAATACAAGTTCAGAGTTCTAAATGCTGATAATGAAAAAACCACTAAAATCTTTGAAGGAGATTACTCAGTTAGAATTTTCAAAGTTGTTTATTTAGATCAGGATAACTTAGAATCCACGTAGTCCCTGTGGTCGCATAATTTCTGGATGCTGCTTCATCCAATCTATTTTGTCTAACATCTCTTGTTTATCTTGAGGAAAAGTTCCTTTGATTGTGTATGCATTAGAGCCATGGTTTGCCCTAAAGATAATTTCTTCTTTTGTGTCTATTTGATTGATTAATTCGCGTAACTCTTCTAGTGATTCATCATCATCAATTCTAACAAACTCTCCTTGGTATTTCTCCAAAAACTCTTGTTTTATTCCATTTTCCAGATACAGCGTTAATGCTCCCACATAATTTGGTGAGCATGCACTGATCACTTCAGCTGTGCCCTTGATGTGCTCTTTTGAATATTTTTTTCCTCCAAGTCCCAAAATTACCATGCATGACATGATATATCCTGCATCCTTTGCTTTGTTGACTGACTTTATGATAGTTTTAGCTAGTGCACCCTTTGTGACTTTTTTTAGAACAATATCTGAACCACTCTCTATTCCCAAATAGAACATGTCTAATCCAGCCTCATTCATTTTTTTAAGTTCTTCAGGTGTCTTCTTTAGAATGTTCATTGGCATTGCATAGCAAGAAATTCGCTCAATATTTGCAAATTTTTCTCTAATATACTTTACAATTTTAATCATATATTCTGCATCGAGATTTAATGCATCACCGTCTGCAAGAAATACTCGTCTAGTTTCTGGGAGATATTTTGCCATCATGTCAATCTCTTCTTTTACTTGTTCCCATGGTCTCTCAGAGTATTCTTTGGATCTGTACATGTCACAAAAAGAGCACTCATTAAATGAGCAACCAAGAGTAACTTGGAAAATCAGTGATCTAGCTTCTGATGGTGGTCTATACAGCGGTGCATCATAGTTTAACATCATTTTAATTCAATGAAAATGGTTTGATTTGTTTTTTATACTTTCTATTTTTATCTACACACAAAATACCTTTTAGGAGTAAATGAGAACAATTTTCATTACTCATGGCAAATGATCCTGATGCAAAAAGACTGCTTTGGTTTGTTTTTGCAGGTTCACGTGGAGGATTAAATCGATTAAAGATTATCTCTGAATTAAAGCAAAACCCAAAAAATACTAATCAATTAGCAAATGATATTGGTCTTGATTACAAGGCAATTCAACATCACATCAAAGTATTAGAAAAAAATAATTTGATTACTAGAGTTGGAGAAAAGTATGGTGTAATGTACTTTATCTCTACATATCTTGAGGTAAACATGGAGACATTAGAAGAAATTGAAGAAAAATTGGATAAAAGTAAATAAAAGCTCAAGAGGTGTTTTTGTCTAAATGGAGTCTACTTCACTAATTTTGTCTATTGTATCTATTGCAAATATGGGAATTCTTGGAATTTTAATTTGCATTTTTGGCAAAATGTATGGCAAAACTAGAGCACAACTTCCATTGGGCATGATTGTAGTGGCAGCAATGCTGTTTTTGCATAATGTCATTGGCGCATTTGCTTACTTTTCTATGGAAGAGATATTCTCACATGAAATTTTCCCATATATGTTGGGAGTTGGAATTGCAGAACTTGCAGGTTTGTTGATATTCCTAAAGATTACATTGGACTAATCTTAGTTTATTTGGAACAACAATAATTTTCTGATGTGCTTCAAGAATATTTGAGATTAAATAAAAATATTCTAATTGCATTTGCTGCATCAATTACAATTTCAGCAGTTATTGCACAGCTTCTAGCTGAGCAGGCAGCCTATCTTAACACAACTTATACTACAATTGTTGATTATGTGATTTACTTTTCTGTGTTTAGTGGATTATTCTATCTTGATAATAGAAAGAAATATCGACTTGAATCAGGTGGAATTGACTCAGCTAAACTAAAACATGATCTTAAAAAATTAATTACATCACTTGGAATTGCAGAAATAGTATATACTGCAGTAAGATGGATTCTGCAATATTATTTTTTAACAATCAACTACGATCCATACCTGGCATCAATTGTATCACAAGGATTATCTACAATCATTTACATGTTAGTAGTGAATTTTATTGTTAAGATAACGAGGCTGTACAAAGATGGGAATTAGTGTTTATGTTGATGGCTCTGGAGGCCCTGGTGGTGGATTTGGTTACTTTGTTAAAGAGACTGGTGAATCATTTTATAAAAAAAAACCTGAGATAACAAACAATCAAGCAGAATACATGGCAATTATTTCTGCACTAAACAAGTTTGCAAATTCTTCTGAAGAGATTACCATTTACAGTGATTCAAAAAATACTGTAAACCAACTTAATCATGAATTTGCAATTAATAATGAACAACTTCGTGACTTGGCACGTGAAGCTTGGTCAATTATGGGTAAAATTTCAAACCTTTCAATTGTTTGGGTTCCAAGAAAAGATAATCTTGCAGGGAAAATGCTGGGAAGCTAGAAAAATAGAGATCAGAAATTTCTATGAATAACTTTATTATACAAATTCCTTTGATCCAACATAACTATGGCTGAATCTGTAATTTTATCGCCAAAATCAATTGCAGTTATCGGTGCATCTGACAAACGTGGAAGTGTTGGAGCTACTATTACATCAAACATTATGAATGGATTCAAAGGAACTGTTTATCCAATTAGTCCATCACGTGATATTGTATTTTACAAAAAAGCATACAAGAGTGTCTTGGATGTTCCTAAACCAATTGATCTTGCTGTGATTGTTATTAAAAACACTCTAGTTGCACCAGTTCTAGAAGAATGTGGAAAGAAAAAGATCAAAGGTGTTGTAATCATTACAGCAGGATTCAAAGAAGTTGATGAAGAAGGAGCTAAACGTGAACAAGAAATTAAAGATATTGCAAAAAAATACAAAATCCAAATCATTGGCCCAAACTGTCTTGGAGTCATGAATCTTGATCCAAAGACAATGATGAATTCTACTTTTCTTAAAGTTACACCAAAATCTGGAAAGATTGCACTTGTATCACAAAGCGGTGCAATTTGTGCAGCATTAGTTGAGGATGCAAGTGCTCAGGGAATTGGATTCTCTGCAGTTGTAAGTCTTGGAAACAAAGCTGTAATGAGCGAAGTTGATATTCTAAAAGTTCTTGCAAATCACAAGCAAACAAGAGTTATTGTAATGTATCTAGAAGACATGGGGGATGGACAAGAATTCCTCAAAGTTTGCAAAAATATTACTAAAAAACTCAAAAAACCAATACTTGTATTAAAATCCGGAAGAAGTCCAGAAGGTGCAAAGGCTGCAATGTCTCATACTGGTGCCCTGATGGGCTCAGATGAAATCTACGATGCCCTACTAAAGCAATCAGGTGCAATACGTGTTGATACTATGGAAGAATTATTTGATTATGCTACAGCATTTTCAAAACAACCACTACCATCAACTGGTGATCTTGTAATTGTTTCAAATGCAGGCGGTCCTGCAATTATTTCAACTGATGCATGCTCTAAGATGAAGATAAAGATGGCTGATATTACAAGTATTAGGAAAAAAATTGATGAGGTGATTCCACCTTGGGGAAGCTCTAGAAATCCTGTTGATATTGTAGGAGATGCTGATTTTAATCGATTCCATAACGTACTTGATAGAGTACTAAAACACCCAAAAGTTGGCTCTGTAATCTCAATGTGTACTCCTTCTGGAACCCTGAACTATGACAAACTAGCAGAAGTAATTGTTGAGATGTCAAAAAAATACAAAAAGACAATGCTTGCAAGTCTGATGGGACTAGATGAGGGAATTACAAATAGGGAAATTTTAGCAGAAGGGAACATTCCATACTATACATATGCAGAAGGTGCAATCAGAACTCTTGCCTCTATGATTAGATTTTCTAATTGGATTAAAGCCCCTGATGGAAAAATTACAAAATTCAAAGTAAACAAAGCAAAGGCAAAGAAAATTTTTGATAAAGTAAAAAAAGAAAAGAGACCAAATCTTCTAGAAGAAGAAGGACAAGAGGTTCTCAAAGCATATGGGTTACCATTACCAACAAGTGCATTAGCTAAAACAGAAGATGAAGCAGTCAAAATTGCAAAGAAGATTGGATATCCTGTTGTAATGAAGATTGCATCACCGCAAATCATCCACAAATCTGATGCAGGCGGTGTCAAAGTTAACTTGACAAATGATTCTGAAGTAAGAGATGCATTCAAAACAATAATCAAAAATGCAAAAAATTACAACAAGAAAGCCGAGATCAAAGGTGTACTAATTGTAGAGATGGTAAAAGGAGGAAAAGAACTAATCATAGGCTCAAAACTTGAACCTGGATTTGGTCCCGTCATCATGCTTGGAATGGGGGGAATCTATGTTGAAGTTCTCAAAGATGTTACATTCAAGCTTGCACCTGTAACTAATCTAGAAGCTGATGATATGATAGCCTCAATTAAAACACAAAAACTACTTCAAGGAGTTAGAGGAGAAAAGCCTTCAGATATTGCAAAACTTTCTGAATGCATTCAAAGACTATCACAACTAGTTACCGACTTTAAAGAGATCAAGGAACTTGACATGAATCCTGTACTAGTCATGGAAAAAGGAAAGGGCTGTCGCATTTTAGATGTCAGAATTGGCCTTTAATTGCGAATAAACCTAATTTTTTCCTTGTTCCTAATTTAGAATATTTATACCCGAGAAAGGTGGATAAAGTTACATGGCTAATGTCTTAAAGACAATTAGATCAGGGGAAGATTACATTGAGAGCTTGAGAGGACGTGATCTCAAAGTTTACTTGTTTGGAGAATTAGTAAAAGAGCCAGTCGATCATCCTATGATTAGACCATCAATTAACGCAGTTGCAGAAACTTATGATCTTGCAATGCGCGAAGAAGAATTGGCTTCTGCTGATTCATCACTTACTGGACTTAGAGTTAACCGATTTTTGCACATTGCAGAGAGTGCACAGGACTTAGTAATGCAAAATAAGATGCAGAGAAAACTAGGACAAAATACTGGTACATGTTTCCAGAGATGTGTTGGAATGGATGCACTCAATTCATTGCATTCAACTACTTTTGAGATTGATGAGAAACATGGAACTGATTATCATAAACGATTCTTAGAATTTGTAAAGATGGTTCAAAAAGAAAATCTTGTAATCGGTGGTGCCATGACTGATCCAAAAGGAGACAGAAGCAAAGGACCCGCAGAACAAGACGATCCTGATTTGTTTACTAGAATAGTTGACAGAGACGAAAAAGGAATCTATGTATCTGGTGCAAAGGCGCACCAAACTGGTTGTATCAACTCACACTGGATTATTTTAATGCCAACAGTTAGACTAACTGAAAACGATAAAGATTGGGCAGTAGTTGGAGCAATTCCAGCTGATGCACCAGGAGTTACTTACATCTATGGAAGACAATCTTGTGACACACGAAGTATGGAAGAAGGAAACATCGATGTTGGAAATGAAAAGTATGGTGGACAAGAAGCATTGATGATTCTAGATAGAGTGTTTATTCCATGGGACAAAGTTTTCATGCATGGAGAATTTGAATTTGCATCTATGTTAATTGAGAGATTTACTTGCTATCACCGACGCAGCTACGTTTGCAAAACTGGTCTTGGAGATGTACTAATTGGTGCAGCAGCAACAATTGCTGATTACAATGGTGTTCCAAAAGTCTCTCACATTAAAGACAAAATTATTGAAATGACTCATCTTAATGAAACAATATTTGCAGCAGGAATTGCATCATCGCATCAGGGACAAAAAATGAAGTCAGGTGTATATCTAAATGATGACATGCTAGCACAAGTATGTAAACACAATGTAACAAGATTCCCATATGAGATTAGCCGACTTGCACAAGACATTGCAGGTGGTCTAGTAGTTACTTTGCCATCTGAGAAGGACTTTAGACATCCAGTTGCTGGTCCATTACTCAAAAAATACTTGGCAGGAAGAAAGGGAGCAGATGTTGAAAATAGAATGAGAATATTGAGATTAATTGAAAATATGACTCTTGGAAGAAATGCTGTAGGATATCTTACTGAATCTATGCATGGTGCAGGCTCACCACAAGCACAAAGAATTCAGATTCAGCGACAAATGCAGGTCGGTTACAAAAAAAATCTTGCAAAACATTTAGCTGGTATTACAAATGATGTGGAAGAGCCAAAAGAGCCATCTGAATATTTTAAACGAGTATTCAAAACCAAAGATTCTGTTCTATAATCATAGAATAAGTTTTAATTTTGTTATCTGTTCGATTTTGATTAGTACTTTTTCAAAGTGACTGTTATTTTTCTAACTAACAGGCTTTTAAGTAATAAAAAAATTTGTTTTAAACAATGACGACATCAAAGAAAATCTTCCGAATGACAACTTTGATTCCCTTGCTGATCGCAATTGGATTGATGATTACTGTTCCTATGACAGTATCTGCAGCAAAACCAAATCAAATTCCAAGCGAGGCACTGCTTCCTGAATTGCAGGCAGTTGTTCCAGATGGAGTTCAAGTTGTTCATAAGCAACAATCTGATACGCTTAGATTTACCAATGGTATTGCAAATACCGGAGAAGGTCACTGGCAGATGGCACCAACTTTTCCAACAAATCCTGATGATGATGTAATTGCTACACAACAATTACTTGATGCTGATGGAAATATTGTATACGAACAAGTTGTAAGCATATTTGAATTCCATGAGGAACACAATCATTGGCACATTGCTGATGTAACTGAATTTAGTGTTCATCAAGGTTCTCCAGATGGACCACTTGTTGGTGATTCAAACAAAGTTACATTCTGTATTGAAGATGTATACAATATGATTGAAAATACCAACACTGCCGATAGAATATTTTGGGACTGTACAGTTAGTCTCCAAGGAGTACAAGCAGGTTGGGCTGATCAATATCACCAATCAACTCCAGGAAATCAAGTTGATATCACAGGAATTACTCCAGGAATATACTATCTGGTACACAATGTAAATCCTGATGGCACATTCATAGAGAGAGACTCTACAAACAACAAAGCATGGACTGAGTTACTTGTTTTTGAGAAAAACAATGGTCAAATCGATGTAGTTGAAACTGGAATTACTTCTTGTTCTCTACTTGATCCAACTGATCCTTATACACCAGCTCTATGTGGAGAAGTAACTGCTAATCGCGGTTAATCCTATCTTTTCTTTTATTTTTTATTTGATAGATTAGCATAGCTGGTGCTATACCGTACATTCCAATGTTGAGCAGTATTACTCCAATTCCTAATGATACAATTTCAAATTCTGAATCGGCAAGTGACATTATTGATAGTGATGATAGCATTGGTGTGATTCCAATCTTTACCATTTCCTTGAATGCTGGATTTTCTCGCTCCAAATCTGCAATGTATGGTGAGAATGAATAATACAATTGGTTAAAGCCGCTCATAAATGAAGCTCCAGATTCTGTATTCATTAATTGATTGTCCCTGATTTCTCTGAGGAGTTGTACTTGTGGTGCCATCTCAGAGCCATATGTTGCAGTTGCAATTAGACAACCTCCGCCTTCATCATTTTGGTTTATGTTCACTTGAATATTTTCAACTTCGACAATTTCTGATTCTGTTTCTTCGTTAAATTTTTCTTGTTCCTTTTGTTGTGCCTCGATTTTCTGCTGTTCAATCACTTGTGGAATCTCTTTAATGTTAACTGATTTAGGATCAATTATTCCTTGTTTTGATTCATCCATACTTTCTTGAATCTCTAAATTATAGTATACTCTGCTTTGCTCAATTAGTTTTTGATATCTGTCAGGACCATCATATAACCAAATTTCGTCGTTATACAAATTACCACACAATCTTGATTCAATTGAATGCTTGTGATGCTCAAAGAAATCATTTCCCATGAAATAATATAGTTGATAGTTTTCTTCACACCACTCTATTCCATTTTGTGTAAGTCCTGCCATGTCTCTAAATGGTGTTTGTGCATATACAGTACTAACTAGTAATACCATAGAAAGCATTGCAAAATATTTCACGCATGGATTATTTTTATCCAATTCTTAAGTTATTCTACTGATAGAACTGATAATTTCTGAGAATGCTTTTTTAGGAAAAAAGATGTAATTATACTACCAAGCAAGTAGGACGATCTATTGCTTTTATAAAAAGAGCATATGTGAACCTGCTTGCCTGAATTTAACTGAATTTACTTTTGTCATTATCTGTTGACATATCTGATTCTTCATGTTTGTTTTCAGATTCATCAATATCTAATTTTCCTAAATTCTCTGAATACTCCAAGTCTTTTTCTACTTTGGAAATATCTGACAACTCTTCAATTGTATCTGGATTGTCTTTTTCAAGTGGATCCGATAGTGAAAGTACTTTCTCGTTTTTTCTCTTTGCCATCTGTTTTACTACCATTATTCCAATTACAATTGCAATTATGACATAGTTGATTGGTGGCTTTAGCAATTGAGTGACATATCCAATTTGTGGAATAGTATAGGCTACTTTCCCAATGTATTCTTCTTGAGTAATTGGAAAGTCAGTTCCTGGAATTGATGCTGGATTTGCATCACCTTTTGTTCTAATTGTTTTAGGATCCTCATTTAGAATCGAGGCAACTCTGTGAACTATTACTCTGTCATGATCTGAGGGTCGATTAAATACAATGATATCTCCCACATCAATTTCCTCAAAAGTCACATGGCCTGATACTATCAAAACATCATAAACTTGTAAAACTGGAATCATACTTCCACTTGCAACCACATAGAAAGGATTTTGAGTTCCAAATGCTACCTGCAAACCAATCCAAATTACTAGTACTCCTACACCGACAATTATGATATCTTTGATGACGCCTTTGGAGATGGATTTTTTTGCCAATTACATAATCGCCTATAGTGTCATTGATTAAATTTGCTAGCTATTAGAGCTTGGATCCACATTCTTCGCAGAATTTAGAGCCTACTTTGTTTCCAAACCCACAATTAGAGCATTTTCCTGGTTGATTTTGTTCAACTGTAGTTTCAGGATTTCCTAATAGGATAACTTCGCCAACTTTTTTGATATTACTCCAAGGAATACTTCCTTCTGTTCCATCATTTTTAGTGATAACTAAAACCATTGATTGTGTTGAATCAATTCCAACTTGTTTTGCAATTCCAATCTTGTTTGCATTCTCATCAAATACTGTTCTTCCTTCAATAGAACTAACTGAAGTTGTAGTACTTGGTTGGGCTGTCTCTTCTTTTGGTGTTTCAGGTGTTGCTTGTGGAGGTGCTACTTGTTCTGGTGCAGTTTGTACAGCAGGGTCTAATGGTTTTGCACTTCCAACATCACCTGCTTCATCTTGTTTTTTGAATTCCCTGTATTCTGCTATTGTTGAATTACATGAATTACAGATGTATTGTCCTTTTTCTGCAAGAATAAGATTTTCTGCAACTTCTTCATTTGGATTCTCAAATTCTATCTTTGGAGAACCCTCAAACTCTTTTTCACAAGTATTGCAAAAATGCTTTGAAATTTTATCATCAGTTAATCTGCCAATTGGCGCTAAAAACAGATCAGGGCCTCCTAGGTTTCCCTTCATCTGTTGCTCATCAGTTACACTGGCCATTACATAGCCACCAGAACCTCGTAATTTTTTTAGTCTAAGTTCTGAACTCATATCTGAGATTTGAGAAAACGTCATTTAAGTATATATCAAAATTATTTTTCCCACAAAAACTAGGGTGCTAATTCTGGTGAACGTTTTTAGGTACGGATGATAAAATAACATTACAATGGGAATAACACAAGTTTCAGATGCAAAGTCTTGGGAAGTCGACGTGATAAATTCTGACATTCCTGTATTTGTAGACTTTTGGGCCGAATGGTGTGGTCCATGTAGAATGGTAGGTCCTGTAGTTGAAGAATTGGCAAGTGACTATGAAGGCAAAGTAAAATTTGTCAAGGTTAATGTTGATGAGGCCAATGAATTGGCATCAAAATACAATGTATTTAGTATTCCAACCTTAATCCTCCTTAACAAAGGCGAGATAGTTAGCCAACAAGTAGGTGCTGCTTCAAAAGAATCATACAAAAATATGATTGATAGAGCACTTGCATAAACTCAAACACGTTTTCCTTCTTTTTTGATCCTAAAGTAATTAATATTCCAAAAGATTAAGCTATCACATGTCATTTGGTGAAGTAGACACACTTAACATGCTCTTTGACAAACTTCAGAGTTTGTTTGATGAATCCCAAGGATACTATGAATCCTTTCTTGATACCAATAACATGTACAAAAAAGGTCAACTAAGTGATAAAGAATTCTTCCAAAAGTTAGGTGATTATGTAGTTGCATACTCTGCATTAGAATTTCTAGCTATCAAAGTAATGTTTGAATTAAAAAAATCTATAGGAAAAGGTTCTGGAGGTACACAGTCTCCTGGATTGATGCCTGGTATGGGAAATCCTGGAATGATGGCAGGAGGAATGGCAGGAATGCCAAGAGCTGGTTCTGCAGAAAACCCTGTTGGGGGACCCCCTGGAATTGTTTCAGCTAAAGAAGCATTTGGGGATGTTGGAACTTTACCATCACCTGATCCATCTTTAATGCCAAGACAAAGAGTTTCACCACAATCTGAAAACGGATGTTCTTCATGTGGTGCAGAATTAAGAGCTAATGCAAAGTTTTGCACAAAGTGTGGAGCTAAAGCATTATAAAATTTAAGAAATTTCTAATGAGCATTTATCAGAGCAAATTCTTCTGTTAAACACATCTTCAAATTCCCTACCACAATGTGCACAATTTCTAAATGACATACATTCAATAGGAATTTTTTGTATTTAACCCTGATTAAATGAAAACTATTCTTGTGTGGTGCCACATTCAGGACAGAACTTTGCAGTTGCTGAAAGACTGGTTCCGCATTCTGAGCAAAACTTTCCGTCTGACTTTACTTCCTTGTATGCATTTCCATATGGTGCAGATGCTCTAACTGCACCTGATGGTTCGTATTTGTCATCATCAATTAAGACTGGCTCAAAGTCTTGTTCTGTCAAAAAGGTCATCATTCTTGGGATTCCTTTTCCCTCATTTTTTGGATCTGGAACAGAATCTCCTAACCAAAATGCAAATCTCATTAGAGTAAGCTCTGGTGTAGAAAATGCTAGTGTGTGCTTTGACATGTATTCCTGTGCGGCTTTTTTACCGTCAAAAACTTCCATGACAATGGTATTTTTTTATTTATGTATAATAGTTTCTGGGAAAGATGGACCGGGGGGGAATCGAACCCCCGACATCCTCGTTGCGAACGAGGCATTATACCCCTAAACCACCGGCCCTTGAATTACCTGATTGGTTGTGTTTTTATTCATTTTCTCAACGCATAATAGACTGCAAACTATGTAATTTCGTGATGACGTATGATACTGTGATTACTGATTCCCATGTTGTTCTACCACAAGGAATGGTTGAGAAAAATATTCTAATTGATGAAGGACAAATTGTAGGGTTTTCTAGCGATGTTCCATCTTGTGATCACAAAATTAATGGTCGTGGATTAGTTTCAATTCCAGGTCCTATAGATACTCATGTTCACTATGGAGTTTATTCTCCAATTAATGAAGCAGCAAAAACAGAATCACATGCAGCAGCAATTGGAGGAATCACAACAATGATGAGGATGCTTCGATTAAAAGATCCATTTACGAAATCATTACAAGAACAATTAGAATCTTCAGCTCAAAATCATTATGTTGATTATACAATTCATGCATCTATTTTTACACCAGAACAAATTAGTGAAATGAATTACTGTATAGAAAATTCAATTACATCATTCAAAATTTACATGAATCTTGGAGGTGAAGTTGGACATGTATATATGGACATGCCCCCGAACTCTCCTGCTCTTGTTGAAGCAAATGTTAATGTAACTAATGACATAGTAGAGCAAACAGTAAAGAACGCAGCTTTACTTGGATGTCCAGTACTTGTACATGCAGAAGACTATGAATCCTGTGGATGTGGAATCAAAACTGCAAAGGAGAAAAATCAAGATGGTTTGTCTGCCTGGTCTGAAAGTCGTTCTCCTGAATTTGAAGCTAAAGCAATAAAGACAGTATGTAAGTTTGGACGTGATTATGATTGCGTAATTTACTTTGTACATGTTGGATCAGAGCGTGCCTTAAAACAGATTGAAGAAGAAAAAATTCTTGGAACAAAAATTTTTGTAGAAACCTGTCCTCATTATCTTACACTATCTTATGAGAAGCAGGAGGGATATCTTGCCAAAGTCATGCCTCCAATTCGAACAGAAAGAGACAGGCAGGCAGTCTGGAATGCATTGTCAAATAATCTAATAGATACTATAGGCACAGATCATGTGGCCAATCAGCTTAAACTCAAGTTAGGAGGTGAAAATGTTTGGGGTGCACTAGCCGGCTTTCCAGGAATTGGAACCGTTTTACCAATTCTACTCAATGATGGAGTAAATCAAAATAAAATAACACTAGAACAATTTGTAAATTTTACTAGTTGCAACGCATCTCAAATATTTGGAATGTATCCGCAAAAAGGAACACTAGAAAAAAACTCTGATGCTGATATTACAATGATTGATTTGAAAAAAGAAAAAACTGTTACATCAGAATTGTTTGGTGGATTCTCCGATTATATTGTTTATGAAGGAAGAAATCTCAAAGGCTGGCCCGTTAAAACAATTGTTAGGGGAGAAATAGTGGCTGAAGACTTTGAAGTGATTGGTAAACTTGGTCATGGAAAACTAGTTGAGAGAAATATCAACCTGTTTTCAAAATAAATTAATTATTTTTGAAATTATACGATTCCTTTTTATGAGAAAAAATTCAATTACTTGTATTGCAGATTTTGTTAATTTTACTACTAACAAGTTTAGCATTATTTTCACTTTTCACTATTTTTGAAGATACATTTGCACAAGAAATGTCTATACATCAACAATGGAAAAAATTTTCAGATCTTGATTTACTAAAATGTAATCAAGGACATATTTTACTGCAAAAAAATGATGGAACTCCTGCATGTGTGTTGCCTTATACCTATGAAAAACTAATTGATCGTGGGTATACAAAATTTGATTTATCTCTAATGAGTAAACGTCCAGACATGATGAATCAATTAATGGATCATATGATATCAAATGAAAGCTTGATGCACCATTGGCATAATATGCTACAAAAAAACCCATCACTAATGATGCAAACTATGAATGATTTTACAATTCATATGAAAGAAAATCCAGAACTACTCAAAAATATGCTAGGACCCATGACTAGTGTGCCTGAATTACGGGAAAAAATGATTCAAACAATGAAACATCATTCACAGATGGAATCTTCGCTAAAACAAAATTCCATGTGGATGAATTCTGTTCATCAGCCCATGATGAGCTCAGGAATGGGTAATCAAGGCGATTCTGTCATGAATTGTCAGATGTGCCAAAACATGGACAAAACTAGTTGTTCTTGGTGTCCAGAATATCAAATGCATTCAATGTCTAAAATAACTGTATTTTCACACTCAGAGAGAATGATGGATATGATGCATGAGATTTGGATTAATTCAGATATGACCAGTGAAATTCATAGAGAGATGTTAAAGAATCCATCCCATATGGCTTTAATGTCCCAAGATATGATGGAGCCATTACTTAATGCAGTGATGGATGATGATCAATTACGTCAGCAAATGATTGCTCTAATGCTTGAACATGAGAATTTTATGAATACAATACGACATGAAAATCCATCTGATCAACATTAAAAATATTTGTTATACGAATTTTATTGCTGCATATCCAACAACTGATGAATTATTTCCAGATACATCTCCACTAGTTGAATAACTGAGAAGTTCTCCCCTTGTAGCTCCTAATTTTTTACATGCTATCATTGTAGATGCAATTGCACCATATCCACATGCAGTAATTTTCTTTTCTTTGAGTACTTTATAGAATTCTTTAACATCTAATTTCAAAATTGGCTCAATCAACGCTTTGTCCTGACTATGTGCAAAAGAATTTTTTTCATAGTGTGTAAAGTCTGATGAACCAATAATTATGGCATTTCTATTTTTTGCAATCTCTGAGACTGCATCTCCAACTATTTCTGCAGTATTCATATCTTGTGCTCTCAGTATTATTGGAAGAATTTTAAATTCAGTAGTTAAAAATGATTGAAGCATTGGAATTTGTACTTCTAGACTATGATCTTGTGAATGCGAATACGAATCAATCTCAATTAATTTTGACTGTTCTGATACTTGTTTTGTCAATTCAGTATCTACTGGAACCAAACCCAAAGGGGTTGACCATTTGACATCTGCAGAAATTGCAGCATCTCTTCCAATTCCATAATGATTTGGTCCAATTACTATTGCAAGTTCTGGATTTAGTGGTGATATTGCCTTAAACGAGTGACATGCAGTTGGACCAGAGTAAACATATCCTGCATGAGGAACAATCACTCCAAAAATTTTCTCTTCTTTTACTTTTGTAGTGCTAGGACCGAACTTGCTTTCAATGCATGATTTTATCATTTTTTCAAGATCATCTTTCTCTTCAGGATAAAATTGACCTGCTACTACTGGTTCTCTTATCATAATCACACAAAAACCGTCATTTTATAAAAAATTGTTATGTGATTTTCATATGAAATTTTAACAAACTATTCTTTAAAGATAATTCCCTGAAATCTTGAAATTTTTGTAGACTTGTCTTTCCAAGCATCTTTTGGAAGTCCTGCCTTTTGACATGTGTATTCTAGGAATTCTCTAGTATTCCAACCATATTCAGTTGGAACTTGTGGCAATAGCAAACCTGAGGCATATTGGTTCTCTACAATTAATCCATCTTTTCCTATCTTAATTATTGATAGATACTGCTCTGGATCATCTACTTTAATCTCTACTGGAGGAGTCAATACTGTCACCTCAAAGACAAGCTCATCCAACTCATCAATCTCTACCGGCGAAAATCTAGTATCTCTTGTTGCTGCAGAAATTGCAGCATCAACTAATCCTTCTGATAATTTCTTGATAGGAAGTGGATAACCGATACATCCTCTAAGTGAACCTTTTTTGTTAATAGTTACAAATACTCCTGAACTAAAATCAAATTTAGAATTAAACTCTGAATCATTAATCTTTGAATTTGTTCTAAGAAATTCTGTAACTGCTTTTCTTGCCATTCTGACTAGTTCTACTCCATCAGAATTTGAAATCTGGGTTTTTGTCATACGTGTTAAATATGTTAAAACGCAATAAAAAACATTGACAGCTATTCTTGGCAAAGAAGCAGAATTGTATGAGAAATTACCAAATGATAAGGTAAAGTGTACTGCATGTGCAAGATACTGCGAAATTGGAAGAAACCAAATTGGTTTGTGTGGCATTCGTGGAAACGAAGGTGGTAAATTACAATTGTATGCCTATGGAAAAGTAATCTCAGGCCATGTTGATCCAATAGAGAAAAAACCACTAATTCATTATTGGCCAGGCAGTAAAATCTATTCTATTGCAACAACTGGATGCAATTGGCTTTGCAGATATTGTCAAAACTCTGACATTAGTCAGAGACGTAAAGTTGAAGGAATAGATATGACTCCTGAAGATGTAGCAAACACTGCTGTAAAATATGGAGCGCATGGAATTGCTTACACATACAATGAACCATCAATCTTCATTGAATTTGCAAGAGACTGTGGATTGGCTGCAAGAAAAAAAGGATTGTTTAATGTATTTGTCTCAAATGGATACGATACTCCTGAATCTGTTTCAATGATGAATCAATTCCTAGATGGAATTACTGTAGACTTTAAAGGAAATGCCGAGAAAGAATTTACAAGAAAATACATTGGAGTGCCCGATCCACAACCAATCTTTGATACTCTTTTAGAGATTAGAGACAAGACAAAGATCCATGTAGAGATCACTGATCTTATTGTTCCACAAGTAGGAGATGATTTGGGACATGCAAAAAAACTCTCCAAATTCATTTATGATGAGTTTGGACCAGAGATGCCAATTCATTTTTTGAGATTCCATGCAGATTACAAAATGATGGAGTTTCCTAGCACTCCAGTTGAAACACTAGAGAAGCATTATCAGGTTGCAAAAGATGTAGGTCTAAAGTATGTGTACTTGGGAAATGTTCCAGGACACAAGTGGGAGCACACTTACTGTTCTGGATGCAATGAGATTGTGGTTAATCGCTATGGGTTTAACATTAGAGAATGGCATTTGGATAAAAATAACTGCTGCAGTTTCTGTGGAAACAAAATTCCTATAGAAGGTAAATTACAAAAAGGATACAAACAAGATCGATTTCAAATGGTATCCTAAATCGATCACACATGAAATTCTTAAATCTCAAAATCGCGTATAATACCCCATGGCAACAAGGGATGATCTGAGAAATGATATTCTCAAGGCCACCGAAGAGCAGCAAAAATTAATGGAGCAAAGAAAGCCGTATTTGGGTTCAAAAAACAATGAGGATCAAATGAACGCATTCAGACTAACTACAATGATAATGAAATATGAGGATTTTATCCGTGATACTGAAAGACAGCTAAGAACTATGGCTTGAGGCTAAATTATATCGAATTTACCGCCAGTCTTTGCTTTGTAAATGACATCCGGTTTTCTGAGAAAAATACCAGATTCTAAAACGCCAGCCGTCTGCTTTATTTTATGAGATAGATTCTTGGGATTCTTGATTACTCCAAAATCACAATCCAAGATTATGTTGCCATTTTCTGTAAAGAATGGGTATCCTCTATCAAGTGATCTTATCTGTGGTTTTCCACCAAGTTTTTGAAGTGATTGTATGACTGAACTTCTAGCTAGTGGATGTATTTCTACTGGAACTGTTCTTGTGAAATTTTTTACAAATTTTGTCTTGTCTGCCATCACAACAACTTTTTTTGCAAGACTAAACAAAATGTTCTCTCTAAGCAATGCACCTCCACCACCTTTGATTACATATTTTTGTGAATCAATTTGATCTGCACCATCAAATACTACATCAATGTGATTTACTTGATCAGCTTCAATCAGTGGTATTCCAACTTTTTCAGCAATCAATTTTATTTGCATTGATGTTGGAACTCCAACTATTTTGTAATCTTTAAGTTTGATTAGTTTTCCAAGTGATTCTACAAGAGCAGTAGCTGCTCTGCCACTTCCTAAACCTACAATATAATTATTCTTAACACACTTGAGTGCATCACTTGATAATGCCGAAATGGCATCATCATAAGACAATTACTCTACCTCTGCTTGGTCTAGCTTTGATAGAACTCTCATGATGTCTCCTTTGATCTTATCTAAATCATCAGAGTCTTCGTCAAAGTCATCATCTGCAGATGTTGGCTTTGGTTGTTGTTTTGGTTCTGGAAGTGCCTTGTGTTCTGTAATCTTTGCAACTTCTTTGTTAATGTCAGGTTTTGTATCAAGTGTTTGTTTTGATTCTACTGTTTTTGGACTAACTGACTGAATGATTTCAATTTTGTCTTCCACTTTTGGTTTAGGCTGAATTATTTCTTTGACAATTTCTTCTTTAGGTTCGATTAGTTGTGTTTGCACAACTTTAGGCTTTGGAATCTCTTGTTTTGTTTCTTTTTCAAATAATGGGAATTTGGGTTCTATTCTTGAAGAACTAGTTAGTGTTGTAAATTCAAATGATCTTCTGTGTCTTGTTGGTGGAATAATGATTGATTCAGCAGATTCTTTTGGTTTATCAAAAGAAAATGTCTGCTTGATTGATTGTGAGATTGGTTTTGATTCTTTCTTTGGAATCTCTTTCTCTTGTGTCTTTGGTGTTGGAACTTCTGGTGTTTGAGGTTTAGAGCTTACAATCTTTGATGATAACTCGTAGAGTCTGTCATCTAATTTTGATAGTTTTTGATCCATCAAAGTGATCAAGCCATCTCCAACTGGTCCCAAGTCTGGATGTTTACTTGCTTGCTCTAGTTTTTCTAATCTAGCCAAGATAACTCCAAGTTGATGTTGATATTTCAGTAATAATTTGTCTTTTTGAATTTTAGAAAACTCAGATTCTGATTGGTATAGTCTTGTAATTGTTTTAGTAAGGATATCTTTTTCAATTTTTAGTGCACTTATCTGACTTTTGATATGTGAACTTGCACCAAGACTAAGTAATTGATTTTTGTCTCGTGGCATTTTACGTACGGCAGCGGCCGTAGCAACGCCGGCTAATGAACTAAGAATAAGGGCAATTTCTTGCATCTATGTATACCATTTAATCCAGGAATACTTTCTGCGTTTAGCCTCTGGGAATCCACAACTTGCACATTGGTGATGTCGCTTGTGAAGTGAGTTCTTACCACATCTTCTACATCTGATGTGAACTTTCTTCTTTGTAAAACCACCCATAGAAGTTGTGCCTTTAGTCATCTCAAATCACCTAATGCTGTGCTGGTGGAGGGGATATCATAACCACATTGTCTCCTCTAACTACAATGGATCCAAGGCTTTTAGAATCGCCTTCAGTAGGAATCTCCTCTGAAGAATCGAGTAGCAGGTTCATGTGTTGGTCAAACCCTAAGAGATTACCTCTGATGGTCTTTCCACCTTTGAGTTTTATCAATACAACTTGATTGATACTCTCATCCAATACTTTTACTGCCATATCAACGGACATCTATTTCACTTATTGGCTTTGATATTGAGGGATTATATTAAAATTTCATTGGTGTAACTATGAGCTATGCCCAGTAAGGCAAGTTTGACACTTTTTTGCAAGATTTTCAATGATTTCAGCTAAAAATCGATTACCTTGACTCTTTGTTGCATCTCTTGGATCACCCCAAACTCCGTTTTTAGTTACTTTTGGAAATGATTTACTAGCTAGTTTTCCTAGTTTTGCAACTTCTTGTTTTGACATAGAATCAGTGATTAGTCCTTTTTGAGCAAATTTCATTTTGACATTCTTTGATATTGCAAGCATTAGAGACGTTTCTACAAATCCTGCATGATCAAAATCTCTTTTCATAAAATGCCAATAAGATAATGGAAAAACTTTGAGTTTGTTTTTTGATAATTTTCCAAGTTTTACATCAATATCCTTTATTGCATTTTGATTTCCATGATGTCCATTAATTATGAAAACAGTTTTGATATTATTTTTCAACAATGATTCACACAAATCAATTAGAATTTTTTGCAGAGTTGATTTTGATATACTCAATTGAAAATATGGGGCATGCTCATATGAGACTCCGTACGAAATAGTTGGCAAAAGTAGGTAGCCATTCTTTTCTGCTAGTCTTTTTGAGACTTCAGTCACGATATCTGTATCAGTTGAAATTGGTAGATGTGCTCCGTGCTGCTCAATTGAGCCGACAGGAATGATTGCAATTTGTTTTTTCTTGACAATTGATTCTCTTATAATGGGATCAAATTGGTCTTGGATTTTTGTCATTTGATTCACTTGGATTTTATGTGAACCTTTCTCCAACGAACTTCTAGCTTGTTATCAAGATGCATCTTCATTGCTTTGACTAGTGTGTCTGCTTCAAGCTTCTGTCCCTTTGTTTTTATTTTCTCTAGTGTATCATTTGGATCTACTTTAAAGGAGTCCTGAAAAATAATTGGTCCTTGGTCTAAGTTTTCAGTTACATAGTGAGATGTTACTCCCACAATTTTTGTTCCTCTCTCATATGCTTGTGCATATGCCAAAGCCCCTGGAAATGCCGGAAGCAATGAGGGATGAATGTTAATTATTCTATTTGGATATCTCCAAACAAAGTTAGGACTAAGTATTCTCATGTATCTAGCTAGTGCGATCAAATCAATATCATACTTTTTGCAGATCTGAATTATTTTCTCTTCTGCTTTTTGCTGGTCCTTATCATCAACTAAAACAAATGGGATCTTTGCTTTCTTTGCCAATAACTCTAGCGTCTTTTCAGTTCCAACAATTACTGATATTCTTCCTTTCAGTGATTTTGAGTTTGCAAGTATTGTTTGAAGACAAAGTGGCTCTTTTGTAACAAACACTGCAATATTTTTCTGCGAATTTGTCTCATGATGTGTACTTACATCCATCTTTTCTTTTTTAGCTAAGCTTTGAATCTCTGAATCAAATTTCTTTATATCGAATGATTTTGTAAATGATACTTCTAGATACATTCCAAAAAGTCCTTTAATGACATTTTGATTTACTTTCTCAATATTTCCACCCTTTGAGAATGCAAAGTTAGTAAATGCAGCTACGATTCCCTCTCTGTCTTTACCTACTACTGTAATTCCAACAACTGTTTTTTTCATGACTTTGTTTGCTGAAGATTTTCTCATTATTAATCATTCACAGAAAAATCAAAATGGTGCGGGAGGTGGGATTTGAACCCACGAACTCCTAAGAGATAGGGTCCTAAGCCCTACGCCTTTGACCAGGCTGGGCGACTCCCGCAACGACCTTGCCATTAAACACAAATTTATCTATTATTGCATAATGATGTGGCGAAATATTTTGGAACAAATGGAATTCGTGGTGTATTTGATGAAGACTTTACATTAGAATTCATTCATGATATGACATTAGCTATTGGAACATATTTTCAAAAAGGACCGATATTGATTGGATATGATGGACGAGATTCAAGTCCAATAATTTGCAAAGTAATAACATCAGCTCTTAATTCAATTGGAATTGATTGCAATGTTGCTGGACTAGTTCCAACACCATGTTTAGAATTTGCAGTAAAGACACTTGGATATTCAGGTGGAATTATGATTACAGCATCTCACAATCCTCCACAATACAATGGAATCAAACCTGTTGCAAAAGATGGGGTAGAGATTTCACGTGAAGATGAATTGGTAATTGAGGATATTTACTTTAAAAAAAGTTGGTTAACACATCCTACAAAGTGGGGAATTACAGGAAAAGAAGATCAAGCAATTGAGACATATCTTAAAGGGATTTCATCTCAAGTTGATTCTACATTGATAGAATCAAAGCATTTCAAAGTTGTTTTAGATTTAGGTAATGGTGCACAAGCTGTTACTGCTCCAGAGTTTTGTAACATGTTACAATGTGAAACATTTCTAATTAACGAAGAGATTGATGGTAATTTTCCAGGACGTGGATCAGAGCCAACACCAGAAAATTTATCAAAATTATCAAAAGCAGTTAAAAAAAATAATGCTAACTTGGGAATTGCATTTGATGGTGATGGTGATAGAAGTATCTTCTGTGATGAAAAAGGTGAGATACTTACTGGAGACAAGTCTGCTCTTGTATTAGCACAGCACATCTTAAGACAAAATCCAAACTCTACAGTAGTTACTTGTTTGAATTCAGGTTCCAACATTGAAATGCTGGCAGAAAAATTTTCATCTAAAGTTATTCGCACCAAGGTAGGAAGTGTTGAGGTATCAAGGAAGATGGTTCCAACTGATGCGCTAATTGGATATGAAGAAAATGGTGGTTTCATGTATGGAAAACACAACCAAGTACGAGATGGGTGCATGACCTTGGCATTGATGCTTGAAGTCTTAACAACTGGGCGAAGTCTTTCAGCAGAGGTTGCCAGCTTGCCGCCGTCTTTTACAACAAAAGATAAGGTCGAATGTCCTGCAGATAAGGTTGTTCAACTTATTGCCGCACTAAAAGAAGAGTTTCCAGACTCTGATACAACTGATGGCATCAAAGTTTCTATAGATACAAAAAACTGGGTAATGATTAGACCCAGTGGAACCGAACCCATTGTTAGAGTATATGCTGAATCTGAAAGTCAGGAAAAACTAGATGAATCAATGTCCGAATATCTCAAAAAGGTAAAGACAATCATTTCCCGATAACACTTTTAAAACCAAACTAAACGATTGAGAGAATGGAGAATGAACCCTAAGGGTGACGAAGTATGGGAAAAGCATATTATGTTAAATTTGAGACGCCAGAAGACCTCATAAATCCAATCTTAGAGGCTGTTAGAGTTGCATCTACCAGTGGCAAAGTTAAGAAAGGAACTAACGAAGCAACCAAAGCCATTGAACGTGGTACTAGTAAACTAATTGTAATTGCTGAAGATGTTGAACCACCTGAGGTAGTTGCACACCTTCCAATACTCTGTGAAGAGCAAGGAGCCGCATTTGCATTTGTTCCAAGTAAACAAGAATTAGGAAAATCATTAGGAATTGATATTACTTCTGCCGCTGCAGCAATTTTGGATGCTGGTGATGCACAACACATTGTAGATCAAGTTGTATCAGCAATTGCTAAAATTAAAGGTGGAAAGACTGATCAATGAGTTCTACTACTGAAGAAGTAATTCAATCTGAAATTATTCAAATTGTTGGCAGAACTGGTATTGCTGGTGAAGTAATTCAAGTTAGAGTTAAAGTTCTTACTGGAAAAGATAAAGGAAGAATTCTTACAAGAAATGTAAAAGGTTCTATTAGATTGGGAGAAATTCTAATGCTGAGAGAAACTGAGCGAGAAGCAAAGAAGATCAAATAGGTGAAATAGATGAGTCTTTTAGTTAAACCCTGTAATTTCTGTGACAGACCTGTTGCAAAAGGATCTGGTACAATGCTAGCTAAAAATGACGGAACTGTTCTCTGGTTCTGTTCTGCTAAATGCAAAAAAAACATGCTCGAACTGAAACGTGATCCAAGAAAACTAAAGTGGACCAAAAAGTACGTGAAGGGCGGAATTAGAAAGAAGTAGAATTGACTGAAAAAACTTTATTCATTGTAAAGCCTGATGCAGTAGCTAGAAACCTAGTTGGTGAAGTAATTACTAGATTTGAGAAGAAAGGATTCAAAATACTGAAACTAAAGATGTTTACATTTACACAATCACAAGCAGAAAAATTCTATGATGTGCACAAAGACAAACCATTCTTTGGTGAGCTTACATCATTTATTACATCAGGACCTGTAGTTGCTGCAATTATTGAAGGAAATAATGCAATTGCAACAACAAGAATTATGATTGGTTCGACAAAATCATTTGAAGCAGACCCAGGTTCTATTAGAGGCGACTTTGGATTAGGATTTAGTGAAAACATTATTCATGCATCAGATTCACAAGAAAGTTTTGATCACGAATCGAGGGTAGCATTTGAGTGATCTGATTTGCATATTCGTCAGCCCATAGTGGCAGTTCTTGGTCACGTAGACTCTGGAAAAACTTCACTATTAGATAAAATTCGTGGAACAGGAGTTCAAGGCAGAGAGGCAGGAGGAATTACGCAGCACATTGGTGCCAGTTTTCTTCCAACTGAAACAATCAAAGAGACATGTGGGATTTTATACAAGAAACTTGAGCAATCAGAAAATAAAGTTCCCGGAATTTTAGTCATCGATACTCCAGGACACGAAGTTTTTACAAATCTTCGTTCAAGAGGCGGATCAGCTGCTGACATTGCAATTCTTGTAGTTGATGTTAACCGTGGATTCCAACCCCAAACAAATGAGAGTTTGAAAATTCTACAGAGCAGAAAAGTGCCATTTGTTGTTGCACTAAACAAATGTGATCAGATTTCTGGATGGAGAAAATCAGATACAAAATTCATCTCACAGGCAATAAAGGAGCAAGACGCATCTATTCAAGCAGATCTTGATCAAAAGATCTATGATGTTGTAGGAACTCTGTCTATTCTTGGATATCAATCAGAGGCATTTTATCGTGTTAAGGACTTTAAATCTGAAATTGCAATTGTTCCAATATCAGCAAGATCTGGAGTTGGAATTCCTGAGCTTCTCAGTGTTTTAGTTGGGCTAACACAGCAATATCTCAAAAAGAGACTAGATCAAGATGAGAAAGAGCCACGTGGAATTGTATTGGAAGTAAATGATGAGGTTGGATTAGGACCTACTGCAAATATCATCTTAATTGATGGGATAATAAAAAAAGAAAATAGCATAGTTGTTGCAAAAAGAGATTCTGTTCTAGTTGTTAAACCAAAGGCCATATTATTGCCAAAACCACTTGATGAGATGCGTGATCCACGAGACAAGTTCAAACCAGTTCAACAAGTAGAAGCAGCAGCTGGACTCAAAATTGCATCAGCTGAGCTTGATGGCGTGCTTCCAGGTAGTACTCTTTATGTTGCATCAAATGATGAGGAGATTGCAAAATTTACTAAACTCATCGAAGCTGAAATGAAATCTGTTTTTGTAGATACTGAGACTGATGGAATTATTCTAAAATGTGATACCATAGGCTCACTTGAGGCAATAGTTGAGATGCTAAGACGCTCCCAAGTGCCAGTAGCAAAGGCAGACATTGGGCCCGTTAATCGTCGTGATGTTATGGAGGCAAAAGCAATAAAAGAAAACAACAGACATCTTGGAATAATTTTATCATTTAATGTCAAGGTACTTCCTGATGCAAGAGAAGAATCAGAGACTAGTCATATCAAAATTTTTGAGGACAAAGTAATCTACAGTTTAATTGATAACTATAATGCTTGGGTTGAAGAAGATACTGCAAACGAAGAGGATGCAATATTTTCAGAACTAACACCAATCTCAAAGTTTACTTTTCTAAAAGGTATGGTTTTCAGAAATAACAATCCTGCAGTCTTTGGAATAAGAATAGATGTTGGAACATTAAGACACAAAATTCCATTTATGAATGCCGAAGGACGAAAGGTTGGCTATATTCACCAACTGCAACTAGACAAGAAAACTGTAACATCAGCAAAAGCTGGAGATGAGGTTGCATGCTCTGTTAAAGATGTAACAATAGGAAGACAAATCTTTGAAGAAGAAGTATACTATACTTTTCCGCCATCACATGAAGCAAAACAAATTTTGAAAAAATTCATGCACAAGCTAAACCCTGAAGAACAAGAAGTGTTTAATGAAATAGTTAGAATTCAAAGAGAAAAAGAACCAGTTTATGGTTATTAGATTAAAAAAAGAAAAAAAGAATGATGTTATCTTTTATGCTGTTGGTTCTGTAACTGGTGGTTCTGGTTCAGCAACTACATTTCTTGCTAAACAATCCTCAACTGTGAAACCATCAGAGATTTTTTCATCAAAGTTTTCTCCATCAGTATGTTTTCCAACATGTGCTTTCTCAGCATTTCCACTGATATTGATAACTTTCCATTCTGCTGGAATTACTTCCTCAGTTTCTGGAATGCCATCACCATCTAGATCAACTAGAATTATTTCTTCTTCTGAGAAGTGACAAACATCAATTTTGTCCGCTTTTGCAGCCATTGCTGGTGCAAGAGCACTCATTCCCAAAATAACTGCAAACATTGCGATTGCAGCGATTGATAATGTTGTTTTCATTGAATATCTATTCTGGGTTTTAATCATAATCTTAATGCTGTATACTTTGAACATTTTTTAGAAAATCAAATGATAAAAAATGAAAAAAAATGAATTTAAATGAACAAAGTGATGTTATTGGAAATCGTATTCTAATTTTACATTGCTTAGTGACTCTTTCATCTCAGATGAACCAGTTGATGCTCTTTTGTTAATTCTTGCAAGAACTCTGTTTGCAATGTCTTCTCCGTACTGAGAACGCAAATGTTTCATCATACTAGTACGAACCCTGCCAAATCTTTGCTTGTCTGAAATAATTGCATCCTCACAGGCAAGATCAGCTTCTGCTTCATTATCCAAATTTTTTATGTTTCCTGACCTTTTCAACTATTCTTTTAGAAAAAATTTGAAGAAATACACTTAGTTGTTCAAATTGAACTACAAAAAAATGTCTCATTTAGAATATTTTTTACAGATCATATGGATTCCAGGTGCTCCTACTGCTCCCATCATCTTATCTACCACTTGTCCTGCCTTGAACATGATAAATGTTGGAATAGATTGTACTGCAAATCTCATTGAGATATTTTGATTGTTATCAACATTTACTCTGGCAAATTTTATTTTAGGATATTTTTTTGATAGACTCTCAAATACTGGATGCATAATTTTGCATGGACCGCACCATTCTGCCCAAAAATCAACTAGTGTTGGATTCTCAGAAGATATCACACTATCAAAATTAGACTCATTCAAATCAATAATTCCAGGCTCAATTCTAGGCTGATTTTGCTGCTTGAGCATCTCTTCGAGTTTTCTCTGCTTTATCTTTTCAATCTCAGGATCATCAGACAATAATTAATGAAAATTTTACTCCTCTAAAAAATCTATACAGAATTAATCATCTTTGGATCTTATTGGAACTGCCTCAAATCTTCTAGATTTACAAATTGGGCACTGATCAATGTAGTGAGTAAAACTCACAGAAGTGTATGCAATACCACACTCTCCGCAAATTCTAAGATTTCTGCTCAGTTTTCCCATGTATGATATGTACAGCTATTATGATTAAAACCTAACTTTTGATTACCAGAATTGCCACCAAGGCTTTACAACTGGTTTTTTGATTATAGTACATACACCATCAATTAGTTTTGTTCCAGGACCGCAAATTCCATATTTTTTTTCTTTTGGTTTTGGTTCATCAATAATTGGTTCTTCTAGTCCAACTGCTTGGTAAATTGACTCATACTCTGGATATGTCTTATCAAACCAATCCTTGTAGACCTTCTCGTTATTGTATCTGTCCACATAACTCTGCGGATCTTTTGTTTTATCAACAAATGGTGCAGGAATCTCTAATGGTTCTTCTAGTCCAACTGCTTGGTAAATTGACTCATACTCTGGATATGTCTTATCAAACCAATCCTTGTAGACCTTCTCGTTATTGTATCTGTCCACATAACTCTGCGGATCTTTTGTTTCATCTACAAATGGTGCAAGTCCTAAAATTGTTGGTTCATCTTCTGGTTCTGGTTCAGATTCTGGTTCAGATGAATCTATTACATCATTAACTGTAATTATGATCTCTTTTTTGTCAGTATTCCCATCTTTTTTTGCAATAATATCAAAGACGAATGTTTTTCCACCATCAGATGCTGTTGGTGTCCATATGAACATTCCTGTATTTGATATTATTTTAGAGCCCTCTGGATTCCTCTCTAATGAAAAAATTACATCCTTTACAGAAGTATCCACTAATTTTACTGAAAATGATACTAGTTTACCTTCATCAATTGTCAGTTTTCCTATAGGACTAATCTGAACATTGTTTGCTTTTGGTGTTGCTGAAAATTCATTTGATGCATCACTTGTTCCTGCTGCATTGATCGCAAAAACTTTGTAGGTATACTTTGAGTTTGTTGTAAGATTTTTGTGTAAATATGTTCTAGATGTACTCTCTGAATCTGCAACTAGTGTTGTAAAGTCACCCTCATCTTTTTTTACCTGAATCTTATAACCTGTAATCTCAGAGTTCCCATCATCTGCTGGTGGACTCCATGCCAAATTGATCTGTGTTGCAGATACAACTGTTGCAGTTAGTTTTATTGGAGGTGTTGATTTTGTAATTTCTACTTCAGTTGATGTGACTGGTTCTTCAGTTGTATCAACAGAGTCATCCCGTGGAGTAGCTGATGCTGATTCTGATTCCTGAGTTGAACCATATCCAATAAATGCACTCACTGCAAAAGAGTATGTTTTGTCTGTTTGAAGATTTGAGACCACAAATGTTGTAACATCATCATCTACATTTCCTATTGTATCATATACGCCTGAGATTACCTCACGTTTTATCTCATAACCACTAATCTCTTGTCCAAATGTCTCTGATGGTGGCAACCAACTAAGTTTGATCTGAGTAGGTGAAATTGCAGTTGCAGTTAGCGCTGCAGGAGTTGTTGTATGTTTTGGTTTCTCTGAAACAATTGATGATGATGCACTTATTCCCTCCGAATTAATTGCATAAACACGATAAGAGTAAGTATTCTCTGAATTGAGACTCTTGTGGATAAATGATGTTGATTTGCTTCCAGTATTTTGAGTAATTACAATATAGTTTCCAGTTCCAGTTTTGTATTCTATTTTATACCCTGTAATCTCTGGAACTCCTTGAGCAAGCTCTGGTTTGTCCCATGTTAAGATAATCGAGGTGGCAGATACTGGTGATGCGTCAAGATTAACAGGTGGAGTCGGCGCAAGTGATGGTGGCTCCACATCTACATTAAATGCCTGAACTCTGTCATTGTCTGAATCTGCAACAAATAACAGACCATTTACTGCATCAAATGCAATTCCCATTGGAGAATCAAACTCTCCATCATTAGAGCCAACACTTCCAAACTCATCAACAAAGCAGATACCATCTACTATCTCTTGAGTTGTTCCAGGACAAGTTGTTCCACTAATAATATTGAAAATCTGAATTCTGTTATTGTCAGTATCTGAAACATAAAGCAAGTCATTTGTTTCATCAAATGCTAGTCCTGTTGGATCATCAAATTCTCCTTCATCAGAACCAGTTGTCCCAAATTCCTTTACATAACAAATTCCATCTACTGATTCTACTGTTCCTGATGGGCATGTAGTACCAGTAACTAACTTAAAGACTACAATTCTGTCATTACCTGAATCAACTACATACAGCATATCATTATCATTATCAATTATCAATCCAGTTGGATTTTGAAAATCATCATTTCCATCAAAAGAGTCAAAACTAGTTACAAAGTTCTCAGATGAATCAAATACCGATATTGAATCCCTTTCAATATCTGATACAAAGATCTTTCTTGTACCCTCTTGAATCACAACACTATTTGCAATGCCTAAATATTCATCATCACCACTATCTGATGATCCGAACTTTGATTGGAATTCTCCATCATCATCAAAGACTTGAATTCTCTCATTGCCTGAGTCAACTACATAGAATTTACCAAGTGCATCAATTGCAATGCTGATTGGATTGTTAAATTGTCCATCCCCGTCATCATTTGCACCATCTGCATTACTGTTACAATTTTGAACTGCTGCCATATCACAAAATGAACCATATTGAAAATCATAATCGCCATCATCATCAAAGACATTGATTCTGTTGTTGTTATTATCAACGACATAGATGTTCTTGGAATTGATATCTAAAATCACATCCGTTGGATTATCAAATTCCGTGTTACCATTTCCTGTATCTCCAAATTTAAATGAGAATTCTGGTTCAGCATTTGCTATTTGAGTAAATGCTATACAAATCACAAATGATAAACTAACTATAATTTTTTTATCCAATATTGATTATTCCTGCCTATTTTTAATAACTGAAATAATAAATTTCACTACTCATTTGCTTAATTGCACTTAACTTGATCTAAATTCTGATGAATTTTCTGGTTTTTATGATTAGTATTGCAGGTAATCCTACATACATTCCAATGTTGAGCAGTATTACTCCAATTCCTAATGATACAATTTCAAATTCTGAATCGGCAAGTGACATTATTGATAGTGATGATAGCATTGGTGTGATTCCAATCTTTACCATTTCCTTGAATGCTGGATTTTCTCGCTCCAAATCTGCAATGTATGGTGAGAATGAATAATACAATTGGTTAAAGCCGCTCATAAATGAAGATCCAGATTCTGTACTCATTAATTGATTGTCTCTGATTTCTCTGAGGAATTGCACTTGTGGTGCCATCTCAGAGCCATATGTTGCAGTTGCAATTAGACAACCTCCGCCCTTTGAATTATCAACTATCATGCAAATTCCATTAACTAACTCTGTTCCTTCTCCACATTCTCCAAACTCTTCTTCTTCCACTTTGGGTTCTTCAGTTGTTGGCTCGTCTAGTCCAACTGCTTCATAAATTGTCATATCTGGATATGTCTTATCAAACCAATTCTTGTATGTGATTTCGTTATTGTATCTATCAATGTAGTATTGTGGATCCAAGTTTGGATCAACAAATGGTGCTAATACTTTTGGTTCTTCTAGTCCAACTGCTTGGTAAATTGACTCATACTCTGGATATGTCTTATCAAACCAATCCTTGTAGACCTTCTCGTTATTGTATCTGTCCACATAACTCTGCGGATCTTTTGTTTTATCAACAAATGGTGCAGGAATCTCTAATGGTTCTTCTAGTCCAACTGCTTGGTAAATTGACTCATACTCTGGATATGTCTTATCAAACCAATCCTTGTAGACCTTCTCGTTATTGTATCTGTCCACATAACTCTGCGGATCTTTTGTTTCATCTACAAATGGTGCAGGAATTTTCAACTCTTCAGATTTTGGTTCTGGCTCTGGTTCATCTTTTGGTTCTGGCTCTGGTTGAGGTTGTGGTATAGTTTTTTCCGTAACTGTTACTTTGATTGACTCTCTGTCACTTTGTGCACCTTTTGTAGCTACTATATCAAATAGATATGATGCTGGACCTTGTGATGTAGTGGGAGTCCAAACAAATTTTCCTGTCTCTGCGTTTATTGTTGCACCTGTTGGTGGATTCTTCTCCAAACTAAACACTACTCCTTCTACTGATTCAGATAACGTTACAGTAAAAGTCAAAGTCTTCCCCTCTTCAATTGTTTTATCATCAATTGATTTTAGTTGTAATACTACACTAGAAAATTCAAAAACTTGATCTCCATCATATTGTAATTGAATCGTGGTTCCATTTTCAATTTTTTCTACAAATGCGGTTGCATTGTAGATTCCTTCAAGTGAAAAAATATTGTCTACTGATTGTGGAATTGTTTCAAACTCCCCATCAGGATCTGAAAAACCACCAAGTAATTTTGATTTACCATTAGGATCTTTTACTATTACATTTACAAGTACACTTCCTTCATTTTCTGTTCCAACAAATGAGATTTTTTCTGCATTGGTGTAGAAGCTTTTCCCCATTGAAATACTAGTTACTTCCGCAAAGGCTGGAATCATCATTATCATAAATAATGAAAAAACTGCAAATAATCCTAAATTTCTTAGCACAATACTGTTTTGCTGAGTTGATTTTTAAAAAACGCGTATAACTTCTTCTTGCATATGGCGAATTATTATTCACTAATATCACAAATCAAGCAAAAATCTCATGTAAATCCCCTCCTCTTCTTTGATTTCCATGTCATAAAACGTAGGGGCCTTTATCTCTACCTTGAAGTTGTGTTTTTTAAAATCAAGTGATTCTCCAAATGCCTTTGCCTTTATTTGGTAGCCATCTAATTTTATAATTTCAAACTCTAGTCTTTTGATGGCAAATCCCTCTGTAATTAGAACAAAAACAATCTCTTCAACCCAGCTATAAAGAAGATAACGCAAGTCTTTGCCTTGAGCTGAGAATTCCATGTTGTCTTTTTCTTCAACAGTATCCTGATCTAATGTCAAATTAATCACTGCATCAGCAGTTACTGTAAATGCTTCTTTGAGATCCTTTGCGGTAACTTCAATAATTGCATCAGTTGCATGATCTAAAAACTTGTAGCTCAATTGTAGAGTAGAAGAATTTTCTAACTATTAATTTAGGTGGTAGCTGCTTTCTTGTCCATCTGAATTATTCCAAAGATATTACCTTCTGTGTCAGTGCATTGTGCAAACCAACCAATTCCTGGTATTGGCATCTTTTGAGTAATTAACTGTCCTCCATTGTCTACAATCTTTTTTGTGAATTCATCAACTGATGGAACTGTAATTGTATTTGTAATCCCCATTTGACCTGGCATTCTTTTTGCTAATCCTCCGTTAATTCCTGGTTCTTCCTTCCCAGTATCTGCCATATAGTACTCCATTGGTCCATCCCATTTGTCAAACTTCCAATCAAAAACATCTTTGTAGAATTTTTGTGCTCTTTGTAGATCATCTGCAGGAATGTCAAACCATGAAACTCTTGGCATGATAAACTATAATTTTTAAATTATTTAAAACTAAGTTTCTCAATAAATTTTAACATCATTTTACATGTCTCCAAAACTAGTACTAATTTACTATAATTGTGATAACAATGAAATAGCTACATGACTATCATACATCATGGTATCAGTTATAGTAATTCCAATAATTATTGTTGCAATAGTTGGACTAAGTGCATATTTGGTTTATCGATTTATTCTCTTTGATATGTTATGTAAAAGGTCAGTTGATAACACTCTAAAGAAATACAACATTGCAAAAACCCCGTCTCAAATTATCAAAGAATATTATGAAAACAAAGGAGAAAAGATTTCACACAAGGAAATTCAGTTAATTGAGAAAAATTACAGGCAAAACGAACCAGAACAATTTCTTGCAATGTATGATGCAATTAGGGATTCTGAGAAAGTATAATACTATTTTACTGGAATCTGAATAAATGGAGTTCCGCCTTCTCCAACAACTAGTGGTAGTTTACCATCCCATGCTTGTGTTTTAAGCCAATCCAAGTAATTTGGATTCTCAGCTAGGGCTTTGTTAATAATTGCAATTGCCTCTGCTTCACCTTTGGCTTCAGCAATGTTTGCATTTGCTTTACCAATAGCTTGAGCTTCAATCTGTCTTGCCTCTACTTCGATTCTTTTCAAATCATTTTCTGCTCTTAGGGCATATTGTTCTGCCTCTACTTTGGATTCGATGGCTTGTGCAAATAATGGTGAGAATTCAAAATCTGTAATTGAGATTACTTCTGTCACAACTTCAAATTGATTCAATCTTTCTGTAATTGCAGCTTCAATGTCATCTTTGACTAGTGGTCTTTTTGTAATTAATTCCTCAGCATTGTATTTTGCAGTTACCTGCTTTACTGTCTCTTCAATTGCTGGTTGAATTACTCTATTTTCATAATCAAGTCCTAAATTCTTGTATAATCTATGTACAGCTTCTCTGTCTGGGTGATAGTTTACTGTAACTGTAGTCTCTACAGTCTGAAGATCTCTTGATGCACTTCTTGCTTCACTAGCATATTTTAGTGTACGAACCTCTATGTTTACTACTTCATCTTGAAATGGTATAACAAAATGCAATCCTTCCTCTAATGGTGGCTTTGTAAGATCAACTGCATCCCAATGTAGTAATACTCCTCTGTGTCCTGCATCAACAATTTTTACTGATGCTGAAGCCACAACTCCAATTAAAATTAGAATAATAATACCAATTACAACTCCCTTTGCTGCACTCATATTCACATTAACTTTGGGACTTTGATACTTTGACAATTACATAATATGGCTATTTTCTACTATTATACCATTGTAATGAAGAATTCCTTTAGGCATCATAATTTGTAACACTCAACAAATTTATCATATCTATTTGCAGTATATTCATGGAACCCAACTATTCTTGGATTTATCTAGTGATATTTTTGGCAATTCCACTAGCTAGAATTATTCCTAGAGTAATTCAAAAAATGAGGGGAAAAGAAATTCCCACCCCTAGAAAAATTCAAGATAATCCATTTCGTCCAAGTTTTACAAATCCTCAAACTCAGAATCAACCAACTCAAAGTGAACCTAAAAAACCACAAACAAAGGATATGCTTGTCCTTGGAGAACTGAATCGTGGTGCTCACTCTTTTGATAAAATTCAAAAAAATACTGGATTTACAAATCAAGAATTAGAAGGAATTTTAGAAAAATTAGAAAATGATGGATTGCTCAAAGTGGTTCACAAACAAGGAATTCTTGGTCCAAAAGTTGAGCTATACCCTACTGACAAAGGATTCAAAGAATACTATACATGACAATCACAACTGCAGCTACTTGGGATACATCGATGTGTGATACAATCTCTGCAACCCTTACTTCTTCCACTCTTTACTCTTAATCGTTCCTTGTCCACTCACTAACATGACTATTCTCACTCTTAATCTTTATTGAATAACAAAATAGATATTATTGATTATTTTATACTGTATAACAATTTCATGAAATCTTCTGATCTGTTTGTCAAATGCCTTGAAAGTGAAGGTGTTGAGTATATCTTTGGTCTTCCCGGAGAAGAAAACTCTGACTTTTGTTTATCGCTGTTAAATTCTAAAATTAAATTTATTCTAGTTAGACATGAGCAATCTGCTGCATTCATGGCAGATGTTTATGGAAGAATAACTCCAAAAGTTGGAGTCTGCCTTGCAACACTTGGACCCGGAGCTACAAACCTTACAACAGGAATTGCAAATGCAAACATGGATAGATCACGTGTCCTTGCAATCACTGGACAAACTGATTCTCATCTTTTACACAAAGAGTCCCATCAAAACATGGATGCAATTACTTTATTCAAACCAATTACAAAATGGAATTGGTCAATTAGAAATAGTGATAACATTCCAGAAATTGTTAGACGTGCATTCAAAATTTCTCTTGAAGAAAAAAGTGGTGCAACCCACATTGAACTTCCTCAAGACATTGCAAAAAAAGAATCTACTATTCTTCCAATTAGGCAATCATTATCTATTCGCTCAAAACCTCATGCATCACTTGTAAATTTGGCTGCAAAACTTATCCTTGATTCAAAAAAGCCTTTGATTTTGGTAGGTAATGGTTGTATTCGTGAAGATGCCAGTTCTCGTATTCGACAATTTGCAGAAAAGACTGGAATTTGCTCCATGAACACATTCATGGCAAAGGGCGTGATCTCTGATAAATCAGAAAGACATCTTCAAACCATTGGAATCAAACAGGCAGATCATGCATTGATTGCAATGAAGGATGCTGACTTGGTAATTGCAATTGGATATGATCTAGTAGAATATAGTCCAAAAAACTGGAACAGTGATTTAAGTAAAAAGATTATTCACATTGATTTTACTCCGGCTGAGATTGACACTTACTATCCTCCTGATGTGGAAATTGACGCAGATGTAGAGTATACAATTGATGCAATACTAGAAGAACTTGAAAAAGAAAAGAAGGAAAACCCATCAATTGATTATCCTAAAAAAGAGTTTCCTGAATTATTTAAAAAAATCAAACAACAGGTAGTAGATAGAATAGAGCGCCACAAAAATCATACGTCTTATCCAATAGAGCCAGAAAAACTAGTAACTGATGTCAGAACTGCTCTTGATGATAATGACATAGTGTTATCTGATGTTGGTGCACACAAGATGTGGATTGCAAAAACCTACAATACCTATGTTCCAAATACTTGTCTTATACCTAATGGATTTTGTTCAATGGGGTTCTCAGTTCCTGGAGCAATAGCATCTCAATTAATTCATCCTCAGAGAAAGGTTGTTGCCATGTGTGGGGATGGTGCATTTTTGATGAGTGTTCATGAGATAGAGACAGCTGTTAGACTGAAACTTCCAATTATTGTTGTAGTTTGGGTTGATGGTGGATATGGTTTGATATCTCTAAAAGAAATGGATGAATATGGTAGAGATGCATACACTAGATTTAACAACCCAGATTTTGTAAAACTTGCAGAAAGTTTTGGCGCAATTGGATACCACATTAAATCTTCAGAGGAATTTCCAAAAATCCTCGAGGAGGCTAAAAAATCAAAAGACAAGCCTGTAATTATTGCAGTAGATGTTGATTATTCTAGAAATAAACTTCTACTTCATGATGACTTTGAAAGTTAGATTATATGCAAATAGTCGAAGCTTGCAATTTTACTGATTTTTCAGAAATTGTAGAGTATGTGTTTGATAGTACGATATAGTAATCACCTGGCTTGAGTAAGATGTCAAATTCTCCTGATTCTACCTTGTCACTATTATATATTGAGAAAATTCCTTGACTATTTTGGAATTTCAGATAATTATGCTCATCAAAAACATACAAGAAAATGTTATTTCCTAGTGGGGAACTTGCAGAAAATGCAACATGAAGATTTGCATTACAATCAACTGATATTGGAATACTCTGATATTTTCCTGGACTAACCATGTATGTAGAATCTATTATTGGTTCTCCAAGAAATGATGATTCCTCATCATCTGTTCCAAAGATTTGAGCAACAATGGAATCAATTACATTTCCAATGGTTTTCCCAAGTGAATCAACTGCTGATGATGTTTCTACTTGATTTTTTTGAATTTCTGCAGCTAACTTGTTTCTAATCTCAGTGTACACTGATACTTCCTTTGATGATTCAAATGGAATTGGAACATCAATCCAAAGTATATTAAAAATTGCAACTCCTCGTATCTTTAATTCCATTATTCCTTGAGATTCAACAATAGATTTTATTGCAGGTTCTAGTCCACTCTTTTGTAAATTCTGAAATGAGACAATCTCAATTGTCTGACCTGGATAAATTATTGTGTTGATCTTGCTTTCTCCAGTTCCAATATGAATATCATTAATTATGACATCATATGTCAAATTTGGAATGTGTACTGGCAAAAATCCGTTGTTTGTGAGGCTAAAAATTAGATTTAGGTTAATTGCTTCAATCAAACCAAATGCTGCATCAAGCCAATTTCCGGTAAGCGCATCAAGACCCACACTACTCAGAATATCCCAAGATAGTGTCTTCCAATCAATGCTGAGCAGTTTTACGTCATTGAGTTCAACAAAAAGATTGATGTAAGAATAAGCAAATAGCCCCCCAAATACTATGAATATAGAAATTATGATTATAGTTATTGCAATTTTTTTGCTCATGATTCTAAAATTACTACATAGAATTTAGACCTTATCTGCAAATGACTATTATCTTCTTGTAATCCAAACCAAAACTGATAGTCCTGTTGTTTGGATTATGTTGATTGCAAACAAGTAATGAGATACCATATCAGCTGACATCATCAAGGATTTATCATCCATGTATAGAGTAGACCAGAATAGTACAATCACTATATTTTGAATCATTAAAAGAACTGCAACAAGTACTAGACCCGATGTATAATACGATCTTATCACTCTCATGTTTTGAACATATGTTGTAATAGTTACAAGGAGTAATGCAATGTTTAGAAATGCAGATATGACTGCAGCAAGCATAAAGTCTACCATGATGCATATTTCCTAAAATTTGTTAATTTACTTTGTTCCAATTTTTTGCATAATCTCCTCTAGTGCACTCTGATTGTCTTTCATAATCTGCGTTAAATGAAATTCTGCCCCGTATTCTTTTTCAGCCTTTACAACAAGTTCATTTTTTGATAAAATTTTTACATGATGTACTACTGTTTTGTGATCCAAATTCAAAACTGTAGCTATTTTGTTTGCATTCATTGGGGTGTCTTTGATTAGATTGAGAATCTTTGCTCTGTTGATTCCTCCTCTTGTACCTGCAATTATTGACCATAGTATCATTTTGAACCTAGGATTGGGCATGGATTGGCCAATATCTGTCCCTGAAAAAGAGAATAGATTCTTGGGAATAATATTTGAAAATGAAAAACTTGGTAAAACTAGAGTTTGTGTAAACACTGATTGCTCAGAATCAGTATGGGATATAAAAAATTCCTTTTGAGATTTAAAAAAATTATTGGGAAGATAACTCTGCACTTCCAAACAAAACACCAAATGATTTGCACCAGATCAGAACATTACTGTATTTGCTAAGATCAGTTCCATCAGGAATCTCATAATTTTGATTCCCTTTGTTTGCTTTGAGTTCTCCAAGATTTACAAACTCGGATGCCTTCTCATCAGTTGACAAATAAACAAACAAGTCAGGCCCATTAGTTGACTTAAAGTTCTCTAATCTCAGAACACTAGTACCATCTTCTAATGAAATTGTATATGTGTCCCCCTGTGCATCATGGATTCCATCTCCAACACCTACAAATGTCCCTCTGTACATAATTGGTATCTTATCTTCCATCATAGTTTCTTCCATCATAGTTTCTTCCATCATGGATTCATCTTCCATCATAGTTTCTTCCATCATAGTTTCTTCCATCATAGTTTCTTCCATCATGATTTTTTGATTTATCGCTCCAGCTGGAATTGCTTCATCAATAGTTGATTCAGTAAAATATGGTGATATTGCATATGCTGATACTGAACCAACTATAATTACCACTATTGCTGCAAGCAAAGATTTGTTCATGATAAAATGATTGATTTTTGGTATAAATCCAATTTTCCATTTTTGACCCCAATCTTTAGGCATAAAATGACCAAATTATGTGAAAAGATACTCGTAAAGTAATTTAGTTAGATTTTATTGCCAGAATCAAATGGAACCATTTGATTCATTTCTAATTTGGGTCACTGAATTTCTGGGTCAGCATCTCTATGAGGGCATTTTTCTAGCTGCATTACTTGAGACAATAGTTCCTCCAATTCCAACACTTGCCGTATTTCCCACAGCAGGATTTTTAGCATCACAACAAGGAATTCCATTAATTGGATTAATCCCTATGATTATTCTTGGTGCAATTGGTGCAACTATAGGGACATCGGCAATCTATCTGATAGCATTGAAGCTTGGAAGAGTTGTTTTACTTCGTTATCTAAAATACGTCAAAGTTTCTGAGAAAAAATTAGAACGTGTTGAAGTCTGGTTTGAAAAGTATGGTGACAAGGCAGTGTTTTTGGGAAGGATGGTTCCAGTGATGAGGGAAATGATTTCAGTTCCTGCCGGTTTGCTAAAGATGAGAATTCCAAAATTTGTGATCTATACATTTGCAGGATCTTGTGTTTGGTCTACTGGAACTATATTGTCTGGGTATTATTTTGGAGAGGCAATAGGTCTTGGCACTAGTAATTTAGCATCATTGCCTTAAATACTGAAAACTATCTATGAACATTATTCGTCCAATTGTTTGGCTGGATGTTGACAGGGATTCTTCAATGCTCCCCTAAATCATTGGAGATCTCTGAAATGATAAATTGGTTTTTAAGAAATTTTTATAATCTAACATTAAAGTTTAGACATTCATAAATTCATAATCTTTTTAACTTATCCTAAACTAAACTTCGTGAAATGAGTTCTACCTCATTATTAGTAAAATTTAGATTTGAGGGTGATAAAAAATCAGAAGTTGCAAATCTTTCTTATGAACAATATTCTAACCTAAAGGAACTTCCAATGACGGTAGAATGTAAAATAGTAAAAAACCAAAAACCAACCCTATCAAAAGCAGATACAGAGGCACTAAACAAGAAAATAGCCCAAGCATTCAAAAAATCTAAATCTCACACTAGAACTTTAACTGAAAATTAAATTTATGTTGAATTAGCTTTTTATTATTTTAAAAAAATTCTGCAAATTTATAATGACGATTTATGTTTGTATAATGAGTATAAAATCAAAATATATCCACCATACCAAAAAAGATTTACTGGATGAGATAATGTATACCCTTCAAATAATTCAATATAGTAATACCAAGTATCACCTCCTACTATCACCAAAATTCCTATAACTAGAATTAGCCATGAAGTTCCAAGTATCCCTCCTCTGAAAATACTTGCTGCATAAACTGCTATTCCTAATGCTAATGACGTAGCTGAAATAAAGACCATGCCATAGTAAAAATCAAAACTTAATTCATTTGATAATGTTATTGCTAAATAGATAGTAGTAATCGTAACTGGAATAATTCCAATACTGATTTTTTTTGCAATGTGTGTGTTTGGCGAAAAAAACTTGATGTTACGAATCAAGTAAATTATAATCATCGGATAAAACAGGAAAAAGAAAACATCTGCAATAGATGGATATGGATCTAAATCTAAGAACTGTTCATAAATTAAATAAGTAATCTCTCCAAAAAATATTCCCAAAAAACCTATTCCTAATGCTACATATGCTTTAGAAAATATTTCTGCCCCTGTGTATCTTTTTGCAGCCAGAAAACTAAAAACTGCTACAGCTCCTGGAATCCCAATCGAGAAAGCATAGATAATTTCATCCGAATTTTCTAAATAATTTACAAGAACGTGAAACCCAATAATTCCTGCAATAATTAATCCAACAACCTTGAAATTAATTGGATTTTTCAGATTTTCAGGAACTATGCTTACTTTAGATATGATTATCGCCTCTGTAAATGATCATGATCTATTATATTCATATGTTGCTAGGTAAACGAACTTGTCTTAGAATTTTATATTCATATGATTTATCTGATTTTTCTAGTCTTCCTAAATCCGTAAATGCTTCTAGATGTTTAATTACATCATCTGTGAATAAATCTCTCTCCATTGTTTCCAATATTTTTTCAGACCACGTCCAATCTGTATCCTGATTACAAGAATATACAATCCAAGTATATTTTCCATCAATTTTGTAAATATCAAAGGGAAATACCTTGCAATCAAATGGTCTTTCTGAATAAACAGTACATCCTTTTTCAGTATCCCAAAAAACACACTGATCTGATCCCTCTTTTTTATCTAATTCATAACCTGAAATGTTGTTTATTTTTATTTTTTTAGCGAAATTACCTTTTCCTAATTTTTGAATACTCAAAAATTCTTTTGGAGATAAAAATGGTGTTACATAATCATTACAACATGATTTATGCTTACATTTATCACAAAGATTTGCCCATATGTTAGAACTCATTTTTCAATTACACCAATAACATTGAGAATTTATTAAAAAAATTGACATTATATTACAAATATTGTGAAGGTTTGTATTCTCCTGAACCTTGGAGTCTTGCAAATCTTTTTAAAACAAACTGAGCTGTTTCTCTGACATCTTTGCTTGGATCATTTAATGATTTTCTGATGAGTTCCTTTACCTCAAATGCCCTCATTAATCCAAGCGCTTCAATTGCTTCATGTTTTGATAAAATACTATCGTCATTTAATGAGATGTCAACTAAAACAGGAATCTTATCTCTTAGATTTCTAGCAGCAATTTGAAAACTTGCCTCATGTTTTACAACACCATTTTCATCATTTCGAAGAGTCCATTCTAACAAGTCCGCAATTTTTTGCTTCATCTCTTTGTTGATGTCGCGCTCTTCTATCATTTCACCTACTAACCATACTGCATCCCAGCGTTTTGATTCGTCAGGATCATTTTTCAAAGTATTTTCACAATACACAAATCTTTCTAAATCTGACATTTCTCTGACATTGTTTTCATCAATGAGTTGTACTGGCAAATTACCAAATTTGGGACTCACATGTTAATAAAAATAGCTCTAATTCCCAAAATATTAATAAATATGAAATTCTTAATAATAACATGCCTGGATTAGATCATTTACTAGCAAAGTCTCTAAATGATGTTATTGAAAAAAATCTTGGCGCAAAAACTGCTAAAAAAATTGATGATAGATTATTTGAAAAATTTGGAATTTCTCTAACTCAGGCAATGGAAGAATTTGACAAACTTGATTTGGTGTTAAGAGAATTTTTTGGAAAAGGTGCAGATGGTATTGAAAGAAAGTTCTTTGAAAATGTCTTTCAGACAAAATCTAAAAAATCAAATGATAATTGGTATACTTTATCTGATTCTGCAATAAACTCAATCATACTTCAAACATATGGTGATCCTGAAAAGAAAAAAATCCTAGAATCAGTTTCAGATGACGCAAAAATTATTGCTGACATCTTAAAAGAATGTAATTTGCCAAGAACATCTGGTTATAGAAAAATTAACAATTTGATTGATGAAGGACTATTATCAGTAGACGGGCAAATTATAGTTGATAATAAAAAAATAAACAAGTATGTTTGTGTATTTAAAAATCTTAGAATTAATATTATTAAAAATAAAGTTCAAGTTGACATTCAACTAAATAATTCTGATAAACTACAGAGTACCATTCTTCATACTCTTCAAATTTAATAATAATTTAAGATCATATTCATAAAGCATAACATGATCCCAAATATGGGATCCATGAATCTGCAAATTTCTAAATCAAAATCCTATTTGGGATGTATTTTTATTATTTTAGCAGCAATTCTCTCCTCTCTACTACATGTTGTATCAAAACCCATGTTGGGATTAGAAGGTATGATGGAGATTAATCCAATTCTGCTTACCTTTCTGATTTACATGATTTGTACGGCCTTTTTTACTCCTATAGCCAGAAAAACTGATCCAATTAGAAAATTCTCTCAAAGAGACTTGATGTTTATGTTTTTGATTGGTGCATCTGAAGTAGCAGCACTTGCTACTTACTTTTTTGGATTGCAAACAGCTTCAGCAGTTAATGCATCTATTTTTAGCAACAGTGAAATTATTTTCTCTCTAGTTATTGCAATGACTGTTTTTAAGGAAAGACTGAACATCAAAGAATGCATTCCATTTTCAATGATTATTGTTGGCATGATGATTATTCCTATAGGAAATGATTTGTATCAAAATGGTATGAGTATTGAGCATATTGCATCAGGAGATATCCTGATTATTCTTGCTGGATTTTTTTATGCAGTAGACATTACACTTTGCAAATACATTGGAGACAGATACAATCCTAGAAGAGTTACACAGATTACATCATTTTTTTGTGCTATAGTTGCATTAGCATTACTAGTACTACTTGGTATTCCAATACAGTTTGATCTAAACTATGTTCCTAACCTAGTAGTTCTATCTGTCTTTGGAACTGGAATGTCTACTTTGTTATTTCTTGCTGGCTTGAAGTTAATTGGTGCAGTTAGAACTATTTTGCTTTATTCTACAACTTCTATTTTTGGGATTCTTTTTGCAGGAATATTTCTTGCCGAAGAAATTACATCACTAGATATCATATGTCTTGTAATTACATTAACTGGTATTTTCTTTTTGCGTAACAAATTGGCAGAATCTGAATCAGAGCCAGAAAATTCTAAAGAACACATTTGCAGTATTGATGAGAAACAAGGGGTTAAAGTGACTACGATGAAATTCTGATAGTCATATTATAATATGACTAAATTGCGTAATTTTAAGAATATTTTAATATTATACATCAATACCAAAATTGGGATTAATGTTGATTAGTGTAAATTCCAAATTCCATATTGGGGGTACCTTTCTGTGATTGAAAAGACTGCAATAATTATTGATGATGATGAGGCAATAAACTCACTTTTGGGCGAACTCTTGACTCTATATGGATATGATGTTGTTGGAAGTGGATTTGATGGAAATGATGCGATCTCACTATACACGAAACACAATCCAAGTATTGTTTTACTTGATGTAAGAATGCCTAAAAAAAATGGATTTGAAGCACTAGGTGAAATCAAAAAAATTGATCCATCATCTACTGTAATAATGATTACTGGCGAAGTTGAGTCTCAAACTAATGACAGGTTACAATCACTTGGTGCATCAGCTATAGTCTACAAACCATTTGAAGTTGAAAAACTGATCAAAGTTATCAACAAAGCCATAAAATCCAATAAAATGATAGTTCAATAATTGTTTTAAAAATTACCTAGTGTATTTTGCTTTTTTTCTTCCCAAATTAATTCTCTTAATCCTAGTTCCATCCTTAATGAATTTGCAGTTGCTGGTCCAAACCCTTCATAGTGATTGTTAGTCATTACCATAGCTAATGGAATGTCTTGAATGTCTTTTAGTTTATTTGCCCAATCTTTTATCATGTTTAATCTGTCTTTTGATACCTTGCCAAATTCTGAATCAGCAATTGAGCGATCCCCTATTAATCTAACATAAAGATAGTTTGTTGTAATTGGCATTGGATTGTTTACTCCTGCAATATCATTCCAAACAAGACAGTGTTTGTTTTGTTTTAGATATGATATTGCATCTTCAGAGAACCACGATTCATGTCTTCCCTCTATTGGATAAACAAAATCGTCTGGTAGAATTTCAAATAGTTCCTGCAATCTTGGCTTTGCTTCTTCAAATGATAATGATGGTGGTAATTGCAAAACTAGTGCCGAGATTTTTTCATAAATTGGAGATAATGATGAGAGAAAAGAGAATACTTCGGAATTTACTTTTTCAAGTCTCTTTTCATGTGTGATTGATGATGGAAATTTTGCTGTAAATCTAAAATGTCGTGGGGTATCAGCATCCCATCGCCTCACTATTTCCTGGGTAGGAATTCGATAAAAAGTGGAATTTATCTCTGTGATATCAAAAATCTGGGCATAATATTTGAGCCATTCAGAACTCTTTATGCTCTTTGGATAAAATGTGCCAGACCAACCATGATAGCTCCAGCCAGTACATCCTATCTTGATATTCATAATAAATTAGGAATTGTTGTTGTCTTAAAAATTTGAAAGCTGACTATTGCGGTTCAACCTTTACACAGTCCTGCTTGTATGCTCAGACAGGTAAACAATCGCCTGCATTGACAATAGGGCATTGTGTCAGCTTTCTATTCATAATACGCGTTTCTCAGATAAAAAGAACACCGATATTTTCTTCTAGTTTTATTTTTTTGCGATCAGAAATAGTCTGATGGATAAGTCCTACTTGATGTTTATATCAAAAATATTTAAATTCACTCTATGTTCCGCTTTAGAAAGAAAAAAGAATTCGTGTATATCTATATCCCTCCAATTCCCAAAAGAGAATCCTCAGACTAATTTTTATTAAATACAAAAAGAGAGATTTGTGATTTTCATCATGTCTCCAAAACAAAAAATATCGATAATTGTGGGTTTTCAAATTCTGCTAATTGCTGGAAGTTTTATGACAATGGTATATCTAGAATCTAAATGGACAACTCTTGGAAACACAATTGATCAAGCAGGACTAAACAGATTACTAACACTTAGAACTATATTAGAAATTCATAACTTTGAAGATCGTGGATTAAATTTTGACACTCAAACTATGCCAAAAGTTGTATCACTAGAGTCTCTTAAAGAAAATCTGTATTTGATTAAAGAAGGAGGAATTAAAGATGGCATTTCACTAGTAAAACTTCCTGAAAAACTCCAAGACACATGGTATCTTGTGGAACAAGACTATGTTATTTTTGAAAGCAGCATTAAAAATTATTTTAATTCTGATTCCAACGAACGTCATGAATTACTAATTCAAATTGATACATATGGTGAAAATCTTATTCAAAGTTCAGATAATCTAGTCTCTGATATTGCATTGTTCCAAGTTGAAATAGAGTTTTTGATAATTAGTCTTCAAATAATTTTCTTGATTGTTAATGTAATTGCACATGTGCTACTAGTGTATCTTATCTTTAAAATTCTTAATAATTTTTCAAATGAGAAAATAAAGTTAGAAAAATTTGCAGTAATTGGGGAGATTGGTGCAAACATTGCACATGACCTTAGAAATCCATTAGCTGCAATCAAAGGATCCTTTGATATACTAAAAATGAAAAAGAAAGATCTTGATGATGAATTTGCAGAAAAACAATTTAAAAAGATTGAAACTTCAATTAACAAGATACAGTACTTAACAAGAGATATTTTGGATTTTGCAAGAAACCAAGAAATTCAAAAAGAGGAATTTAGTCTTTTAGAATCAATTAAAGACACAATGAATGAAATTCCTATCTCCAAACAAGTACAAATCAAATTACCAGAAAATGATTATAAAATTATTGGAGATAAAGTCAAGATTGGTTCAGTGATTTCAAATTTAATAAAAAATTCTGTTGATGAAGTAGGAAATACTGGAAGTATTCGAATTGATCTAAAGGAGAATCCACAAAGTGTAGTCATTACAATTGAGGACTCTGGAAAAAGACTAACAGAAAAGGATGTAAAGAAAATTTTTGATCCTCTATATACGACAAAACAACACGGTACTGGTTTGGGACTTACAATATGTCAAAAAATCATAGAGCAGCATGAAGGTACTATTAATGTAAAGGTTAATCCTACCAGATTCATAATTTCATTACCCAAAAAATAGGATTATTTTTTTGGATAGAATTTTTTTGCAAGTTCTCTTAGCTTTTCTGCTGAGAAGGGTTTTTCGATTAATTCTAAGGCTTTTTTAGCCTTGACTTCCTTCCATTTTGTGTAATCTGCATGTGCTGTCATGAAAATTATCTTTGACATTGAAAATCTCTTTTCAAGCTCAAAAAAAGTTTCATATCCATCGAGTTTTGGCATTTTGATATCAAGGAAAATTAATCTTGGTTTATACTCTTTGTATTTTGCAATGGCGTCAAGTCCATCTTTTGCTTGAATCACATCATATCCAAACAACTCCAACAAAGTACTTACAGTATCTAGTACTTCAGAGTCATCATCTGCTACCATTATTGTTTTTTTATTCATTAATTATCATCTTAACATACATAAAATTAAGTAATTGAAATTCTCTCAATTGTTCTTAGACGATCTTTGTAAAATTCTTGTGCTTCTGTCATGAAATCTGAAAACCATTTTTTTAGTTTGGGATCATTGTCTAACACTTTTTTTAGATAATTTTGACTTCTTTTTATTTTTTTCAACAAAATGGGAAAATACAGTAATGTAATAAAAAACCATAATGAAATCATCTCTCCAATTTTTTCCTCATTAAATGAATGTGATAGTGTATTTGATTTGATGTTAAAAAAAGAAATAAGCTCGTAAAACTCTTTGTTTTCAATTTTTAATATGTTCAAATTATCAAATAGTAATCCTTTTCCTAACAATGAAATATTGTAAACAGAATCTCTGATTTGTGATTTTAACATTTCCCAGTTCCCAAAAACTAAAGGAAGTAAATTCTCATAGTTTCTTACCAATGTATCAATTTGCTTTTCTGTAAAATCCATCACATCTAAACAGTACAAAATGCCATAAAGCGACAAACGATATTTGTTACCTGGATTTCTTTTTGTGGATATACTGTCAACTACAACAAGATGCAGATCTAAAATTCCCTCTGAACGTTTTCCCTTGTCAACTCTGCCAACTAATAATCTACGATATTCTTTTTCCTTTGTGCGAATCTTATCCATTTCTGATGAAAATCTTACTTTTGCCATTTCCCATGTAGTCATTGGTCCATTTAATGCAAGAATTTTGAGAATTCTCTGAACATTTTCTTGATGCTTTGATTTTAGGCTCGATTTTCCGTATAATTGATGGGCTATTGGTCTAATGTAATACTTGTATGAAAGCAACCCTGGAATTTTTTTCTCTCTAAAAATAACCATACCGTAACTGGTATGTTACATTAATATAAAAATTCGTATCTGAGTAAGTTAGGTAGTTAAGAAATGGTTGAACGAATAACAATAATGCTTGATGATGATCTGCTAAAAAAGCTTAGATTAAAGCAATCACAAATCATTCAAAAGTCTTTATCTAGTGTGAGTTTCTCACGTGTTGTAAATGATTCACTTCGAACTTGTTTGAAGATAAAATAATTATTTTATGTTATTGTTGAATTTTTAAAAATCCTTTATCTATCATCCACTGAATGCTTTGAACAAAAGTTACATTGTTAATTTGATCTGTTGTCCACCATTTGACAGTATTTTTAATCCATTTGGGAATTTTATTTTCTGAATCTGGTTGTGAATTCTTTAAAATTTCACTATTTACTAGTTCATTTAATATCTCCACAAATGTTTCATCACCAATTACATCGTTAGACCACAGTATTGCTGAGTCTTTTATCCATTGTGGAATAATTATAATATGCTCAACAAAGTTTTTACCATCTTTTGTTCTGCACTGTCTTGGATATGACTCCATAATTGGTAATTCTGCTGCAAGACAATCCTCAAAACTATTAATTTCATTTAATGGAATAATTCGTAAAATTTTGTCATCATTGAGTTGAGGTGATCCCCTTCCGTCTTGATTGCTAGTTAAAATGTACAGATATCCATCAGGACCAGTTGCAACATCTCTTAATCTGCCAAAACTATCCTGGAATAATTTTTCATGTGCAACCACTTTGTTTTGTTTCAAGTCAAAATCAATCATGTGAAGGTGTTCTCCCCTCAATGTTGCAACAAAATATTTTCCACTCCATTGCGGAATTTTATCTCCACTGTAAAATTCTGCGCCTGATGGTGCCCACGTATCATCACCAGAATGCAAGATTGGATTTTGCATTCCTTGCATTGTCTCATCGCCAATTATATCGGGCCAACCATAATTTGTGCCTGGAGTAATTACATTAATCTCATCATGTGCTATCCCTCTCCATCCTGAAGGTCCATGCTCAGTGGCTACTAAATTTCCAAAATCATCCCAATCCATTCCCTGTGGATTTCTATGACCTATGCTGTAAATTGCAGAATTCTTCCATGGATTATCTTCTGGTATTGTTCCGTCTGAATTAATTCTGAGTATCTTTCCACCAAGTGAGTCTAAATCTTGGGAGAATGGTGGATTTCCAGCTTCACCTGTTGTTATGTAGAGTTTTCCATCTGGCCCAAACTTTATTCTTCCACCATCATGAAATGGACCTCCTGGAATTCCATCTAATAGTACTTTGTCTTCTGTGACTTTGTCTTCAGATATTACATATCGAACTATTTTGTTAGTTGTGCTAAGAAATTCATTGTAAGTATAATAGAGATAGATGTAATGGTTTTCATCATAATTTGGATCAACTGCAATCCCTAATAACCCCCCTTCAACACCACCGACACCAATAGTCAGTAAGGGCGCTTGCAAAACACCATTCTCAATTAATCGAAGGTTTCCAGTTCTTTCTGTAAAAAAGATTTTTCCGTCTGAAGTCCAATCAATACTCCAAGGAATCTTGAGATTATCAGCTACTACTTCAACTTTGACATTATACTCGGGAAACTCTTGAGCAGAAACTATTGGTATTAACCCAAGTAAAATTATGCTAATAATGATCTCTTTCACAAAATACAATCTACCTTTTTAGAATTAAGTATTGTTCATAAAAATTAATATTGGAACTTAAGACCAATAACGATTTGTTATTTGGTGACAATTCCAATTGAATATAATTTTGCAATTTAGTATTTAGAACATACTGATGATTTCTACGTGTTGGTTATATTCAAAACATTTTCTGATCCCACCATTGAGAAACGTGTAGGCGCTTTTGATGGTTTAAAGTCCGTTTATTATAACATCTAGTCTTTTTTTGGAATATGTGGTAATTCAATCACAAACCTCTTTGGATTATTATAAGCTGAAATTGTTCCGTGATGCTGTTCAACTATTGATTTACAACTAGCCAGTCCAAGTCCAGTCCCCTCTTGCTTTGTTGTATATAATGGCTCAAAGATATTTTCAATATCTGAATCGGGAATTTTTGGTCCGCTGTCATACACTGTAATAATTACCTTGTCATCTTTTACTTCTGAAGAAATAATGATTACTCCATTATTTTCAATTGATTGTATTGCATTAACCACTAAATTAATCAGAACAATTTTCATAGCCTCTACATCACATTCTATCTCAATATCTGTATTCTTTGATTCAATGATAATGTTCTCTGGCTTTGAAATATCCAGGAGTGCAGAATCGATAATTTCTTGTAACGGCTGACTTGATAATTTCAATGGCTTTCCTTTGATAAAATCTAAAATATTGTCAATTTGATGCGTCATTCTATATATTGCATTATCGATTCTATCAAATTTCTCAATATCTTCACGAGTCAAATTCTGGTTTTTCATCTTGATAAAATCTAGCGTTCCTTTGATTACAGTTAGAGGATTCCTAATATCATGTGCAAGTCTTGATGATAACTCTCCAATAGATGATAGTTTTTCTTGTTTAAGAATTTTTGATTTATATTTTTCCAAGTTTTCAGACATCATGTTTAGTGATTCTAAAATTTGATTGACATCAGAATTACTATGTCTCTTTTCAAGTCTTACAAAATCTCCTTTTGAAATTTTATTTGTCATATCTATTAACTCATTGATTGGTTTTGAAACAAATCTTGAGATTAAAATTACTACTATTACTGCAATAACAATTGCAAAAATTGTTGATACGATAAAGACACTTCTAATTTTTTCCTCGATATCTGTAATGTTATTTTGAATATTTTCAATTCCTTTAATCTCCATAATTGTATTTTCTTCTATAATCTGATGGAAGTTTTTTTCAAGTAATTCAAGCTTCTCAAAGGCCTCTTTTTTTGAAATTTCTTCATTTTTGACTTGTTGGTAAACTTTGTCATGATTCTCAATTGCTTTTTTGTATAATACAACATAATTTCGCATTTGTTCTTGCATCATTTGTGGTGCAAGAAAGATATCTGAAACTTTTACAAATGCCAAAGAATTATACTCTTCAAGATGAACGTACAGTTTTTCTAATTGTTTTTGGTATTTTGCATCTAGTTCTTGATTTTTAATTTCGTTTTGTAGACTCTGAATTACTGTAAAATGCATTATTTGATAATCTGATTTGATTTCCTGAAGATACGTGATTACTGGAATGCTCATATGTTTATGATATTGAGAAATATGTTCAATATCTTGAGATAATTGCCATTGCATGATACTTGCGACTCCAAACACAGATAATAATATGATAAATCCAACTATTATTACAGATGTGGTCTTCATTTGATTTTTTTTGAGATTGTGGGATTAAAGCACTTCTTCTACACTTAATGTGACAAAACAGAAATTATTTTATGATCTTCTTGGCTTTTGCAAATACTGCTGACCACTGAGCCCATGTGAGCCTACCTGTTTGGGTGTTTTGCTTTGATGGATGGTACGATGTGAGAATCATGATGTTGTCATATTTGAATAACTTGTTGTGACCAAACTTTTCAGGCTTGATTCCATATAATTTGCAAGCCGCATCATAGGCAATCCTTCCTAGACATAGTACTATTTTGATATTTTTTAGAATGTTACGCTCTTGCTCTAGAAATCCAAAACATTGCTTCATCTCCTCTTTAGATGGTTTGTTTTGAGGTGGGGCACATCTTACTGCTGCTGTGATGTAGGCATTATTTAACACAAGTCCATCGTCTTTAGTTTGACTAGTTGGAATTGATGCAAATCCATTTTTGTGCATTACTTTTGCAACCCAGTCACCAGATGAATCCCCTGTAAACATTCTTCCTGTTCTGTTTCCTCCATGAGCTGCTGGAGCTAAACCTACAATGAGTAATTCTGCATTAACATCACCAAATCCTGAGAGTGGTTTGCCGTAATAGTTTTGATCTCTAAACCTTCTGACCTTATTTTTTGCAACGTCTCGTATATACGCTGCAAGTCTTGGACATTTTTTACATCTTGTGATCTTTTTGTTTAGAGATTCAATTGATCTCAACAAATGCTTTGCTTTTTTGTCTCAATAAAAATACTCTTTTCTTCTTCAACAAAGTTAGATTCTATGTTTCCACAACTATTCATGTAATGGAAGACTGTTCCATGTAGTAGTTTTGTTTGTCCGATGTATTTCATGATTTGCCTCTCTGATTTTTTACTTAATACAATGTGTGTTCAAAAACTACACCTGCTCAGGATCTCTATCTAGGTTAATCCCAATTGATTGTGCCCATCTGGCAAACTCTTCTATTATCTTGTTATCTTTTTGTGTAAACATGATACCATGACATAATTTGCAATAAAAGCAATTACTAATCACTTATCTTTTATCCACAAGTTAAGTCTAATAGAGAGAACTTTCACATATCAATAATGCCATCTACTGGAAAGGTAAGTTTGACTAGACAGACAATCTATTGCTTTATTCCAATTCTAGATTTGTATTCAGCTTACAAAATTAAAAAACTTCGTTGGTTTCTACTAATTATACTTGGGCTAGGATTGACATTAAGTACAATCTTTGGAAATCTAAATCCCATTGAAGATGATGAAGAGTATGCAAAAAAATTACTTACACCGAAGATGGAGATAAACTGGGAGTATGCAATTTTAGGTGAGAATCCACTGTTATCTATAATATCTATAATTATAATGGATGGGGCAATCTATGGCACTAAGGTGTATGTGATTAGACGCTGGTCTAAATCATGGAATGCCAACTTTGAGATATAATCGTGCCTCCAGGCGTGAAATTTACTAAAAATTGTCTCATTTGATATAATACTTACGATGATCTTGACCGATATTCTTTATATTCAAATTTCAAAAATGCATGCAATGAAAAACAAACAACTTCTAAGCGTTGTATTTTCGCTGATTCTGGTAATGGGCCTATCTGCAGGTTCTGCATTTGCCCAGACAGATGATGACATTGATGATACATCAATGGAAGACGAAAGTGTAGATGCTCAAAACACTGAAGCAAAAGAAGAAGAATATGATGATTTTGACGATTACGATGATGACACAGAAGAAGATGATGATATTTGGGATGGTAAACATTACGATCTTGATGATAGACTAGAATTTTTCTGTGACATGACTGATGTCGAGAAACGTCAACTATATGCAGATCATCCAAGACTAACTCAATTCAAAGACAGATTGATGAAGTTCTGTGAGTTAGATGACGATGAAAGAGAAGATGCAATTGATGAATTTATCGAGAGACATTTTCCTGAAATAGAATATGACGAAGATCATCGTAAGATGCTAGATAGATACTGTGCAATGTCTGATGAGGACAAGCGAGTCTATATAGCAAAACATGACAAGACATCAGACAGTGTTGATAAAATGAATCGTTATTGTTCATTAGATGAAGACCAAAGACGTGACTTTATCATAGAATACAGAGACGAATACATTGCAAACATGAAAGACAAAATCAAAGATCATATGGGTGATGTAAAAGATCACATGAAAGACAAAGTCCGAGACCATATGACTGATAGATTCTCAACAATGGAATTTGATAGATTTTGTGCAATGACTGACACTGAATTATCTGTTGCAACATTTGAAATGGATTTTGTAGAGCGAGCCTCTAAATGGTGTGATATGACACCTGATGAGAGAAAGTCCTACATCAAAGACCACATGAAAGATATTGTAATTGACAAAGTCAAAGATCACATGAAGGATAGATTATCTCATATGGATTATGATAGATATTGTGCTCTAACTGATGCAGAATTGGCTGCCTCTACCTTTGATGCAGAATTTGTAGCAAAGGCATCTTTGTGGTGTGATATGACACCTGAAGAGAGAAAGGCATCCATGATGGAACGCATGAAAGATATGGTTCATGATAAAGTGAGTGATGCTTCTCCACGTCTCAAAGCAATGATTATGGCAGATTCTCTCACCAATGAGGAGAAAATGGAGATTAAAGCAAAATTCATGGAAAAGTTTGGAGACAAAGCTGACAAGATAAAATCTGATCTTAAAATGAAGTACAAGAACCATGTTGATAAAGTCAAATCTAAAATTTCTGATGAGCGAAGATCTGCCATTCATGACAGACTAGCTGAGATGAAGGCCTTCAAGGCAGAGCTTCGCACAAGTGCAGCAGACTTGAGTGTTGAGGAAAAACAACTACTTAGAGCAGATTTCATTGAAAAGGCAAAAGACATGCAGCTTGCATGGATTTCCCCACGCGCTCAGATGAATGCAGGTGTTGACATTGGAGAAATTGAATGTCGTGAAGGATTTAGCCTTGTAATGAAAGCAACAAATGGAGTTGCAATGTGTCTCAAATCAGATACTGCACTCAAATTGATTGACAAAGGTATTGTAGTTCCTGCAAACTAACCCTTTTTCTTCTTTTTATTTTATATTTTCAATAATACTTCATCTAAAATCTGAGTTCTAAAATTACTATTCTTCTAATTCCTTAATGATTGATTCACGTTTTTTCTGAAGTTTCTCCAAATTTTTCTCTAATCTTCTCAAAGTCTCATTAGTGGAATCATCATTTGATTTACAGTCTTTTAGCTCTTTTGTAACTGAATCTTTATGTTCTTGTAGTTTTTTGATTCTATTTTCTGTATCCTCTAATGTCTCTCTTAGTGCGTGTATGTCTTTTTCAAATTCCAAAATTCAAATATTCTGAATTAATAATTAACTTAAAGATTTTGAGTTAGAATGATTTATTCTCATAAGACTGCAAACTCTAAAGATACTCTATCAATTATAAATTTCAAAAATGAAGATAATGGTTTTTCCTTCCTATTTGCATTCCATTCCTCTACAAGTTTATCATAAAACTTCCATTCATATTCATCTTTTTTGAGATGCTTACTCATCATAGCTTCAAATTCTCCACTATCCCAATCTACAGGACACATCTTGCTGTCTATCTGGATTAATCTTCCATTTTTCATTTGGAATGGATATGATTTGCAAACGCTTGGCTTGAAATCATTTACAGTACATCTGAAAACATCTTTTGATTCTTCAAGAAATATACATGCGTCATCTTTTTGTTTTAAGGCAAGATCTATCAATCCTTCTTTCACCTTTATTCCAAGATCATAATCCTTTGCACCAATAATTTGCAGAAAACTCTTTGGTAACAAATTTAGTCCAACTGAGAGTCGGTAAATATCATGAGCATTAAGAAATATCACATATTCTTTACAGCAGTTTGTATGACAAGAGTCACAAGGAAATTCTCCGATATTTGAATTCTCTGGGATTACTTTTAGTGTCATAAATCATTAACTGGATTTTAGCTATAAGTAGTCTCTAGAATTTTTACAATCCTTCTTCATTAACATCGGGTTCAGCATTTATCTTCTCAAAAATCATATCTGATTTTTGACAAGACTCGCATTTCTCCATTATTCCAAACTGATTTTTGTAATGGCCTTTTCCATCACATCTAAAGCAAACCATGAACTTTCTACACTAATTTTGAACTTAAGAGTTTTGTAATTTAGAACTAAGATTCCTTGTCTTCGATTTTTTTAATTTCTTTTTCTATTTTTTGAATATTCTTGGTCCAAATTCCAATATATTTTTCAAGTTTTTCAATCTCTTGTTTAGAGTCAGAATTTGAATTAATCAAGCAATCTCTTTTTTCTACATGCTGATTCAATCTCTTTTTAGAATCCTCTAACTTTTTGTATTGAAATTCCAAGACTTTTTTTGTGATAAAATTCATAAATATTCAAGTATTCTTTAAATTAGAATTTGAACTTTAGCATATTGCAGTTTAGAATCTAACGGTAATACATTCCCATTAAAACTAAAAAGCCTAAAAGTACGGAAAGACCAATTACTCTAATTAGTATTGATTTTATCATTTAGATTCTAAGGATGAGAATACCTCATTTCCCATTGCCGTTTTTGCTCATCAGTGCCAAATGTATTAATTGATTTACCAATACATTCATCACGTTCTGATCCTTCTGAGAATAGTCTTTTACAATCATCAATGGTGATCTGTAGATTCCTATGATCTCGGGCTTTGTATATCTCGTCATAGTTTGAACTTCCCATTATTCCAACAACGATAGCTACTACAATTACAACTGAAACAATAATGAGATTATTCATTTATGGAAATTAAATTCGTCTAGAGTCCTTGAGTGCCGATGGCCTCTTCATTGTTGTGAATTTTATCAATATGTTTTGATAGCTCCTCATTGTCTTTGAATTCTGAACCACAATAAGCGCATTTTGCCATAATCTTATCTGTTATCCAATCTATTTAATCATTCATAATTGCCACAGCAAACTCATTGTTCCATAAAATACAGCTATGGCAATTGCAATAACTATCACACCTATTGTAGATCTTTTCATTTTCTATCTACCTGGACGTTTGAATCCTGGTTTTATCAACCCTTTTTTCTTTGATGCATTTTGAAATTGCTTTCCTGTCTCTTCTTTTGATTTTACAGAATTGTTTTCTTTTATTTTGAAAATTGTTTTTACAGGTTTTTTTACTTTGATCTTCTTAGGAACTCGAGTTGGAGGTGGAGTCTTTTTTGCCTTTTTTGGTTTTGAAGTGATGTTTTGTCTCTTCTTTGTCCATCTAATATTATTAATATCTGCAGTTGATGATTGCTCAATGTTATATTCTCCTAGAGATTTTTTCATAATCTGAATTTACGTACAGTCAACTTAAGGGTTTTAATTTTGAATTCAAAATTATTGCTTCAAAGATGCGAAATTCAAGGCTAGCAATGCAGTTAAAAATTCCATGTATGAAGAAAATTTAGAAATGTCCCAGTTCAATCACATCCCAATCCCATTTGAGCCAGCCCGACTAATCGAAAAAGAAGATGGACATTACTACCAGACACCAAAGGGAAACATCTACCCTTCAATTACCACAATGCTTCACAAAACAATGCCGCTTGAAAAATTGCAAAGCCTTGAGAACTGGAAGATCCAAGAAGTAGCAGCTGATTACATTACCCAAGAATCAGCAACGATTGGAACTCAAACTCACGAGATGATTGAGAACTATCTTAATGGAGTTCCATTTACAGAGCAGTACCGATTACTATCAGTTGCACATTTTAACAATCTCTTGCCCTTTATTCAGAAAATAAATGACATTCATGGGACTGAGCTTAGATTGTACAGTGATGCAATGAAGCTAGCTGGAACATCTGACTGTATTGCAAAATATGATGGAGAACTCTCAATTATCGACTACAAGACAAAGAGAAGCAATCAGCAAGAAGAATGGATGACTGATCACTTTATTCAAGGAACTGCATATGCCCAGATGTTCAAAGAGATTACTGGAATTGAGATTAAACAAGTTGTGATTTTAGTTAGCAGTGAGAAAAATACTAGAATGGAATTTGTCAAAAACACTGATGATTACATTGATCCACTAGTTGAGCGATTAACAAAATTCTACGATACACTGCCGTAGTAATTTACTTCTAACCTTTCCATTTCCTGTTAAACTAAATCTAATTGATCTTTTCATCTATTTTGGTTAGTTGTTTAATTACAGCATCTAGTTCATCGATTATTTTAGAAATTTAATCCAATTCTAAACTTAAGCATATTAGTTTTTTTACTTCTTTTCTCAAATTATATCATTGAACTTCAACTGTGTATTTCCCACTTGTAATTTTAAAAAAAATGACATTGAAGAAGAGCAGTTCCTAAAACATCTCAAAGAGAATCATAATGATGAGATGATAGAGATTTCAAAAAAAGAGAACATGTCAATAAATGCAGTAGAGATGATAACCATATCAAACTCCAAAGTATTCATCAATTCTGGCTAATCCTAATCTACTCTAATCCTTTTTCAAGCTTTATCTTTCTGATTACTTCTTGTACTAGTTGCTCATCTTTTATTACTAGTTCTTGTAGTTTTTTCTTATATTCTTCATCGCCCCACTTATCAAGCCTAAACATCTCTTTGACCAGATTTACAATATCTGATTTATTTTTCTGATGATCTCTTTTTGCAATATCTGCACCTTCCATGAATTTTCTAAAATAATTTTAAACTTAAGCGTTTACTGTTTTTGCTGCTCTATCTCGTTTACAGAAACTACAATATTCTTCTTTTGAATTGCTATTAATTGGAGTAAGACAATCATGACAATACTTCATACCTATTAAAATTGAACCAAGTATATTAGGAAACTATTGGAGAATCTAGTCTACTCATGTGGATACAACCATTGTTTTTTAAAAATAATCAAAACAATTCAAAAACATTAATCCGATTGTATGCTGATTTCACAGATTTTGATTCTTTTGATGACTAGTTACCACTATTAGGAATTGAAGATCATTGTTAAATATCATTTTAACATAATAGATATAACGAGAAAGCCGTTGTTTTGCGTAGTAAAATGATGGTATGGAAAACACCTCATGTTAGAGAAAACGTCCTAGAGTCATGTTTTCCATGTGTCTCGTTATAAAAAAATAAAAATACTATTGTTACCAATCATTATCATGACTAAAAGTATCAGCTGTGCAGACGCAGGCAAGGATTGTGGTTGGTCTGCTACGGCAAATACGGAAGATGAATTACTTGCCAAAGTTACAGAGCATGTCAAGGCAGATCACAAAGAGATTGAACTAAATGATAAGAATATCTCAAACATCAAATCCCTGATAAAAGAAATTTAATATCTTTTTTTATTGTATATAAAATTAATTCATTTCATTTTACATTTGTCACATTAATAGAAATATTTTAAATGAATTTTTAGAATCTAATCATATCGACTTAAATTTCATTTTGCCATATAATGTATGACGAGGCGCTATCATACCAACTAAATCAAAGAATTGTTTTGAGGAAGTTGACAGATAGATAGGAAAACACGAAGAAAGATGGAAACATCTAACGATTCGTTTCATAGTTTTCCACTATACCTCGTCTCCTAATTCGTTTATACACCAAAGGATTGGGATTTTTTTTCACATTTAGGACATCTAAGACCTCGAGTCTCAGTACCACATCTTTTGCAAAACGAATCAATGCCTACAACCTCTCTAGAACCTGTTCTTTTTGCCTTTACAATAAGTATAGCAACAATTAGTATTCCTACTGCTATTCCAATCCATAAAAGTACCATGTGGATTAACTACGACTCCATTGTATATAGACTATCGATGATCTGGGCTTAAATACAATTTTTGCAATACGGCTCATGGGAAATTTCATCGATAAATTCCTTGACTTTATTACATCTCTTTTAGGATAATCACAATTATCCAAATTTCCTTTTTTATTTTCTACGTCTTTTAGGATTCTTTTCATAGAACTTTTCTATGTTTTCAATCCATTGTTTTGATTCTGAAAGTCTAGAGCGAGCATGTGGTCTTTTACCATTTCTTGATAGAACATCACTATTATCCTCATAGAATCTATCAATCTCATTTACTAGGACATCTAAAAATTCTGAAGCATCTTTTGCCTCTTGGCTCTTTGGATCTCTGTGTCTGATTATTGAATTTGCCAGCGTATCAACTTTAGCAACTTTTAGTCTGAATTCACTTAGGACTCTGTGCTCAAAAGAAATCATAATCTAAATCCATTGAATCCACTAATGTATGTTCATATTGATTTCTCACAGAAATATCTAAATCACAACTATTCTTCAAGTAATTAACTTGGAATTACCTCGAGGAATGAAGGACTTTGAAGAGCAAGAGAATGCAAACATTGAGCATATACGATACCACTTTAAGAAACTATCAAATCTGTATGGTTTCTCATTTATGGATCCATCCCCAATTGAATTGCTTTCAGTTCTGGAAACAAAGTCTGGTCCTGCAATCAAAGATGAGATTTATTATTTCAAAGACAAAGGAGACAGAGAAGTTGCACTGCGATTTGATTTTACAGTTGGACTAACAAGATACATCTCATCACAAAAATCAATTAAGCTTCCTGCAAAGATTTCTAGTTTTGGAGGTGTATTTAGATACGATGAACCACAAAAGGGCAGATATCGATACTTTCACCAATGGGATATAGAAGTCTATGGCAAGGCAAATCTAGAATCAGAGGCCGAAATCATTGAATTAACATCTAGACTGTTTGATTCACTACTACTCAAAGATATCACAGTTGATATCAATCACAGAAATCTTGTAGAGTCTTATATCAACCAATTATTTGACTCAAAGGATCCACAACTGGTAGGGGATATTCTAAGGGCAGTAGATAAGATTGCAAAAAAATCAAAACAAGAAATCATTGAGGAATTTAAAGACAGATACGATACTGAAAAACTCGAAAAGATTCTAGAGTTCTCGCAAATCAAAGGAACAATAGCAGAAGTTGAAAAACAATTTGACACATCAACACTTGCATCTTGGGATGATCTAAAGAAATTATTTGAATCCCTTGAGAATAGAGGAGTATCAAATATTAGAATTAATTTTGGAATTGTAAGAGGATTAGATTACTATTCTGGAATGGTCTTTGAAGTTTTTGATAAAAATTCTACACTTGGTGCACTTGCAGGTGGGGGTCGTTATGATTCGCTGACCAAAGCATTTGGTAGAGAAGACTTGGGAGCTGCTGGCGTTGCAGGTGGTGTTGAAAGAATAATTCTTACAATGCAAGAGCAAAAAATTCTTGCAGAAGCAAAACCAAACAGAGTTGCAGTACTTTACATAAATGATGAAATGCAAAAAGTTGCAATGTCTATCGCATCACTGTTAAGACTAAACAACATTCCAACTGATATTGATTTAGCAGGACGTAATCTAAAAAAACAGATGGATATTGCAAACAATGCAAGAATCTCAATTATTGTTGGACCACAAGAGCTTGAAGAAGGAAATGTTGTGATGCGAGATATGCAAAATGGAACTGAAGGAACTATTTCACTTGAAAAACTAACCGAAGATCCAAACTCTGTTCTTAATTTAGAAAAGCTCTAGTTAGCATCATAATCTCAGGGCCAGTAGTTAATGATCCAACTACTACGCTGTGATTATTTACCAAAATTCCAGATGTGACATATGGAACTCCGTTATTAATTGAACACTGCTCTATTTTTACGCCTAAAAGATTGGCAAATGTCTTCATATCTTCCTCATCAGCTTCTGGATGAATTGCAGCACCTGAATTGTTGGCAACCATTACTACTCCTGTCTGATTATAACCTGCAATCTTTTTCTGAATGACTTCCACTCCCAAAACATCTCTAACGGTTTGACAGTCCTGTGGTGATAACCAAGGTGACACTACTGCTCCTTTGTCATTTGCACAAATAATGTTTCCAAGTGCAGATAGTTTAGAATCTAAAACTCCAACCTCTAAATCCGTTTCTTGTTTTAGAATTTCATATTCATTTTCGTATGCTGTCTTTGGAAGTAAGATTCCTTTGTTGTTCATTACAGATAGTGCACCAATCAATCTAGTGTTTGCCATTGATGTGTAAATATAATCAACTTCAAGATATTTTGAAAGTTTTTCAGCTTTGGTTTTTGCAAAACCCATTGGAAGTAAAACTACGCTATCGTTTACACTAAGGTATACTCCTAGGTTTGGACCTCTATACACGTCATACTTGAAAATATCCATATCCACCAATTTGATCCTTGATCGTTATGAACGTAAGGAAATTACTCATTCCTATTTGATTCAAAAAACTACTTTATTCGTATTCTATTCTATCTATCTTTAAATAAAGTCTGAGAGAAAGTGTAATCATGCCAATAGCAGAAAATTTCCCAGAAGGTCTAAAACCAATTGGGAAAATTATGAATGCCGATGGACAATTCCATTTTATGTGGGGTCCAGGCAAAAAGACAAACACAGATGGCTCACCAGCCGAAGTGTTTGCAGATGCTGATGTTGTAGCTGCATATGCTGCAAGAGGTGAAGAACAAGTTCCTCTTGGTGTAAGTGGTACAATGGTTGCAGTTGACTGGGATTCTTGTGTTGCAGACGGTGCATGCATTGAGGCTTGTCCTGTACAAGTTTTTCAATGGTATAGAACCGAAAAAGATATTCCGGCAAAAGATGTTGTTGGTCAAACTTTTGAAGGTACAGGAAGCTCAGTAAAAGATGAACGAAAAGATCTTACAGACAAAGCAGATCCAATCAGAGAACATGATTGTATTTGGTGTATGGCATGTGTTTCTGTTTGTCCTCCACAAGCAATCAAGGTAGATCAATCAAACTTGGAAGCTCATGAAAAAGCAGCTGGAACTTACACAAAGATGGAAGCTGGTTCTGAGAATCCTCACGCACACGATTAGAAAATTATTTTCTTTTCTTTATTTATTGCAAATTTTTTTGTTCCCAAATCAACGATCTATTTTGTTTAGTCGTGACTAATTTTGTTTAGCTTTAAATATTATTTGAAACTAGTTCCAACATGCCAATAGATGAGAAATTTGTTGAAAATCTAGAAGTTGTTGGAAAAACAAGCCACAGTGACGGTGAAAATAAACACTTTATCTGGGGTAAAGGCAGAACCGATGGTAATGCATTTTCAAATGCTGAAGTAAAAGCAGCATATGAGGCACGCGGTGAAGAACAAGTTCCACTTGGAATTCACGGAACAACTGTCGCAGTAGACTGGGATGATTGTACCGCACAAGGTTCTTGCATGAGTGTTTGTCCAGTACAAACTTTCCAATGGTATAGAACAGAAAAAGACATTCCAGCAGCAGACTGCTTGAATGCAACTTTTGATGGAACTGGAAAGACTGAACAAGACGAACGTCTAGATTATACAGATAAGTCACAACCAATTAGAGAACACGATTGTACACAATGTATGGCTTGCCAAGAGGCATGTCCTGAAAAGGCAATCTTGATTGAACCATCTTACTTAGAGTACCACGAAAAAGCAGATGGTAGCTATGTAAAAATGGAATCTGGTTCTGCAAATCCACACGCACACGATTAAAGAAATTTTTTCTTTTTTCTTCTTTTTAATTTTTTATTTAGGGAATCCTCAACAAATTTTAATCAGTTATCTTCAACAATTTTCGCAGAGGTCGCCTAGCTCGGTAGGGCGCGGGCCTTGAGAGCCTGTGTGCGCAAGCATACGGGGGTTCAAATCCCTCTCTCTGCGCTTTTACTTTTCTATTCTTGCTAATTCTGCTAACATTGCAGATAGTTGAATTTCTGAATTTGCTCCAACTAAAATTCTATAATCATATTTTGCAATTATTTCTAAAATATCAGCTAGTTTTTCATGCTTTGATTTGAAAACTGCAGAATTGATGTATTTGAGAAAATCTGATTCTGACATTCCATATACTTTGATTAGTTCTATCATCTTCTCTCTTGCTTCTGGAACTTTTCCAGCTAGTGCTATCTTTAGAACTTCATCAACATCGCTAGTTTTTGTAAGCCCAGCTGATGCTTTGACATGCTCTTCTGTGATAGCACCAAGACTTGCAGTTGCTTGCAATAAATTAATGGCATGTCTCAAATCTCCTTCTGAATAATCATAAATTGCCTTCAATCCCTTTTTATCTGACTTTACTTTCTCTTTTTTTGCAATCTCTTCTAGTCTGGTAATGACATCCTCTTGAGGAATTGATGTAAATTTGAAGGTTGCACACCTACTCTGAATAGGATCTATTATTTTTGAGATATTGTTTGCAATTAAAATAAATCTGCAAATCTTTGCAGTGTCTTCAATAATTCTTCTTAATGCAGTCTGCGCGTCTGCAGTCATCTCGTCGGCTTCATCTAAAATTATAATCTTAAATGGAACATCACCCATTCCTGCAAATCTTGAAAATTTCTTTACTTTTTCTCTGACCATTCCGATTCCCCTCTCATCAGATGCATTTAGCTCAAGTGTGTAGTCCTTGGCATTCTCACCAAGAATCTGCCTTGAAATACACATTGCTGCAGTTGTCTTTCCAACTCCTGCAGATCCTGAAAACATAAGATGAGGCATATCTGTTGGATCTTTTATCAAAGATTCTAAACTTCCAATAATTTCTGTTTGATTAACGATCTCAGAAAGTTTTGTTGGTCGATACTTTTCTACCCACATACCTGTTACAGACATGAGTACCTAAGGCTCAATCCCCATTAATAAATCCGAATTGGTTATTGTGCAATACCTAGTAGTACATAACAGAAATTATCGTAATCTTATTAGCGATCAGCCTGAAATTAATTAGGATCAATTGATCTCACTAAATGGTTAACAGAATTGATCGATCCGATACTTGTGGATCTAATGAAAAAAAGTGATCTCGAATGGAAATTGACAAAGTAGAAAAAGTGCATTCTATAGGATACCGTCTAAAGGATGCTAAAGTCACCTTAAAACAAGATATCAAATTCAATGTTGCTGGAGTCAAGACTGAAGGTACGCAAGGTGAGGTAAATAATGTGCCTCAATATGTCGGAAAAATTTTAGCTGATAATGATTTAGGAATTTTGGATTCGCCTGATATGGTTACAGAACTAAAACAGGCATTATCAAAAGAGAAGATGGTTGGAGAATATCAAATCTCAACACTTGATCCACATTTTTACATTAAACTAAAAGAGTCAATCAGAGAATTAGAGGGAAATGATTTTGATAAAGTAGAAAGCATGATGCTAGAATTATTTAGAATGAGAAGAGGAAAACTGGTAAAACTTGCAGACTCTATCAAACTAAATTCAGAATTATATAACAAACTAACAGTTGAAGAAGTAATTTTCTACAAAACGATTTATGAAAACAGTGTGGAGTTTGAAAAACAAATTAGAGGAGATCTAAATGAGTAACGCTCAAACAAGTACATTTACAGATTCAGCATTATCTGATAGAGTAAAGGATTTTCTAACTAGATTCAAAAACAAAGAAGGCGTCTACAAATATGTAGAAGCAATCGATGAGATGATGCCCAAGAATACCAAATTCATTAACGTTGATTACAATGACTTGGTAGTAGAACCAGAAATTACAGTAATATTTGCTCAGAATCCAGATAGAATCTTTGATGCATTTGCTAGAGCAATCAAGGAAGCACTCCAAACAAGGTTTCCTGATTATGCAGAGAAAATAAAAGATGAAGTAAGAGTCAGATTAGTTAATTTTCCATTAGAACGAAGTCTCAGACAAATCAATGCCGAAACAATTGGACATCTTACAAGTGTTTCAGGAATGGTTGTTAGAGCTTCAGAAGTAAAACCGCTTGCAAAAGAGCTTGTCTTTGTATGTCCTGATGAACATCCAACTAAAGTAATTCAACTAAAAGGTATGGATGTAAAAATTCCAGTTGTATGTGATAATCCAAATTGTAAACATAGAGACTTTGAGCTAAAACCAGAAGCTAGTAAGTTTATTGATTTTCAAATTCTAAGATTGCAAGAATTGCCTGAGGATTTGCCTCCAGGACAATTACCTCATTATATTGATGTCACAATTAGGCAGGATTTAGTAGATAATGCAAGGCCAGGAGATAGAATTATTCTTACTGGTATTGTAAGAATTGAGCAAGAATCAGTTGCTGGAATTCAGAGAGGCCATAGTGGATTATACCGATTAAGAATTGAAGGAAATAATATTGAATTTTTGGGTGGACGTGGAAACAAGTCTGATAGAAAAATTGAGAGGGAAGAAATTTCTCCTGATGAAGAAAAGATGATCAAAGCATTAGCTCAGACCTCAGATGTTTATCAGAGATTAATTGATTCATTTGCACCACATATTCAGGGTCAATCATTAATCAAAGAAGCTATCTTGTTACTAATTGTAGGTTCAAACCAAAGATTGCTTGGTGATGGGAGTAAGATTAGAGGAGACATCAATGTCTTTCTAGTTGGAGATCCTGGTACTGCAAAAAGTGAAATGCTAAAGTTTTGTGCAAGAATTGCACCAAGAGGTTTGTATACATCTGGTAGAGGTTCTACTGCTGCAGGTTTGACTGCTGCTGTAGTTAGAGATAAAACTGGAATAATGATGCTCGAAGCTGGCGCTGTTGTTTTAGGTGATCAAGGACTAGTCAGTATAGACGAATTTGACAAGATGAAACCTGAAGACAGAAGTGCATTACACGAAGTTATGGAACAACAGTCTGCAAGTATTGCAAAAGGTGGAATTGTTGCAACACTTAATGCTAGAACATCCATCTTGGCTGCTGCAAACCCCATGTACGGAAAATATGATCCATTCAAAAATATTACAGAAAATGTAAACTTGCCAATCCCATTACTTACAAGATTTGACTTGATATTTGTTGTAAGAGATATTCCAACTAAAGAAAAAGATGAAAAGATTGCAAGACACATCATTCAATTACACACCCCGCAAGGAACTGACAAACGTTCTGTAATTGATGTTGATTTACTTACAAAATATCTTGCATATGCAAAACGTTCAGCTCCAGATTTAACAAAAGAAGCAGAAGAGAAAATTCTATCTTATTATCTTCAGATGAGAAACGTAGAATCTGAAGAAATGATTACAGTTACGCCTAGACAATTAGAGGGAATCATCAGATTATCTACTGCTAGAGCAAGATTGCTCATGAAAGACAAGGTAGAAGAGGAAGACGCAGATCGTGCCATTTTCCTAATTGAGAGTATGCTCCAGGATGCTGGCGTTGATGTTAATACTGGTAAAGTCGATCTTGGAGTTCTCCAAGGAAGACCAAGAAGTGAAGTATCAAAGATGCAACTATTCATGGATATACTCAAAGGACTAGAAGGAGACAACAAAGTGCCAGTAGAAGAGAAGACATTTGTCAAAGAACTAGAAAAGAGCGAGAAATTCACTGAAGAAGAGGCAAGAAATTACATTAGAAGAATGCTCAGAGAAGCATCTATTTATGAATCAAAACCCGGTCACTATAACCGAGTATGAAGATAGAGAAACTAAAACTTCCTGAATCAGCAATTGAATTTCTAAAATCTCAAGGTTTTGAAAAACTATATCCACCACAAGAAGATAGTGTAAAGTCTGGATTATTAGATGGAAAAAGCATTCTGGTTTCTGCACCAACTGCAAGTGGTAAGACACTCATTGCAATGATTGGCATTCTTAATTATCTGTCAAAGAATACTGGTAAAGTAATCTACCTTAGTCCCTTGCGAGCATTAGCTGCTGAAAAGTTTTCAGAATTTAAAAAATTAGAAAAAGTCACACTAGGAAAAAAAATCAAAGTAAGTATCTCTACAGGAGATTTTGAAAATATTGAAAAGAATCTGGAGAAAAGTGATGTCCTAGTTTTAACAAATGAAAAAATGGATTCAATTATTCGTCACGGAGCTGAATGGGTTGACGAGATTGGATTGGTGATTGCCGATGAAGTTCATTTGATTGGAGATGAAAGTCGAGGACCAACACTGGAGATGATATTAACACAACTAAAACTATTAGAATCAAAACCACAAATTGTTGGACTCTCTGCAACTATTACTAATTCTGATGAGCTTGCAGATTGGCTTGGATGCAAACTAGTCAAAAATGACTGGAGACCTGTTCCACTAACTGAAGGAGTATGTGATGGAGGCAAGGTAATAATGAATAATGGAAAATCTTTTGAAGTTGAGCGTAGTTTGTGTGGAACACCCATTGATTTAGGCGTGCAATCAGTAAAACAAGGGGGACAATCCCTAGTATTTGCTGAAACTAGAACTCGCTCAAAATCACTTGCAACGAAGGCAGCAGATATCATCTCTGAAATGCTACAGAAAAAAGAAATTACAGAATTAGAAAGAATATCAAAAAAAATTCTATCAGAGAATGAACATACTGAACTAGTCAAAACCTTAGCATTTTTGGTAAAAAAAGGAGTTGCATTTCATCATGCAGGACTCAATCAGAATTGCAGAGAAGCAGTAGAGACAGAATTTCGAAAAGGAACAATAAAACTATTATCATCTACCCCAACACTAGCTGCAGGAGTTAATCTTCCAGCAAGACGAGTAGTGATATCTAATATCAATAGGTATAATGCTAAAGTTGGTGCAAACAGACCAATTAGTATATTGGAATACAAACAACTCTGCGGTAGAGCAGGAAGACCTCAGTATGATGATTTTGGTGAATCAATAATTGTTGGAAATGGTAACGCTGAAGATCTAACTGATTACTACATTTATGGAGAACCAGAACCAATTATCTCAAAAATTACTGAAGACAAATCACTACGAACTCACATACTTGCTGTAATTGTGACTCATCCAGGAATTAAAAAAGAAGAAATTCTGGAATTTTTTATGCAGACACTTGGTGGTTTGCAATCACGAAAATTAACAATAAAGTTTGCCTTAGATATCTCTTTGAGATTTTTATCAAGTGAATTTTTGGTTGTAAAGAAAGGTGAGAGGTATGCTGCAACAGAGTTTGGCAAAAAGACATCGATGCTTTACATTGATCCTCTTACTGCAACTTATTTCAGAGATGCAATTGAAAATGTATCTCAAGACCGAACTCATACATTTGGATTTTTACATCTAATTACAAACTGTGAGGAATTTTTCCCAAAGTTTGGAATGCGTAACAAGGATTACGAAACTGCAAGTTTGGAAATTGAAAACCACAAATCTGAATTACTAGAGCCAATTTCAGAATATGATTGCTCTAGAAGTCTTTTGGCACTTCAAGCCTGGATTACTGAATCATCAGAGTTGAGCCTATCTGATAATCTGGGAATAGAGTCAGGCGACATGCATAGAATGGTTGAGAATGGAAACTGGTTATGTTATTGCCTCAGGGAGATTTCAAAGCACGTGGAGAGAGTAGATTTGCTTGAAGAACTGGATAATTTGGCAAAAAGAATTGTTTATGGAATTAGAGAGGAGTTACTTGAGCTTGTTAAAGTCAAGGGAATTGGTCGTGTTAGGGCCAGAACTCTCTACAAACACAATATTAAGAATTTAGATGATTTGGCAAAGATTCCTGTGAATAAATTAGCAGAGATAGATAAAATTGGTTCAACCCTTGCAGATAACATAAAGTCTGAATTACGAAAGGTAAGATATTGATTGACTTAATAGTTCCAGCAGTTGTTTCATGCATCATTGCATTTGTTGTTGTTTTTGCATTAACTCCGCCTCTGATAAAATTTCTAGAAAAAAGAAATCTTGCAGTCAAAGACATGAACAAAAAAGAAGAGGTCATGGTAGTTCGACCTGGTGGACCATCAATAATTATTGGAATCATTGCATCTGAGATTGTTATTTATGCATTTTTACAACTAAATGAAATACTTGCACTAGTTTTTACAACAACTGCTGCATTTGTAATTGGGTATGTAGATGATAGAAAAGTAATGGGAGGTTGGTTCAAACCAGTAGCATTAGCAGTTGCAGCAATTCCAATAATTACACTTGGTGCATATGATTCTAATTTGGCATTTCCGTTATTTGGAACTGTTCAAATTCCAGTATTGTATTTGGTCTTGATAATTTTTATGATTCCGATTACTGGTAATACTATTAACTCCATTGATGTTCTAAATGGTGTTGCAAGCGGCTTTATGGTAATTGCAAGCTTTTCTCTTTCTATCTGCTTATTCATTGTACAAAATTATGAAATTGCAATTGTTAGTTTGCCGTTGGGATTTGTATCATTGGCATTTTACAAATACCACAAAATTCCAAGTAAAATATTTCCTGGAGACTCTGGTGCACTAACCCTTGGTGCAATGTATGGTTCTATAGCAATTATTGGAGGTGTCGAAATCATTGCTGCAGTAGCATTATTACCTGCAATAATCAATTCATTTCTATTTCTTTCAAGTGTCAAGAGAATTGTTGAACACAGAGAGGTAAAAGGCAAGCCTGTAGATCATACTGATGATTTCAAATTACAGGCTACAACTGATAAAACTGCACCTGTAACTCTAGTGAGATTAATTCTTGCAGGAGGACCAATGTCGGAAAAACAAGTAGGGTTTGCAATCTTCAAGTTAGCAGTATTCTCAGGAGTTTTAGCAGTGATTACTGCGTTCATGATGGGAGTAAAGATATGAAGTTTGGTCTTTTTGGATTCTTGTTTATAATGTGGCTTTTGATACTTGCAGGTGGTGCAATTGTTGTGACAATTTTAGGACCAATCTCTGTTTCAGGTTATGGGGATCTTGATTGGTTTATCTCATCAGTAATTAAAGCAGTAATTGCAATCCTTCTAGTCGTTATTTGGATACTGATTTTATCAAAAGTAAAGAATTGGATTTTTAGAAAAGAGATTAACTCCTAGCTTTCTTTCCATTCTCTTTGTTTCTTGTCGTATTCTTCTCTTGTATATCTGATGGTAGCAGGTGAACCAATTACTACTGTATTCTCAGGAACATCTCTAGTAACTACTGCCCCCATTGCAACAACACTGTTCTTGCCTACTGTAACTCCTGCCTTGATTACTGCACGTGCACCAATAATTGCATTATCCTCAATTGTTACTCCTATCATTTTATCACACATTGGATAAGGATCGTTTGTTAATGCAGCTGCTGGTCCAATGAAAACATTTTTTCCAATTCTAGAAAGTGGTGGAATGTATGCTTGTCCTTCTATCTTTGTGTTTTCACCAATCTTTACATTATAATCAATGTGTGCAAGGGATCCTATCTTGACATTATTGCCAATCTCTACATCATCTCCAACATATGTAAAATGCCAGATCTGAACGTTTTGTCCAATTTTTGCTTTCTCAGAAATATAGTTAGTAACCATTATCTCACAAGTGCCATGGGTTTGCCTGTGTAATAATTTTTTCAGGAAGTTTGTCTTTGTTGTTTTTTAGAAATTCTATCTCTTGTTTTTTATCTCTTAGCTCATCAGGAAGCATAATTGGAATCTCTTCAATTATTGGATAAAATCTAGAACATTTTGGGCAAAATATTGCCCCTTCAGAAACTATGCTATCTTTTTGCTTTATCTCAAATAATTCCAAAGGGTGGGTTTTGTCAATTGGACAAGCCAAAATATCCATCATTGTTTTGTTCATTTTAGATCCAGATAGATTGGTATTCCTTTTTGACTAGATAAAAGTGCAGCTTCGGCAATCATAGTAACATTAACTGCCTGCTGAGATGTAACAATGTGTTCATTTTTTCCTTCAATAGCTCCAAGAAAACTTTTGATCTCCAATGATAGTGGTTCTTCTTTTTCATTTTGAACAGTTTGTGTATCATCATCTCTCTCAACAATAATTTCTTGTGTGATGAAATCTGATGAGATAATTGCATCAGTACAGACTGCATTGAATTTTCTTACTCTTTTTGGAGTTATCCAGTTTGATGAAATAATTGCTATTTTGTCATTTTTGTATCCTAGCATTATACTTGCAAAGTCTTCATGTTCATGCTTGATTTTTCCTGCTCTTGCAAATACGACATTTGGCATCTCATCAAATAGCCAATTAGCCGTATCAATATCATGAACTGAAGTATCATAAATTATTCCGACATCTTTGATATGAAGAGGCATTCTGTTTTCACGATGAAATTCAAGCATTACTAATTCGCCATATTTTTTTTCTCTGACTAGTTTTTTTACAACGTCAACTGCTGGATTGAATCTCTCAATATATCCACATGTTAGAATTACTTTATTTTTTTCTGCTAGTCTTACAAGTGCTTCACCATCTTCGGATTTGTATGTCATTGGTTTTTCTACAAAGACATGTTTTTTTGCTTGCAATAGTTTTGTTGCAATTTTTGCATGTGTTGATGTTGGAGTTACAACAAATGCTCCATCAAATTCTTCAGACTCTAGTAAATTATCTAATGAATCATAATGATTGACAGAATATTTTTCTCCATATTCCTTGCTTTTCTGAGAATCAGCATCACATACGGCAGTAAGTACACCTAATTGTGATAAAATTCTGGTGTGGTTTTTACCCCAACCACCGGTTCCAATTTGTACAATTTTCATCTAGTATACCTCAGTTAACCAATGAGAATAATCATTATTTTTGTTCATTACTATATCTGTATACTCTTGCATCATCTTTTTAGTAATATCCCCTGGTTTTCCATCTCCAATCTTCTTTGAATCTATTGAAATGATTGGAGTGATCTCTGCTGCAGTTCCTGTAAGAAAGATCTCATCTGAAATTGCTAATTCACTTCTTGTAACATCTCTTTCCACAACATCTAGATCCAAATCTCTTGCAATTCTAATTATTGCATCTCGTGTAATCCCCTCAAGTGCTGATGATGCTAATGATGGTGTTACTAGCTGACCATTTCTAACAATAAAAATATTCTCACCTGGTGCCTCACTTACATTTCCATTTTGATCAAGTAAGATTGCCTCGTCAAATCCATTTCTCTTTGCTTCCTGAGTTGCTATGATGGAATTGAGATAGTTGCCACCCATTTTGGCTTGTGGAGGTGTTGACATATCTGAAAATTTTCTCCATGATACCACCCCTGCTGTTATACCATTTTTGTTAAATAAATCTCCAAAAGGAAAAGTAAAGATTGCAACTCTTGTTGGAGCCTTTTCTGTTACATGAAGATTTATTCCATAATCGCCAATAAAATAAAATGGTCTTATGTAACATGATTTTTTTAAATTATTTTTCTTACAAATTCCAGTAATTGCATTTGTAATTTCCTTGTCTGTAAAGTTTAATGATATGTTATAAAACTGACCAGATCTTCTAAATCGCTTTACGTGTTCATCTAATCTGAATACATTAAGATTTTTTCCATTCCAATATGCTCTAATTCCTTCAAAGATCGATGTTCCGTAATGAATTGCATGTGTTGTAATTGGGACCTGAGCTTTTTCAGTTAGTACATACTTTCCATCAAACCAAACATATTTTGAGAGTGGAAGCTTCATAGAAAAATTCCAGCATGTGTGTATTAATTTATTTTCAATTCACTGTTTTAACTAGTCTTATCGAAAACCAATAATTATTTTGACCATCCTTCTTTAGGGAATTTCATTCCTGCAACCCTTGTAGTCAAATCCTCTGAATTTGCAAATTTCTCTATTGTTTTCCATTCATTTTGAATTATCTCGGCAATGCTTTCTGGAACGTCTTCTCTCCATGAAGTTTCCTTCCCAAGTGCAGCTTCATACAATTTCTCTTTAACTGCAGTAGCAGAGATTTTCCTTCTTTGCCCGACTTTTGGTTTTAATCGATAAATTCTTAACATTATTCCTTCAGCTTTATCCCCTGTGTATGAAAAATAATCCCCCTGAACCCCTCGTAGTACTTGCTTTCGCAGTTCCCATGATTTTGGTGCCAAAAGTGGTGGCATGTATTTTTTAAATGGAGCAAAGAATGCATAGTCTTCTGTAATTTGAATAGAATCTCCAAATATCGATTCTAACATTTTTTTTCTTGTTTGAAAATTAAACGGAAAACTTTTACTATTGATCTCAGTATCAGCATCCTTGAAAACCACAGGCATGACTTTAACAACATCTGCTTGTTTTTGCAAATCTAAAATTATTTCAACATGAGCTTTAGTTACAGGATTTAGATGTGCAAGATATAGTGCAGTAATCAATTAGATCCTCTAGATAAATCTCATATTTCAATGATTGATTCTTGAAAAATTCTAACCGTATGATTCGTATTTGACTTCAAAGCTTCCATCTTCACGTTTGTCATGTTCAGTGACAAAGCCTTTTGGATTCAAGAAGTCCATAACACCATCAATTGTTCCTTGCCATCCACAAACATAGAATATGGTATTTTCTTTGGTGATTTTATCTCCAATTAGTTCTTCTAGTGGTGACAAACCATTTTCTCTTGGTCTTAGGAACGTTTCAACTCTTCCTACCTGACCTGCCCATGATCTGTTAAACCATTCTTGAGGTCTACTAATTGCTGCTCTATATCTAAAGTTCCATTCTTCCTTTCCTCTTTTGATACTCTCATTTTCAAGATTGGTTAGCAAGTCTTTGTAGCTAAGCTCGTCAACATAACTGGCTCCATGTAGAACAATTATCTCCCGTTTATCTCCTGTATCATGGAGGTGTTGTGCAAAGCTTACAAATGGTGCAAGACCTGTACCTCCTCCAATACAAATAATTCTTCTGTTATCTTTTTGTCCATTAGGAAGTTCTTCATTAATTAATAAAGCACGCCCTGTTGGTTTTAACCAAAGTATCTCGTCACCTTCTTTTGCGTTAAACAATTGTGTTGTTAATCTTCCAGGAAGTGGTTTTCTTACCCATCTAATTACAAGTTCAATGTAATCTCTATTCTCTGGATGAGATGCAATAGAATAAGCTCTTCTTACAATCTTTCCACCTTCAGCGGGATTTGGTAATCCTAATGTGATGAATTGACCAGCTTGATATTCTGGAACTGGACCATCTTTAGGAACTATTCTGATAATAACTAAATCTTCTTTTAATAATTGAACATATGTCACTGTTGCCTTGTTATCTACTACCATAACGATTCAATCATATTTTTCACGGTTAAATATATTGTGTTAATTCTATTGTTGGATTACAATTTTACCGCTAAACGTTAATAACCAATTTGAAAAATGTTATTCAATCAGATTTCTGATTAATGGGCCGGTCGTCTAGCCTGGTAGGATAGGTGCATGGCATGCATCGGATCAAGGGTTCAAATCCCTTCCGGTCCACTATTTTTTCTTTATCTTCAAGAGTAGTTTTTCAATTTCAAGATCGTTCTCAGTATTGATCTCTCTGATTTTCTCATCAGACAATGAAACATTTAGATTAATTATTGATTGCAAGGCACTCTTTCTAACTTCTAAATTGGAATCAGATAGTGATTTTAGAAAAATTTCTTGAGCTTCCTGTGCTCTAAGATGACCAAGTGCACCAATTACACATGATCTAACCATAGAACTTTCGTCGTTTGCAAGTTTAATTATTTCATGAATTGCAGACATTTCTTTTCTGTTTGCTAAAACAAGTACTGCGTATCCTCTGATATTTTTACTTGTAGATTTTAAACTATCGATTAAGAAATTTGAAATTTTATTTTTATTTAATACTAATGCACTAAATGCTTCTCCTCTTACCTGAATATCATCATCATTTAATTTTGAAATTATTTTTTCTAAAATTTCTGGATTGTCAACTGTATCTAATCTTTCTAAAATTTTGATTTTCTCTTTACTGTTATCTGATTCTAGAATCTCCACTATGTTTTCCAACTTTGAATGAAATCGCTAATTCTTCTTAATAATGGTTAAAATTTTTCAAATTTTTTATCTGATTCGAAAAAAATCCTTTTAGCTTTAAATTATCCTTAAATAGCAATTTTCTCATGTCAAACGAAGCCAGAGACACCATATTCATTGGTAAGAAACCATTGATGGCATATGTTACATCAACATTAATTCAATTGGCAAACTTACCTGCCGTCAACATCAAAGCTAGGGGACTCAGCATAGGTCGTGCTGTCGATGTAGCTCAAATCATTGCACGAAAGACAGAAAATGCAGGATACTCTATCGGAAATATCAAAATTGGCTCAGAATCTTTAGAGTCACAAGATGGTAGAACCAGAAACGTTTCAACAATAGAAATTGAAGTAAAGAGAAACGCAGCATAACTGCACTTTACTTGAAATTTTTTCTTTTATTCTCGTTTAGAACTACCGTACTTCTTTTCCATTTTTCTGAACTTGGAAAGATCAACTAGTTCATTGAATTGATCAAAATTTACAACTTTTTGTTTTGATTTTTTAGTTGTACCTGTCTTCTTTAACTCCTTTAAGATTTCCATTGTTGCAAATGTATTTGCAAACAATACTGATAGTGGATAAAGAATAATATTGAATCCCATTTTGTGTAAGGTATCAGTTGAGCTTATTGGAGTTGCACCACCTTCTATCATATTAGCTACAAGTGGAGCTTTGATTGATTTTCCAATCTTTTTCATCTCATCAATTGATTTTGGAGCTTCAACAAATATCGCATCTGCACCTGTCTTTTTATTTTGTAAACCACGTTCAATAGCAGCATCTAATCCTTCTGTTGCTCTAGCATCTGTTCGTGCAACAACGATGAAATCTTTACTTTCTCTAGCATCAATTGCAGCTCCAAGCTTTTCAGTGTACTCTTCTTGTGAAATTACTTCTTTCCCACTCATATGACCACATCTCTTTGGCCATCTCTGATCTTCAAGAAAAATTCCTGATGCACCTGCTGTTTCTAATTCTTTTACAAGCTTCCAAACACTTAATGCATTACCATATCCCGTATCTGAATCAACAATTACTGGAACTGAAACTGCTCTACAAATTCTTCTTGCATTGTCTAGAGTCTCTGTTGCACCAATAAAACCATAGTCTGGCATTCCAAATAGAGTTGCAGATGTTCCATATCCTGTTTGAAACATTGCATCAAATCCAACCTTCTCTGCAATTTTAGCTCCAATTGCATCATAAACACCAGGAATAACAAGTGGCTTGTTTGATTTTAGCATACTACGTAAATTTTTCATGAATCTTCTCTTAATCTGAATTATTTATGATTTTAAAATCTGACTTATTGGGTAATACCCACATCTTTTGTTTCAGGATTAATTTTAGAACCAATTAAGATGATAATTGATCCAATGATTACATTAATTCCAAGCAATATGGGAATCAATTCAGCTCCTGCTTATAGCATTGCTATTGCAATTAGTGGTGCCCACGAACCAAAAATCAATCCACCGTTGTAAATAAAACCACTAGCACTGTTTCTTATTTCTGTTGGGAATCTCTCAGAAAGAAATACAGGAATTGGACCAAATCCTGTGGTTGCAATAATCATCAATACAACTGTATATGCTGCAAATGTTGCTAATAGTGAAAATGTTGGATCTTCTGCAGGAAAAAATAGTATACTGATTAATGGAGTTACTAATAACATCAAAACTAGATCATAACCATCTAGTGACCATCCAAGCCAAGATCCAAAAACTATGGCTTTTTGTTGCTTTGTTAATCCTGTCATAAGAATTTGTTAAAATACAAATAATTATTGCTTTTTGAAAATAATTAGTCTATTTTGATCTTTTTGCCTTTCTTGGTAGTATTATCATCAATTTTTTTGAGTTCCTCTTCTAGGAATTTCCTATACTTTTGAGTCTCCTCTTCAGTCATCTTTGTAACATTTGAGCTAAGAATTGATCCCATTGTGAATATTTTCTCTAGCAAATCAATTGCAACAAATCTTCCAACATTTCCTAATCTGAATAAAACCTCTAACTGTTTTTTTACAATATCATTTACCTTATCTACATCCTGTGCTGTTTCTGCACCTTTTTTTGTTAGTTGATACTTGCCATCCTTTGTCTCATCGATTAGCCCTTCATCTAGTAGTCTTCCCAATAATGGATAGATCAACCCAGGAGATGGTTTCCAAATTCCATTACTTTGCTCAATTGCATAATCGATAATCTCTTTTCCTGTGTGAGCTTTGTTTTTGAGCAATTCTAAGATGAAATATCTTGAGAATCCTCTAGGAACTGAACTTCCGACTCTCTGAAACCATTCAGATATCATCACTAGTGATATCACTAGTGATATATTTTAATTTTGTGATTTGAGGCTGAATTACTACATATTTAACTCACCCCTAGCAAGTTTGTCTGAAAAATGGTAGATTCTCTTGAATACGATCTGATTATTTGTGGTTCTGGGCTTGCTGGGTTAAGAGCAGCAATTGCTGCAGCAAAAAAAGGCCCTAACCTCAAAATTGGAATTGTATCCAAAGTCCAAGTTATGCGTTCGCACTCAGTATCAGCTGAGGGTGGTACTGCAGCAGTTCTCTTTGAAGATGAAGGCGATACTATAGAATCTCATATTTATGATACTGTAAAAGGAAGTGACTTTCTTGCAGACCAAGATGTAGCAGAAAGACTTTGTGTTGAGATGCCAAAAGAAATTCATCAACTTGATCATTGGGGAATGCCTTGGTCAAGACGAGATGATGGAAGAATTGATCAAAGAAATTTTGGTGGTTATAGTTTTCCTAGAGCAACTTATGCATCTGATAAAGTTGGCTTTTTTGAGATGCAAACATTGTATGATACATGTCAGAAGTTTGAAAATATTGAATATCTTAACGAGTGGTTTGCAACTGCAATTATTCATGATGGAAAACGATTCATGGGATTAACTGCGATTGAATTATCAACTGGAACATTTTACACAATCAAAGGCAAAGCGTTAATCATTGCAACAGGTGGAGCTGGAAGATTATACAGCTTTTCAACTTATGCATTATCATCAACACCGGATGGTTTGGATATGGGGCTACGAGCTGGAATGGCTCTCAAAGATATGGAGTTTGTACAATTCCATCCCACAGGAATTTTACCGTCTGGAATTTTAATTACAGAAGGTGCTCGTGGTGAAGGAGGTTATCTCTTAAACAACAAAGGCGAGAGATTTATGAAAAAATATGCAGCAGGGAAAATGGAATTAGCTCCAAGAGATATTGTATCAAGAGCTATCATGACAGAGATTCAAGAAGGTAATGGATTCAAACATGAAACAGGAGTTGATTGCATGAAACTTGATTTGAGACATTTAGGTGATGAAAAAATAAAAGAAAAGTTGGGTGGAATTAGAGAGATATCAATTAAGTTTTCAGGACTTGATCCTGCGACTGATTTGTTAGACATCAGACCAGTATGTCACTATATGATGGGAGGACTTCATACTGATATTGATGGGGCAACTGAAATCATGGGAGTTTGGGCAGCAGGTGAGGCTGCGTGCAATAGCGTTCATGGCTCAAACAGACTAGGTGCAAATTCAACTTCGGAATGCATAGTTTGGGGCAAAATTACAGGTGAATTAGCAGTAGAGTATATTCAAAAAGGAATTCCATCTAATCCATGGCCACATCATTTGGTTTCAGCTGAAGAGAAGAGAATCTATGATGGAATCTTTAGGGGAAATGGTGATGTTAATCCATATGAAATTAGACAGGAATTAACTGATACAATGACTGAGAAAGCATATGTGTATAGAAATGAAACTGATCTTGTTGCGGGTCTCAAAAGAATTCGTGAATTAAAGACAATGACATGGAAACATGTAGATGATAAAGCAAAAGAGTACAATACTAATTTTGCAAATGTAATGGAGCTTGATTCAATGTTCAGAGTTGCAGAAATTGTTTTGCTTGGAGCAATTAATAGAAAAGAATCACGTGGAGCACACTCTAGAACCGATTACACTAAACGTGATGATGCTAATTTCTTGCATCATACACTTGCTTACTATGATCCAACTGAGCCAATCATGAAAACATTTCCAGTAACAATTACTAAGTATCAGCCAGTGGAGAGGAAGTATTAGATGGATAACGAGAATAGACGAGAAGGAATATTTGGAATGGCCAATCCAGGTCGTTTTGGAATTGAACGTGTTGCATATTGGTTAATGAGATTGAGTGGTTTAGGATTATTAGCATATTTTGTAGCTCACATTTATGAAACTAGTACTATTTTACGTGGAAGAGCTGGATGGGATGATTTTCTAGCATTAACTCAAACCACTGAAGGACACATTGTTTTAGCAATTGTAATTGCAATGTGTGTATTTCACACTGTCAATGGAATTAGAGTGATGCTAGGACATGGTGGAGTTGGTGTTGGAAAACCAGCAAGACCTGATTATCCATATGATCCAGCATCACAAAATTACAGACACAAAATTGGAATCTACTCGGCTATTATTCTTGCAGCAATTGCAATGATGTATGGTCTGGCAGTTATGTTTGGTGAATGATATGAGAGAAAGCACAATAATGAAAATTCACTACGGGACTGCCTTAGCAGCCGTAGCCTTAGTGGCAGTGCATATTCTTATGCGTCTAACGCAGGGATTTGCAGAATCTCTTGAATTTGAGAGTGTTTTGGCAAATTACAAGTTCCTACCATATGCTCTAATGCTTGAATTAATTTTGATCTTACTTTCAATTCATGGTTTCAATGGACTTCGTGTAATTTTGCTTGAGCTAAAACAAGGACCAACTTATGAAAAAGCAGTATCGTATGGCTGCATTGCTGCAATGGTTGGATTAATAGCCTACGGCTCAAGAACAATTATTATGACTAACATGGGGATGGTTTAGAAATGGCACAAGTCTCTAGTATTGCAAACGAGCAAACCTCAACACCATTGTCTTCTCCAAAAACAATTCTTCTTAGAATCTCAAGGTATAATCCAGAACATGACGAATCAAGTAGATTCATGGAGTTTGATGTTCCATATCAGAGATGGACTACTGTCTTAGAAGCAATTCTTGAAGTCAAAAAGCACTTTGATCATTCAGTTGCGGTAAGATATTCTTGCAGACAAGCAACATGTGGATCTTGTGGAATGATAATTAATGGAAAACCAAGACTTGCATGCTTTACAAAAATTAGTGAACTAAATTCTGAAGTAGTTACAGTCGAACCAATGAATAACTTCCCAATTATTAGAGATTTAGCTGTAAAGTTTGAAAAATTATTTGAATCCCATCAAAAAATCAAACCATATCTAGTTAGAGATGACACTGAACTAGAAACAGATCAAAAAGAATTCTTACAATCTCCTGAAGAAGTTGAGCAGTACATCCAGTTTGCAAACTGCATCAAATGTGGCTTATGTAATTCTGCATGTCCTACCATGGCAACTGATTCGTCATTTGTTGGGCCACAAGCATTGGCTCAAGCCTATCGCTATGTTGCAGATAGCAGAGATAAGGGCAAAGATTCTAGATTAAAAATAATAGATGATTCTCACGGTATTTGGAGATGTCATTTTGCTGGATCTTGTAGTCAGGTATGTCCAAAAGGAGTTGATCCTGCTATGGGAATTCAACTACTTCGAGGATATTTACTAGGTTTTAGAAGTTAACCTACTTTTTTGGGTTTGGGCTATTGTTAACCTGATTGTTAATTTGTTCAGCCATAAAGTGATTTGAAACATTTACTTTAACATCATTTACACCATCTACTTTCAGTAGGTTGTCATGAATGTCTTGGCAAATTTTAAAACCAAATACTGCTGGACAAAATGGACTTGTTAGATGCAAATCGACTTTAACATCATTGTTGCTGATATCAACTTCATCAATTAATTCTAATTCCACAATTGATGTGTTAATTTCTGGATCCACAATCTTTGATAATTCATCGAAGATTTTTACTCGAAGCTGTTTGATATCTTGGCTCATGTGGGCAAAAGCGTCGATGCTATATATAACCATTATAGAACCATTGGTGATGTATCGGTCACGTCTTGATACTGATTTGAGTGATATCACTTTAGATTATGTTTCATCAATTAATGATGATTCTCAAATTGCACTTTATGATATTATTGGCAGTCAAGCTCACACATTGATGCTTCATCAACAAAATATTATTACAAAAAATGATGCAAAAAAAATTTTATCAGCACTAGAGAAATTGAAAAAACAAAAATTTGATAGCTCATCAGGTGCAGAAGATATTCATGAATTAATTGAATCACTTGTAATCAAAAATGTAGGTATGGCAAGCGGTGGGAAAATGCATACTGCAAGATCAAGAAATGATCAAGTTGTATTAGATATTCGAATGAAGATTCGAGACGACATTAACATCACTTGTAATTGCCTTCTAGATACTATCGAAGCTCTGGTTTCCGTGGCTAAAAATCACCAAAAAACCATCATGCCTTTGTATACTCATCTCCAACAAGCTCAAGCTGGACTGTTTTCTCATTATTTACTTGCACATGCAGATGTTTTATCTCGTGATTTTCAAAGACTTTACCAAACATATGATAGGGTTAATCAAAGTCCATTAGGAGCAGGACCTGTTGGTGGAACAAGTATTCCCATTAATCGAGATACAACTGCAAAACTTTTAGGCTTTGATTCACTAGTTGAAAATTCAATTGATGCAACAAGTACACGTGATTTTGTAGCAGAATACGTATCTGTAATTGCGATTTTGATGACTAATCTAAGTAAGATAGCAGAAGACTTTGTAATATGGTCTACTTCAGAATTTTCCTTTATTGAACTTGCAGATGAATTTACATCACCATCAAGTGTAATGCCACAAAAGAAAAATCCAGACATTTTAGAATTAACTCGAGGAAAAACTGCTGAAATTATTGGAACACTTACTGCAATACTAACTACCATCAAAGGTTTAGCTTCAGGTTATGGAAGAGATCTACAACAAATCAAATCTTCAATCTGGTCTACTTCAAAAACATCTATTAGTGCATTACTGATTTTAAAATCGCTTTTACTAACACTAAAAGTAAATGAAAAGCAAATGAAAAAAGTTACAGAATCTAGTAATTTAATTGCACTAGACATTGCTGAAAAATTAGTTCAAGAAGGAATTCCATTTAGAGTGACTCATAAAATTTCAGGAATTTTAGTTCAACTAGCACATCAATCAAAAAAACCGATCTCAAAACTAACATCTGTAGATATAAAAAAATCAGTAAGTGGCACAAATGTAGATCCTAAATTAGTCTCAAAAATTATCGGTACGACTACTGTGATATCTTCTCTAAAAGATAGAAATTCTCTTGGATCCTCAGGCTATGATGAGCAAAAAAGAATGATTTCCGATAGAACCCAAATGATAAACAACTATAGAATCGATGTGTCTTCAAGAGAAAATAAAATTAATTCATCAATTGATGAAATGACAAAACAAATTCAGAAGATCATAAAATAGTTAATAAAAAGAGCAGCGGGTCTAGTGGGATTCGGACCCACGACAACCGGATTAAAAGTCCGGTGCGCTACCTGGCTGCGCCATAGACCCCTGATGAAAAATGCTTTTCGTGTATAATTTAGTCTTTTACAAAATTTTTTGTTGTGACAGAAACTTTTAATCTGGCAATTTGATTCAAACAACTTGTGCCCTTGTAGTATAGCCCGGTCTAGAATTCGGCCCTGTCACGGCTGAGACGCGTGTTCAAATCCCGCCGAGGGCGCCATTATTTCTTAATTATTTCATTGAAAATGATTTTTTAACCGATCATACATGATAGATTTCGTTGTTACTGAAATTGAAATTATGATATAATTTCTTACAAGAATATTAAAATTCAGGCAATTTTAGTAAAAATTGATGTCTGAGGAGAAAAAAGAATCTGAAATTAAATCAGAAGACAAATCAGCATCAGAAAAAGTTACTGCACAAGAAAATGCAGACGTCAAAGTTAAAGCTGCAGAAGAAGCAAAGGCTGTTGTAGAAGAAAAAACAATAGAAACAACAGAAGCAGCTGAAGAAGCAGCAGAAAAAACTAAAGCTGCTGAAAAGGCCGCAGAGTCTACCAAAGCTGCAGATGAAGCAAAAATTGCTGCTGAAGCTGCAGCCAAAGCAATGGCTGCAGCAAAGGCCGCTGAAGAAGCAGAAGCTGCCGCAAAAGAAGCAATTGCAAAGGCACAAGCAGCAAAGGAAGCCGCAGAGAAAGCAGCTGAAGAAGAATACAAGGCAATTACCGCTGAGGTTAAGGCAGATACAGCAAAACCTGTTGAATATACGTTTAAGCGACAAGGCGAAGAGATCTTCCGTCGTGATATGGGTGAGCCAGAATTTTTCTTAGATAAAAAAGATAGATTTCCACGTCCCATACTATCACAAGAACAGCAAGAATCACTTACAAGAAAAGCAGAAATTCCACAGGATCAAACCCCAAAATATAATCCAGAACATGTTCTTAGTCCAGAATTTGGTGGTTTATCAAACTATGAACGTGGTGTTGATTCATTTTTAGCAGAAGCAAAAGCAACTCTTGCAAAATTAAAATCTGATCCTGAATCATCACTCAAACAAATTAGAGATGCAGAAAACGATATTAAATATTTAGAATCTATTCACGAAAATTATTTTATTGGCATGAATGTATTTAGAACAGCAAAAGGCGGACGAAGTAAACTAAAGGCATAATTGGTGATGATGATGGGTAAAGTAAATTTTGATGTTATGAATACACGAGTCACTTTCAAAAATATTCCACTTCATACATTATCAAAATTCACATTCAAAGATGTAACTGCTGCATGTCAAGAATTCAAAAAAATTCCAAATGTTGATGAATGCATAATTATTCAAACAGCAAGTAGAGTTGAAATCTTTACTGTTAGTAATGTGGAATCTGAAGATTCTCCAGATGCAAGACGTCCTGAAGGAAAAGGATTGGTGTTAAATCAAATTAAAGATACTTGGATTTCTTTGTCATCATTAGAACAAATAGACATTGATCATTTTGATCAAACATTAGAAGTTTACAAGGGTGATGATGTTTACCGAAATCTATTACGATTAGCAGCAGGACTGGATTCAGTAGTTGTAGGAAAAAGAGAAATTTTAAATGAAGTTTCCCAATCATTGGCCACTGCAAAATCTGCAGGCACCTCTGGAGACATACTCCACAAATTATTTGATAGTGTGATTAGATTAGCCGAGAAAATGAGAACAAGCACTGGAATTGAAAATAATGTGATCTCAATAGGTGATGTTGCTGTAAAACTAGTTGATGAGAAAGCAGGATTGGATGATAAAAAGAAAGTACTCTTAATTGGAACTGGTGAATCTGCCGCTCGAGTTGCTAAAACTTTGAACAAAAGAGGAATAAAATTTGATGTGACAAGTAGAACAGTTGATCGTGCTACAGGTTTTTCAGTAATCTTAGGTGGAACACCTGTCGATTTTAATGATGTGTTGGCTGGATTTGACAAGTATGATATTGTCTTTGTTGCAACAACAGCAGATTATTTCTTAATTACATTTGATCGAATTCATTTAGTAATGGAGGATAAGAAGAAAGGTACACTGATCATGGATTTGTCAGAACCAAGAGCCGTTGAAGAAGGAATAACTGCGTTACCTGGAATAAAATTGCTCTTCAAAGATCAGATAGCAGAAATTTATGAGGAAAATGTTAGAGCAAGAGTAGGTATTGTACCTGCTGTTGAGAAAATTATTGAAAAAGAACTACCTGTTTTATCTGCTAGAATGACTATACTAGAAGCGTAGTTTTTCTTAAAGACCCTGTTTTCTTAATAGGAATTGCATAATGGCTTCTTTTGAATAATCGATTCCGTGTTCTTCTTCTGTATGATTTCTAAAATTTTCAATTACTTCTTCCATCTCTCCTTCGGCAATAAAATCACATTCAAAACCGTAATCAATACACTTGAGATTTGCCATAATTTGATGAAAAATACTCAATATAAAAATCCACAGGTAAACACCATAATAGAGACAATGATCTTATTCGTAAATCAAATTTTTCTAGTTGACAAATTTGTTCTTCATAAATTGGAAAACATCCTCAAAGCATCTTGTATTAAAACCATCAGAATGATTTAGTCTGATAATTTCTACGAATCCCTATTAAGCAATTTTTCATTTCTGAGTTTAATGACTAGACTACTGTATGCATCAATCATTGCTTCAATAATTTTGATGTCTATTTTTAGTATCGATGCCTTCGCCCAGTCAAATTTTAAAAAAATTGAAGGTGACGAAATACAAAAAAATTCTGTTTCACAAGACATTCTTGCAAAAATAGAACTATCAAAAAAACAATTTCTAAAAGCAAAAGAGACTGAACAAAAGCGCAATGCCCAACAAAAATTCATTGAGGAACAACGAATTCTAGCACAAGAATCTCTAAAACAAGAGCTCCAAAGAATGGAAAAAACATACGAAGAATTTACTCCTAGAAATGCATTTGCAAAATATGTTTCAAATCTTAATGTGACAAATCATGGAATATTCTGGGATCAGTTTGATTATCTTCAAACAAAAATTGTTCTAGCAAGAGATGCAAGAGATTCTGTTCTTAAACAGGGAGGAACATTTTCTGATGCCATGAAGCAATATGTTCAATTTGCCAAGATGTCAAAAATTGAAATGCAAAACATTGTGCGTGAACTTAACATAAAACACAATCTTGCACAAGAAGACATCCAGTCTAATTTTGACATTAATGGAAAATTGCCAAGATATGAAAATGATCTTGAAGCTCCATGTTATGGATGTACCGCAAAAATATCTAAGGTTCAAATTGACTCAAATCAATCAGTCCCAATAACTAGGATTGTGTATGAGCCAAAACCTACACAAATTACTGAACTACAAGATTCTCTTTCAGATCTCCAAAAACAATTCCTAGAATCAAGAAACATTGTAGCTCAGAAAAAAATGGTATTTGAGATGAATGAAATCATAAAACAAATTCAAATTCTCAGATAATCCTTTCTTTTTTACTTAAAATTTTGATGTTGTTATCATTTTTTTTACTACGATTTCTTTATCGGAAATTAACCTAAAAATTAATCACTAGTTAAACTCTAAGTTCAAATATGTCTTCATTTAATTGGGCTTACTCTAGTGTATTTCTATGTTTGAAAAAAAATTCAAATTTTTACTTGGCATACTAGTCATATCAATTTCTATTTCTTTTCTAACTTGGGCTAATGTTATTTCTTTTGGAGATATGGATGATGATGGAATAATTGATTCAATTGATAATTGTCCAAGGAATTTTAATCAAGACCAAGAAGATTCTGATTTTGATAAAATAGGAAATTATTGTGATTCAGATGATGACAATGACGGAATAGTTGATTTTCTTGATTCCTTTGATATTGAACCTCTAGATTGGGCTGATTTTGATTTTGATGGTATAGGAAATTCAAAAGATGAAGATGATGACAATGACGGAATATTAGATTCAGAAGATTCTGAACCAATATTGGCCTCAGAAATTCTTGCTACAAAATATCTTGATGACATACAAGACTGTGCAAACATCAATGATGATACATCACGACATCTATGTTATACGGTATTTTTTGGTAAAATAACAAAGAATGAACAAAATAATTCTAATGCTCTTGAACTATCTATAGCATTATCTAAGATTGGAGCTATTGATGATTGTCATTTTGTTTCTCATGAAATTGGCCACGTGGCTTTTGAGGAGAACCCCAATGTCATTTCAAATTTGATAGGAATGGATGGAACAATGTGTAGAGGTGGATATTTTCATGGAGTCTTGGCATCCTATTTCCATAGTATCAAAGAACACAATGAATCATTTCCAAGTGATTACAATTTAGTTTGCAATGAATTAATTGGATCTTCAAATTACCAGGACTGTGTACATGGATTAGGACATGGTCTAGTTCATTACTTTGGTAATGATCTGGATTCTTCTTTGGAGCTATGTCATGAAATGTCATTTTATCAAAATATCCTATGTGTAAAAGGTGTGATGATGCAATACACAGACAATACTATGACCCAAAAGGGAATTTCTCAAAATGTTGTCTCTGATCTTTGCGATGAATCACAACTAGAGAAACTTGATTTTATTGAATGCAGTATGTCTTTAGGTACCACTTTGTCCTTTTTTAACAACCATGATTATGATAAAAGTTCAAAATTTTGTGAATATGTTGAAAATGAAAAAGGACAGTCTTATTGTCTTGATGGTTTAAGGTTAGAAATTTCTGATTCTGAAAACTACAAAACCAAACCTCTAACTGAAGAGATTAGAGAAAAATTCCAACCCCAGTTTGAATCAGATTATGTTATTGATATAAGAAGTCCCGCAATAGTTTCAAACTTTGATCATATTCAAGAGATTGACCTGATCACATTTTCTATAGACTCTCCACAATATGTCATAATGTATGTCCCAAGTGAGTTTGTATCATCCGATTTATGGATAACAGTAAATGGTCAAATCCCAAACAACTTAGTTGTAAAAAATAATATCTTAGATGAAGAAATTACAATGTTTAGTTTTGTTCCCAAAACCAAAGGAATTGTAATGATTTCTCCTTTCTCTGACTAAATTATGCCTGGATTATCTTTAAAATATTCTATCCGTAAGACTCAAACTTGATTGCAAAACTACCGTCAGGCTTTTTCTCATGTTCTGTTACAAAGCCTTTAGGCCCTAGGTACTCTATTACTCCATCAATGGTTCCTTGGTAGCCACAAATGTAGATTATGGTATTATCGGGTGTGATCTCCTCTCCTACCATCTCCTCAACTGGTGACAGACCTGTTTTTTTATCGGGTTTAAAAAAAGATTCAACTCTACCTACGTGTCCATTCCATGATCTGTTAAAGAATTCTTTTGGTCTGCTTATTGCTGCTCTGTATCTAAAGTTCCACTGGTCTCTCCCTCTCTTCTTACTTTCATTTTCTAAATCAGTTAACAATCTCTTGTAGCTTAACTCGTCAACATAACTTGCACCATGTAAAACAATTATTTCTCGTTTATCATTAGTGTCATGGAAATGTTTTGCAAATGCAATAAATGGTGCAAGACCTGTGCCTCCACCTACACAAATTACTCTACGATTATCTTTTTTTCCATTTGGTAATGTATCGCTAATTTGTAAAGCAGCGCCTGTTGGATCTCCAAGATAAACTTCATCGCCAACACTCGCATAAAACAATTCAGTAGTAACTCTTCCTGGAAGTGGTTTTCTTACCCATCTAATTACAAATTCATAATAATCTCTGTTTTCTGGATGTGATGCAATTGAATATGCTCTTCGTACAATTTTTTTTTCAGAAGGAATTGGCAAACCAATTGTTAGAAATTGACCAGTTTTGTACTGAGGCATTCCAGTATCTGGGACCAATCGTATGATTACAAGATCCTCTTTTAATAATTCCATATAGGTTACTTTTGCCTTGGTCTCAGTTACCATACAGAATCTTTTTTCGCTACTTTGGATAAATATATTTCTCTTGAAAATTGATTAAAAATTCAATTTCTATTCTAAAACATAAAAATTAGTTTGAAATCAATCAAAAAAATTGATTTTCCATCTAATCAACACTCATTGATATGTGACATTATTTCATTAAGAATTTCTTGATTTGAAGCTGCAATAAAAGAAACTCTTGTTTCATAACTCAGATCTGCATCAAGTGGTTTCAAGTTTGCATCAAGTAGTAATCCTCCAGCCTCTTTTACAATTAGATATCCTGCTGCGATATCTTGAATTCTAATCTTATCTCTTAAGTCAATAAAAATATCCATATATCCTCTGGCAAAAAATGCCATCTCAAGTGCATTTGCACCAAAATGTCTGGTATGGTGATTATGATTCTCAAAAATTGCATCCATTCTCCTCATCAATTCCTTTGACGCACCTGATGTGTTAATGCCAATTATTTTGTAAATTGGATCTTTATTGTGTACCTGAATTTTAACATCATTAAAAAATGAACCCTTGTTTTTTGATGCCCAATATGTATCCCCATTATCTAGATTAGTAATGACCCCATCAGTAATTGAGCTAAGTTTATCTTCAGTTGCAAATGCTAACGAACTACAAAAAAATGGAACTCCTCTTACTGCATTTGCAGAACCATCAATTGCATCCATGATGACATATCCTTTTGGATTCTCAGATAGATCAACTCTTCCACATTCTTCTCCTAGAACAATACATTCAAAATTAATTTCTTTAAGATAATCAAGTACTGTTTTCTCTGCAACAATATCGATATTTCTTGAAACATCTCCGCCTGCACCAATTCCAAAATCTCCTGCAGCATGATCTGTTCCTGCAAGATGTTTTACATTTTCATAAATTCTATCTGATGCTTCTCGTAGGATTTCAATTATTTCCATATTGCACATTTTTTGCTTCGTAATTTAAGTGAAGAATAATATTTTATTTGAAAGCATAAATAACAATAAAGAAGCTTACGTTTGTGAGTGGTAAAGATCAGTCTGTTGTAAGTAAAGAAGCTCTGATGAGCACAAAACCTGGAAAACAAATTATGAAACAGGGTTTATTCAAATCTAAAGGATATAAATTATTTAACAAATACAAAGAGGAAACTGAAAATGAATTTCCAAACTTTGCTCAAAGATTTGCTGAAGGATTATTGCATGAAATAAAATCTGATACAAATCCAAATGCAACTCAGCAAGCATTTGGTAATGAGGTAGGTTCTACTGAGATAATTCTTAATGCATCTGAAATTGAGCCTATTAAATCAAAATTAGAAAGTCCTGATGTTCTAAAAGATAGAGTATTGAGAATTTTAAATTCTAATTTCGTTAAAATGACTTTTCCTGTATTTAATGCACTATTTGACGGAGCAGCAGAGTATTCTGGAAAAAATGATCCTCATCTAAGACAAGATATGGTTGAAGGACACATCTTGGCAATTGATCTTAGCGAGCCAATGGATAGAATTGTAGATAAGGATGAAGACTTGGATTATTTGGATGATTACAAATTGATGAATCCTTACATTTTGAAATTAGCTAGAGATAAAATTGCAAAAGGAGGAGATCAGGTTCTAAAAGAATTTGAAGAGGGATTTAAAGATGCACGAGTTGGACAATATCTTGATGAGAAATTAAAATCAAAACCAACAACCATTACTGAAGAAGAAATGACACTATCTTACAAAAAATATCGCGCAGTTATGGGAACTGCAGGAAGAAACATGGCTTTAGCTGAAAGACCACTTGGTGAGATTTTCTATTTGGGCATGGCAAGAGCTGCAGAAGGTGTAGGATGTGGAAATGAGATTGAAGATTCTATTAAAAATGGATTTGTAAAGATTCCATCATGGCCTTTATACTACTCGCTATTGGCTAATGATGTCAAAAAAGGATTTGAACTAACACTTGAGAAAAGCAATCTATATCTACAAGATGCAAGACTTGCACTAGAACTACTTCCAGAAGAATTCACTCACAAGGAGTTCTTAGAATTTTTGTTTTTGACAGTTGAACATTATAATCAATATTGGTACAATCAATTACAGAAAGCCAATAAATGGTCAGAGTTTGAATCAAAACTTCCTAGGTGATTAAATTGATGTGGTCAGAAAAATACCGGCCTCAGATTATTTCTGACATGGTAGGAAATGAAGAATCTCGTGCAGCAATTATGGAATGGTTTGCCAAATGGAAGAAAGGAACAAAGCCTTTACTTATAGTTGGTCCACCTGGAATTGGAAAAACAACCATAGCATATCTTGTAGCTAAACAATTCAACTATGATATGATTGGCCTAAATGCAAGTGATGTTAGAAGTAAATCAAGAATTAATGAAATTCTCACGCCTGTATTGGCAAATGATACTGTTATTGGAACTCCAATGATATTTGTTGATGAAGTAGATGGTATTCATGGACGAGGAGATTATGGGGGAGCATCAGCCCTTATTGATATTCTAAAAGAGCCAACAGTTCCAATCATTCTTGCAGCAAACGATGACTCTTCAGATAAAATGAAGAGTATTAAAAAAGTTGTAAAAACAATTTCATTTAAAAAAATACCTCCACGATTATTGCGAATTTATCTAGAAAATATTTTGAATAAAGAAAGTGCAAAACTTAGTCCCGGTTCACTTATCAAAGTAATTGACAAATCTCGTGGAGATATTCGCTCAATGATTAATTTAGCTCAGTCTCAAGTTACGGGGTTCAATCCACAAACAGAAACTACATTTGAGAATATCAATGTAGAAGATGGTGTTAATGCATTCTTTAAAGCAAATTCAATTGAAGAAGCTAGGATAATTTTATATTCAATGCAAATTGATCCTAGAGAAAAAATTAATGCATTTTATTCTAGCATTATTACAAGTAATCTTGATAATGAAACACTTGCAAAATGTTTAGAAATTATTTCAAATGCAGATATGCTTTATGGTAAAATAATGAAACATCAAAACTGGCGTTTATTGCGTTATCTTAATGACATTTTGATAAATCTATACCAAAATGATGATCGAATTCGATATTCACAATACAATCTTTCATGGCCATTACTTAATAGAATTCGTTGGGATGGAGCAAAAATAAAATCATTATCTTCTGTCATGGCAAAAAAATTACATCTGTCATCAAGTGCATTTGTTACTATTTGTCTTCCATTTGTTTTGTTTTGCATTAAAAATAACACATTGGTGTTAGATCTTCAGGAAACGTATGGCGATATTATTGAAAAGGAGATTGAACTAATATGAGCTGGAGGAAAATTCCGATGAAGTTTCCAGGAACATGTATTGTTTGTAATGAAAAAATTGAAATCAATGAAATTGGTTTGTGGGCAAAAGGAATTGGAGTAAAGCACGAAAAATGTGCTCAAATCAATGAATTGCAATGTGTAGTTTGTGGTGGCCCTGCAGGATGTCAAAGTTGTGAGTTTCAAGAGATATGTAATATACAAAATGTCTCTCAATTATGCATATGCAAGAGTTGCAGTGAGAAAAAAGATGCTTATCTGACATATGTAAAATCTGTAAAAAAGAAATTTACAATTCTTAACTCCTGATTTTCTAAAATTATCAATGATCCATGATTTTTTATAAAATATTAGTCAAGTCATCAATTTCAAACTAAATTAATATAGGAAACCATCTTGCTTTAGATCACTGTTATGCATTCTGAAAAGATTGAAGGATATACTAAAAGAATTAACACAGCATTACAGGGTGGCGGTCAAGATCGAATAAAGGCCCAACATGATAAGGGTAAATTAACTGCTAGAGAAAGAATCGATCTCTTACTAGATGAAGGAACTTTTACTGAAATTGACCCATTGACAACTCATCACTATCACGAATATGACATGCAGAAGAAAAAATTCTTTACAGATGGTGTAGTTGGTGGATATGGTAATGTAAACGGCAGACAAATCTTTGTCTTTGCTTATGATTTTACAGTTTTAGGTGGAACCCTAAGTCAAATGGGAGCCAAAAAAATTACAAAATTAATGGATCATGCAGTTAGAACAGGTTGTCCAATTATTGGTATAATGGATTCTGGCGGTGCTAGAATTCAAGAAGGAATCATGAGTCTTGATGGATTTGCAGATATATTTTATCATAACCAATTAGCTTCTGGTGTAATTCCACAAATTACTGCAAGTATTGGACCATCAGCAGGTGGTTCTGTTTACTCACCAGCAATGACTGACTTTGTAATTATGGTAGAAAAAGTTGGAACAATGTTTGTTACAGGCCCAGATGTGGTCAAAACTGTTCTTGGTGAAGAAATTTCATTTGATGATCTTGGCGGTGCAATGACTCATGGAACTAAAAGTGGTGTCGCACATTTTGTTGCACAAAATGAATACGAATGCATGGATTACATCAAAAAACTAATCTCTTATCTTCCACAAAACAATACCGAATCTCCACCAAAAATCAAAACTGATGATGATCCAAACAGATTAGATCATAACTTGATCAACATTATTCCTGAAAATCCATTGCAACCATATGATATGAAAGAAATTATTAATTCGATTGTAGATAATCATGAATTCTTTGAAGTTCATGAACTCTTTGCTCCAAATGTTGTTGTAGGTTATGGTAGAATGGATGGCCAAGTTGTAGGAATTGTTGCAAACCAACCAATTCATCTTGCAGGTGCACTTGATATTGACTCTTCAAACAAAGCAGCAAGATTTATCAGATTTTGTGATGCATTTAACATTCCAATTATTACGTTAGTTGATACACCAGGATACATGCCCGGTTCTAACCAAGAACATAATGGCATCATTAGACATGGTAGTAAACTACTTTATGCATATTGTGAGGCAACAGTTCCAAGAATTACTTTGGTAATTGGAAAAGCATATGGTGGTGCTTACATTGCAATGGGCAGTAAAAATCTTAGAACCGACATTAATTATGCATGGCCAACTGCAAGATGTGCAGTTTTGGGAGGAGAGGCTGCAGTCAAAATCATGTATAGAAAAGAACTCGATGGTGCAGATGATGCTGAGGCACTAAAAAAACAATTAATTGATGAATTTGCAGAAAAATTTGAAAATCCATACGTTGCAGCATCTCATGGAACTGTGGATAATGTTATTGATCCAGCTGAAACACGACCTATGCTTATCAAAGCATTACAAATGCTTGCAAATAAACGTGAAAAACAACTTCCAAGAAAACACGGAAACATTAACCTGTGATTTGATATGATTGAAAAAGTACTGATTGCAAACAGAGGAGAGATTGCCTTGCGTGTCATTAGAACATGTAAGAGACTTGGAATTAAGACAGTTGCAGTTTATTCTGATGAAGATTATGATTCATTGCATGTTAAACAAGCAACAGAAGCATATCATATTGGAGAAGCAGCACCTGCAAAATCCTATCTTAATCAAGAAAAAATTCTTGAAGTTATTTTGTCATCAGGTGCAGATGCAGTTCATCCTGGTTATGGATTTCTTTCAGAAAATTCAGATTTTGCAAATACATGTGAAAAAAATAACATAAACTTTATTGGACCATCAGCTAAATCCATGGATCTTTGTGGTGATAAAATGCAATGTAAAGCAGCAATGCTTAAAGCTAAAGTACCAACAGTTCCTGGAAGTCCGGGACTTGTAAAAGATGTTGAAGAGGCATTAAAAATTGCAAATGATATTGAATACCCTGTAATGTTAAAATCAGTTTATGGTGGAGGCGGTCGTGGAATTAGAATTGTTACTAATGATAAAGAATTGCGTGAAGGTTTTGAAACTGTAACTAGTGAATCTATATCTGCAGTTGGTAAATCTGCAATTATTGTAGAAAAATTTCTTGAAAAAACTCGACACATTGAATATCAAATGTGTAGGGATAAGCATGGTAATGCAGTTCACATTTTTGAAAGAGAATGCTCTATTCAGAGAAGAAATCAAAAACTTATTGAACAAACACCTTCTCCAGTAGTTGATCAAGAAACACGAGACAGAGTAGGCGAATTAGTTGTAAAAGCATCTGAAGCAGTAGATTACACTAACTTGGGAACTGCTGAATTTCTTAGAGCTGATAATGGTGAATTTTACTTTATTGAAATTAATGCTAGATTGCAAGTAGAACACCCAATCTCTGAAATGGTTTCTGGTTTGGACTTTGTTAAACTTCAAATAGATATTGCAAATGGTGAACCATTACCATTCAAGCAAAAAGATCTTAAAATGAAAGGTTATGCAATTGAATGCAGAATTAATGCTGAAGATACTTTCTTAGATTTTGCACCTTCTACTGGACCAGTTCCAGACGTAACAATTCCATCTGGACCTAGTGTTAGATGTGATACTTACTTGTATCCTGGATGTACTGTTTCTCCATTTTATGACTCTTTAATGGCTAAATTGTGTACCTGGGGTCAAACATTTGAAGAATCTCGAACTCGTATGCTAACAGCACTAAATGATTTTTACATTCAAGGAGTTGAAACATCAATTCCATTATACAAAACAATTCTCAATTCAGAAGAATACAAAAGTGGTGATCTCTCTACTGATTTCTTAAAACGATATGAGATGATTGATAGATTAACTGAAGATCTAAAGAAAGAAAAAGTAGAAAAGAGTGAGGCTGCTATTGCTGCAGCAATAGTTCATTCTGAATACTTTAAGAGTCGTGTACAAAATGAAGCATCTGCAAGTTCTAATTGGAAATATAAATTGGATTGATGATAAATGGATTACAAAATAGCTGATATTGAAAAGTCATTTGAAGGAAAAATTGTCCAAAACCTAGGAAACAATGATTATGTAATTAAAATAAATGATGATGAACATCAGCTAAAAATTATTAATATGAATTCTAACGGAATTGAATTTCTTTTAGATCAAAAATATCATAAAGCAAAATATCTTGAACAATCAACTAACGAAATGTACATAGTAATTGATAATGTTCCAATTAGTATCAATCGCCACACTCACTTTGATGAAGTTGTGTACAAGCACTCTGGAGGCGCTGGTGCCAGCAATGCACAACTGTCATTGAAGAGCCAAATTCCTGGTAAGGTAGTTTCAATTGCAATAGCTGAAGGTGATACCGTAAAGAAGGGTGATGTTATTTGTACATTGGAATCTATGAAGATGCAAGTATCCGTAAAGGCTCACAAAGATGGAGTTGTAACATCAATTAAAATTAAAGAAACAGCAACTGTTGCCAAAGGCGACGCAATTGCTGATATAGAATAAAAAATTATTTTTCCGATTTCAGGAAATTTTTAATTTCTTCATAGTTTGGTTCCTTTAATGGATCTTCTGAAACCCATTTGTAACCAATTTTTCCATCTTCATTAATTACAAAGACAGAACGTTTTGCTGCATTGTAGCCTTTAATGTGCAGTAAGTCTGGCATTAGAATTCCGTAATCTCGAATTGTTTTACTACTGTAATCCCCCAATAATGGAAAATTAAAGTGATTTTTTTCTGCAAATGCTTTGTTTGCAAATGGACCATCATTACTGATTGCTACTACTTTTGCACCTAAATCTGAAATTTCTTTCCAAGAGTCTCTGAAATTGCACAGTTCAGTTTCACAAACTGGAGAGCTTGCAGCAACTATGAATGATAAAACGATTTTTCCGCCTTTAAAATCATCCAAAGTCCGCAATTTCAATTCTGTGTCTGGAAGCTCAAAGTTAGGAGCAATATCTCCGATATTCAATGACATGATCGCTATTTGATAATGTCCTATAAAGTACTTTAGAAAAATTTCTTTTTGAAAAAATTGATCGAAAAAAGGAAGAATACCTTTTTATACAAAAATCAGAGTCAGAAGATAAATTGGTCGGGGAATTAGCGGGCAATTATAGTACCGTGGTGTTAATGTTTGGTTTTGCAGTAGTAGCAATGGCACCTGCGTTGATTATTTCACGAATGATCTCTCCTCGAAGAAAAAGTAATCCTGTCAAGTTCTTGCCAATGGAATGTGGTCAAGTTCCTACAGGTGAAGGAAGAACTCACTTTATGATGCAGTATTATCCGTATATTCTGATGTTTGTAATATTTGATGTAATGGCAATTTTCTTATATGCATGGGGAAGTTCATTATTAGAACTTCCAAAGAGTGCAACATTGCCTATGATGGGATTTCTAGCAATAATGTTTGGTGCAATGGCCTTTGCATTATATCAATCAGGGAGACGTAACATATGGTAGTTATTTATACAAATTACATTTATGGGGATAGGGGATAAGATTGCTCAAAGACTTAGTAACACCAGAAAATGCAAATGTCTTCATAGGTAAGTTAGGGGATATTTTAGAAAAAGCAATCGACAAACCATTGGGCTATGCCATCAATTGGGGTAGAATTTGGTCACTCTGGCCTGTCCACATTGAAACAGCTTGTTGCAGTGTAGAATTTGGCGCAGCATCAAGTCCTAGATATGATGTTGAAAGATTTGGAATCATTGAAGCATTTGGATCACTACGACAATGTGATCTGATTGTAGTTCAAGGAACTATTACAAGAAAAATGGCGCCACGTCTCAGATTAGTTTATGATCAAATGCCAGAACCAAAGTATGTTATTGCTATGGGAGCTTGTGCTATTACTGGAGGATTGTATTTTGATTCATACAATGTACTTCCAGGAATTGACGGAGTAATTCCAGTTGATGTCTATGTTCCAGGTTGCCCACCTAGACCTGAAACTCTCATACAAGGTTGTATGTTATTGCAAGAAAAAATCAAGAGAATGAAGGCTAGGAAGTTTGTATAATGAGTTCGGATTCTGAAAAACCTGTTGCAGAAGCAAAACCTGAAACTAAACCAACTTCGCCACCACCAGCTAAACCTGCACCAAAACCAGCAGCAAAAAAACAAGAAGAAAAACCAATTCCTGTATTTGAGAAAGGAATCTCTGAAAAAATAGTTGAAAAGTTTGGTGATAAAGTCAAAGTCACATTTGTTAAAGAAGATAGGGTTGGAATCAATGCCACTAAAGAGAGTGTTCATGAAGTCGCAGAATTTATTCGTGATGCACTAAACTATGATCACGTAGAGTCTGTTTCAGGAGTAGACTATCCGGCAGATAACGAAATTGAGGTTGTTTATCATATTGGCTCTTATTCTGATAATACTCTAGCAAGACAAGTTCTTGAATTAACAACTAGAGCACCTCGAGAATCAAATCCTATTCCTGGAAATGATGCAACCAAACTACCAAGTCTTAGAGATATATTTTACAGTGTAGAATTTCATGAAAGAGAGATTTTTGAAATGCTAGGAGTTTACTTTGAAGGACATCCTGATAATAGACGATTACTTTTACCAGAAGACTGGGCAGATTTACCACCACTTCGAAAGGACTTTGCAATAAAGGGAAGATAGAGATGACTGCAGAACTGCCACCAGGATTAGCACTCCAAAAAGTTGACGAGAGAATAATGACTCTCAATGTCGGACCACAACATCCAGGTTCTGGACATATGAGAATTATTGTTCAAATTGATGGTGATTATATTGTTGCATGTGATCCTGATCCAGGATATGTACATCGAGGAGAAGAAAAGATGGCAGAGTATAGAAATTACATTACAAATATTCCACACTTAGAAAGACCGGTAATTCATGATTCATGTAATGTTTTGTATCCATATGTTTTGGGTGCAGAAGAACTGCTAGGAATTGAAGTTCCAGAACGAGCAAAATATGTCCGAGTTATTGCATCTGAACTAAACCGTTGTATCTACACAATGTATTGGCTTGCCATTTATGGAATTTTCCTAGGACACTCTACAATGTTTATGTGGCCAGCAGGTGATCGTGAACTCTTAATTGATTTAATGGAGAAGATGACTGGCGCAAGAGTAACACATGCACATTTTGTTCCAGGTGGAGTTCGAAATGACTTACCACCAAACTTTGAAGATGTTTGTTTACGTCAGGTGAATTATTTTGAAAAGCGTATCAAAGAATATGCAGCAATTTTTTATGATAATCCAATTCTAATCTCAAGAACTAAAGATACTGGTGTGTTATCACGCCAAGATGCAATTAGACTTGGAACAACTGGTTCTGTGCTTCGTGCTAGTGGTGTTGATTATGATCTTAGAAAGAAAGAACCCTATGATGTCTATGATGAACTAGACTTCCAAACAAATGTCATGAAAGAAGGAGACTCTTATGCAAGATCCAGAGTTCCATGGCTTGACATGATGGAGAGTTGCAATATTATTCGTCAAGCGTTACAAAAGATGCCAAAATCTGGTTCTGTTAGAGTAAAACTAAAACCAAACCCAAAAGGAATTGTAGGTTCTGTATACAAACGTGTAGAGTCTGGACGAGGCTCACTTGGTTGTTATATTGTATCTGATGGAAAACCAGAGCCATACAGAGTAAAGATGAGTGTTGGTTCTTTTAGAAATCTAATTGCATTACCCTATCTTCTAAAAGGAGAAAAACTTGGTAACATGCCCTCAGTTTATTGGAGTCTTAATTATTGGCCAGTGGAGGCAGACCGATAAATGTCAGTTATTGCACCAAATTTCAAGCTAAGTGAATTCATCAAATCCTTACTGGATAATGCATTCTGGGGATTGCTGCTGATGGTATTAATTGGCATCCCAGCAGTTATGATGGTTCTCTTTGTAATTGAGATGCCAGTAATTGATGGTGAGTTACTAACACCATTTCTTGCATTTACTTGGATTGCAGATCCATCACGTATTCTTCCACTTGTTCATGCGTTTATGGCAACTGATATGTTCAGAGTCATGGCATTTCCAGGATTTGGTTTTGCCGCGTTGCTTGCTGCTGGAACAATTTTTGTTGAAAGAAAGATGCTTGCAAAATTACAATTAAGAGTTGGTCCATTTTACTGTGGAAAAATCGAAGGTATTTTACAATTAATGGGAGATGGTTTGAAATTAATCTCAAAAGAAATCATTATTCCTGCAAAGGCAGACAAACCAATTTTCTGGGCAGCACCTGTTTTGTTTGTTGGAGCAGCTGCTGCATTTGTTGCACTTATTCCTGTTGCACCGGGTTGGGTTGTAGCAGACGTTGATCTTGGATTAATTGGTGTATTTGCAGTAATTGGTTTCTTCCCAATCATTACAATTCTATCTGCATGGTCTGCAAACAGCAAGTTCCCATTCATTGGTGGTATTAGAGCACTATTCCAAATGGTATCATTTGAAATTCCATTAATCTTGTCATTACTTGGTGTTGTAATTCTAACTGGTACACTTAACCTATCTGAAATTGCAGCAAGTCAGTCAAGTTTCCCATGGATTGTCTTCTTACCTGTTGGCGCAATTGTATTCTTTATCACAATGTTAGCTGAATTAGAAAGAATTCCATTTGATCTTCCAGAAGCAGAATCTGAAATTGTTGCAGGCTGGTTAACAGAACTTTCTGGAATGATGTATGGTCTTGTTCAATTAGGAACATATCTGAAACTTTATGCATTTGCAGCTTTGTTTGTTGTACTATTTCTTGGCGGTTGGAATGGTCCAATGGTTGTTCCACCATTCCCAGCAGAAATTCTAACTGACGGAATTGTAATGGGCCCAATCACAGCAAAGATTCCAGGATTACCATTATTCACTCAAGATATGCTCAATGGAACATTATGGTTTGTTATCAAAACAGTTGGGGTGATCTTCTTTATACTATTACCAAGAGGTGTTTTTCCAAGAATCAGAATTGATATGTTGTTAAGTCTTGGATGGACTAAATTAATTGGTCTTGCATTTGTTAACATCTTTATTGCACTAGGCTTGCTTTACGCTGGCGTGTTGGGTCCAGGAGGCTTACAATAATGGGAACTGCAACCGGAATTATCCGCGCATTAAACTCCGGAATTAAACACTTAGCAATTAAACGATTTACACTTCGTTATCCTGAAGAGAAACTAAAGTTTGTAGGAGACGGATACCAATTTGATCCATCAACAGGTGTTGGAATTGCAGGACTAAAGGGACGTCATATGTTGTTCCATGATCACTGCACAGGATGTCAATTATGTTCAATTGCATGTGAAGGTGTTGCAGAAGCCATTGCAATGGTCAAGGTTCCAGAAGAACACAAACAAAACAAAAAAGCAATCATGCCACAAATTGATTATGGCAAATGTGTCTTTTGTGGTCTATGTGTTGATGCATGTCCATTTTATGCACTATACATGACAAATGATTATGAATTATCTTCATTTTCTAAAGAAGGATTAATCTATACTCCTGCACAACTTGCTGTAAAGCCATACGTTACACAAGACAGTGAAATCCAAATTACTGACAGAGGTGCAACACATGGCTGATGCTGTATTTCTTGCATTATCTGTAATTACAATTGGTTCTGCAATTGCAGCACTAGAACTACGTTCATTAATTTATGGCTCTATTGCTTTAATGGGAACACTTGGTGGAATTGCAGGATTCTTCTTCTTGTTAGATTCACCTTTTGTTGCATTATTCCAATTAGCAGTTTATGTTGGCTCTATTGCAGTACTGATTCTCTTTACTGTTATGCTAGTAAAGCGTGAATTAATTTTCAAAAATATTGAAGATAAAAGAAGAAAGTTTGCAGGGTTTGGATTGATGTTGGTTGTAATGGTAGCACTTGGTGCTGTCTTTTTGGATTCAGGAATTAAGAGTATGAATACAGATGAGCCTGCAGTTGACTTTAGGGATATTGGTACTGACTTTGTAACATACTATTGGCCAGCATTAATTTTGATGGCCTTAATTTTAGCAGGCTCTGTAACTGGAGCACTAGTTTTAGCCAAACGAGAGGATGTGGAGAATGACCAGCGAACTAATTGACTTTACACTAGTTTCAGTAGCCCTATTGGGAATAGGAATTTACGGACTTGCCGTTAAACGAAATTTCATCCGTATGCTATTTGCAGTTGAAATAATCATCAACGCTGCAAATCTAAATCTGGTTGCATTTGCTAGATTCCTACCAGACAGTGGTGGTCAATCATTAGCATTATTCTCAATTGCAATTGCAGCTGCAGAAGTTGGAGTTGGATTATCTTTAATCATTGTAGCATACCGTATGTATCAGAATGTCGATATTGCAGACTTTAGGAGCTTGAAGGGTTAATGGAGTATGCATTATTACAGGCAGTTTTCTTGCCATTATTGTTATCGCCAGTAGCATACATTATCGGAAGAAAAGCTGGTCCAACTCCTGCAATGTGGTTTACATTTGCAATTCTATTATACACTACAGTTCTAGTAATTACATCCGCACTTTCTGGAACTGTCGAAGAACATTATCCGTGGACTGATATGTTTGGTGAGTTTGGATTTGTCTTAGATGGATTAGCATCACCATTTGCAATTATCATCTATGTATTATCTACCATTTTGGTTCTTTACTCCAAACCATACATGATTCACAAGTTCCATGAGCAGTTTGAAGAAGAACAAAACATCAATCATTCTGGAAGTGGTCAGACTTCGGTTGTTGAATCATCCTCTCTTTCTAATTATGTCAATGCAAAGTCAGGACTTTACTTTGCACTATATCTTGTCTTTGCAATGGGAATGCTTGGAACTGTCCTTGCAACAAATCTGATTGAATTTTACATCTTCTTTGAGGTAATGCTAATTCCAGGTTTCTTCCTAGTTGCACTTTGGGGTGATGGTCCACGAAGAAAGATTGGTTTAATGTTCTTGTTTTGGACTCACGCAGGAGCAGTAGTCTTACTCTTAGGATTCTTAATGATTGGCCTAACGATAGGCAGTTTTGACTTTGCAGACATTAACGAAGCAGAAATTCCAGCAGATATTGCGTTAATTTCTGCAGTAGCAATTGCTATTGGACTTGGGGTAAAACTTGCAGTCTTTATGTTCCATGTATGGCTTCCTTATGTCCACGGTTCAGCACCTACTCCAATTAGTGCACTCTTATCCCCTGCAATGATCGGAATTGGAGCTTATGGTATCTTTAGATTAATTGTTGAATTTTTGCCTTTAACATTTGCAGAACTTTCAATTTGGTTCCACATCTGGGGATTGGTTACAATGATTTATGGTGGCGCAATGGCGTTAATGCAAGATGATCTAAAACGCCTACTTGCTTATTCTAGTATCAGTCAAATGGGATATCTCTTGTTTGGAATTGGATCATTTTCTGTTCTTGGATTATCAGGAGCTGAGATGATGTATGTTACTCACGGTATTGGTAAAGGTATTCTCTTCATGATGGCTGGAGTAATTATTGTTAAAGTTGGAACTCGAAGCATCTCTAAACTTGGAGGATTAGCTGGTAAGATGCCAATCACTGCAACATGTGCAGTTATTGGTGCACTAACAATTATGGGTGTTCCACCAACAAGTGGATTTATGGGAGAATGGATTCTATTTTACGGAGCATTAGAAACTGCTATTGAAGAAGGCTCAACAATTAGAGCAGTAACATTTGGTTTAGGTCTTGTTGCAACAGCACTAACAATGTCTTACATGTTATGGATGCTAAAGCGTGTATTCTTTGGAAAAACACCTGAACATCTTGAGAATGTAAAAGAAGGAAGTTGGTACATGACAGCACCAATGATGGTATTAGCAGGATTTACAATTGTAGTTGGAATTTATCCAGACATTTTCTTGAAGACAATTATTCCGTACATGAATGGAGTGTTGGGAGTTTAGATTATGGCAACAGAATCTATTGGATTACCATTTGAAGTTGGGGCAGCAAGTGCTTGGTTAGTTTGGATTTTACCATTTATTGCGGCTCTGATTATGCCTGGAATAGGAAAGGCATCAAAGAGAGCAACTGGGTATGTAGCAGTTGGATTTGCTTTGATGAGTGCATTATCAGCTGCATCAATGTTGCCACTTGCACTAGAAGCACATGAGATTCATGATCAAATCATGTGGATTGAAGCAATTGGATTAAAGGGAGGAGTATTAGCTGATCCTCTTTCAATAATTATGGCAAATGTTGTAGGTTGGATTTCATTTCTCATTATGATTTACAGTACTGGATACATGAAAGGCGATAAAGACATTACACGATTCTGGTTTTGGATGATGTTCTTTATTGGTTCAATGCAATTAATTGTTTTATCTGATAACTTACTCCAAGTCTTCTTTGGATGGGAAGGAGTAGGACTTGCATCATATGCATTGATCAGCTTTTGGTATCGTGATAAAAAGAAAGATCATGTTGGTACAGAAGGAAGAACAGTTCTTGGAATGCTAGATTACTATGCACCAACACATGCCGGCATGAAGGCTTTCATCATGACCAAAGTCGGTGATGTGATGATGATAGCGGGAATGCTGTTGATATTTTTGTTTGCAGGAACATTTGGATTTAAAGAATTGATGGGTGATACAGAGTGGGCAACCACAATGGCTGCACAAGGATTGCTGGTTCCTGCATTTGTTTTACTATTTGGTGGAGCTGTAGGAAAATCAGCACAATTCCCACTAAACGAATGGCTCTTAGAGGCAATGACTGGTCCAACTGCAGTTTCTGCATTGATTCATGCTGCAACAATGGTAAAGGCAGGTGTCTTCTTGGTTGCAAGAATCGGCCCTCTTGTATTTGCATTAGGTGCAGCAGGAATTCTAGCTGATCAGTTCTTTGAGATTGTTGCATGGGTTGGAGCAATTACTGCATTACTTCTTGCAACACAAGGTATGGTTAATCCAGAAATTAAGAAAGTACTTGCATATTCTACAGGTTCACAAATTGGCTATATGATGATGGCATTAGGTGTAGCAGGACTATCTCATCAATATGTCGATGGATATACTGCAGGATTCTTCCATTTGATTTCTCATGCAATGTTTAAGGCTTCTCTATTCATGGCAGCAGGATCTCTGTTGCATATTGTTGGTTCTAGATTTATGACAGATATGGGTGGTCTGCGAAAACAGATGAAAAAAACGTATGCCTTCATGTGGGCAGCAGGTCTTGGATTAATGGGTGCACCATTTATCACAACAGGTTTCTGGAGTAAAGATGCAATCTTTGCAGCAGTCTATGAATCAGGAAATGAATGGGCATTGCCATTGTATGCTATTGCAGTAATAACTGCAGTAATTACAGCATTTTATACAACAAGAATGATTGGAATGGTTTTCTTTGGGAAGAAGAGCAAACACATCGAGAAGATGGAAGAAGAAGGTCATCATATTCATGAAGCATCACTATCAATGTGGGTACCTTATGGAATTTTAGCTGTACTAACTATTGGAATTGGATTAATTGGATTATCAACAGAAGAAGGACTACACCACTTGTTTACTGAATATCTAGAACACTCATTTGGCATTCACACTGAACATATTGCAGCTGAATCTTCAATACTCCCAGAATTCTTACAAGGACTTAACCCCGTTGCACTAGGATCATCACTTGCAGCATTTGCAATAGGAATTGGACTGGGATACATATTCTATATTGGCAGATGGGTGGATCCTGTCAAATTTGTAAATTCAAATCTATTCTTTTATGGAATTCACAAACTTATCTTAAACAGATGGTATCTTAATGCAATAATTTACTGGTGCTTTGTTGTAGCACCACTATGGTTAGCAAGAGGTGTATACAGATACTTTGAAAAGACCGCTATCGATTATGGTATGAATGATGGAGTCCAGAAAGCAGTTGGATGGAGCGCTAGAGTCGTCCAAGGCACTCAAACTGGTGTATCTCAGTCATATCTATTCGTATTTGGAGCAGGACTGCTATTCGTAGTTCTGATATTGTTGATTTAGGAGATTGATGAAATGTTAGAGATTACTTCCACACCATTGGTACTAATTGCAATACTAGGTACAGTTGGAGTAGTATTACCAATAATTAGCATTGCCAGAAAAGAGAGAGGTTCTAATTCATTTTATGCAGTAATTGCATTTGCTGCATTACTCGTATCCATGGGATATGTTGGATATCAATTCCTATCTGATAATGTATCGCCATCTGCACTATTTTCTGAAGATGTAATTGTAGATGATGCATTTGGTGGATTCTTTGCAATTGCAATGCTAATTGTTGCTCTGTTCACTACTGTTGGCTCTTTTAATTATATGAGAAAGCATAATGCTCCAGCAGTTTACTATTCTCTTATTTTACTTGCAACAATTGGTATGGTTCTTGTTGCATATTCGACTGACTTGGTAATGTTATTTGTTGCATGGGAGCTAATGAGTATTCCAACATATGTCTTGGTTGGATTTATGAAAAAGAATCCAAGCTCTAATGAGGCAGCATTAAAGTACTTCTTGTTTGGTGCACTCTCATCAGCCATCATTGTCTACGGAATTTCAATCTCATATGGGTTAACAGGTTCTACTAACATTGGCGAAGTGATTCAAGGATATTCAACACTTGATCCTTCATTACTTCCACTTGCATTACTTTCAGTTGGAATGTTTATTGCAGGATTTGGATTTAAGATGGGACTTGTGCCATTCCATCAATGGTTGCCTGATACATACGAGGGAGCTCCACCAACAATCACTGCATTACTAGCAGCTGCAACAAAGAAAGCTGGATTTGCAGCAACAATTAGAATTGTTATTTTGGGAATGGTTGTCCTTAATCTTGATTGGACACTTGCATTAGGAATTTTAGCAATAATGACTATGACTATTGGTAACGTTGCAGCAATTATGCAAAAGAATCTCTCAAGAATGCTTGCATACTCTAGTATTGCACACGCAGGATACATACTGATTGGTTTGGCAGTTGCACCTCACACCTCACTAGGTTTGCAAGGATCTCTTTACCAGATAATGAATCACGCCGTAATGAAAGGAGCAGCATTCATTGCAGTTGCAGGAATTATAACAACTTTGGCAGTTACTCATATTGATAAACTAAAGGGACTAGGACGTAGAATGCCAATAACTGCTTTAGGATTGGTAATTTCATTATTTGCATTAGCTGGAGTTCCACCACTTTCGGGATTCTGGAGTAAACTAATGTTGTTTGGAAGTGCACTTGATGCAAGCTCTGCATTATGGTGGGCACCATGGCTTGCAATTGCAGGAGTTCTAAATAGTGCATTATCACTTGCTTACTATGGTTGGATTACACGAAAGATGTACTTTGAAGGAGAAACAGAGAAGAGAGTTTCAGAACCAAAATCAGTTATTGGTGTTGTAATATTTTCAATTATATTCCTAGTTGGATTTGGTGTTTATCCAGATCCACTAATCAAGTTTGTAGAACTAGCATCCCCAGTAATTAGTTTAGGTATTATGCCTTAAACGAAGTAAATTTAATTAAATTCTCTAAATTATTTTTAGCATCATTTTCTGGAATCTTTCTTAATCCAACTCTTGCTTTTTCTGAATACTCTTTTAGTAACTCTTCCATTTTGTTAAAGACGTCTCTTGGATCAGAACTTTTCTTAATTAGTAAATTGAAAAGCTTGTCTTCGTTTTTCCAATCAAGTAAGTCATCTCTAATTTGATATGCAATTCCGATATTTTTTCCATATTCAGTTAATGCCTCTATTTGCTCTTCAGTTCCATTTGCAATAATTGCTCCTGTTCTAGCTGCTACTTCAAATGCTGTTGCAGTTTTGTATTCTATTACTTTTAGATAATCATCAAATGTAACATCTTCACTTGTCTCTAACCTGCTTTCAATCATCTCGCCTTCACTCATCAACATTGCAGTTGTTGCCAAATCTTTTGTAATTCTTGGATTATTAAGTCTTGAACAAATTGCAAGAATTAATCCTAAAACAAAATCCCCCGTAAGTACGCTAGTATTGTATCCATATTTGATATGAAAAGGATCCTTTTGCCTTCTCATTGTTTCATTATCTATGATGTCATCATGGATTATTGATTCCATGTGAAGAAACTCAACAGCACAAGATGCTGATAGAGTATTATCATCTATTTTACCTACACTTTCAGCAGATAGGGTCAAAATAATAGGCCTAATTCGTTTTCCGCCATCTAGAGAATATTTCAACGGTTCGATGAATTCTGATTCAGAATAAAGATCAAGTTCCTTCTCTAAAGCATGGTCTATTTTTTCAATATACTTGCCATAGGTTTCAAGTAAAGGATTAATCTCGATGTTTTTCCTGTCCAAGATGCCTGATCAAAAAATTTTCTCATTAGTAATTAAATCTTGGTGCTCCAGCCGGGATTTTCATCGATTGATTTTGAACCCGGGATCACTGCCTTGAAAGGGCAGTATGCTTGACCGGTCTACACCACTGGAACCCAAGAAAATTCAGTATTTTGACCATAAAATCTTTTGTAAACCACAAAGATTTTTTTATTGGCATCTTTGGAGATGAATTATGAATATAATAAAACAAATTGATCAAATGATTGAAGAGAGAAGTTTACTAAAACATCCATTTTACCAAATGTGGTCTGATGGAAAATTAACAAAGGAATCTTTAGCAGGTTATTCAAAAGAATATTTCCAACTTGTAAAAGCAGTTCCATCATTTATGACTTCCATCATAGAAAAAGCATCAGATAATCACGTAGAGGAATTAATTGAAAATCAAAAAGAGGAATCTGATCATATCAAACCATGGATTTCATTTGCTGGAGAGTTAGGTATTTCTGAAGAAGAACTTCTCCAATACACTGGATTGCCAAAAACCCAAAAAGCAGTATCTGATTTGAATGAATTAATGACTAGCTTTGAAGGCGGTGCATGTGCAATGTATGCATTTGAAAAAGAAATCCCAAAAATTAGTCAAACAAAACTTGATGGATTAGCACAATTCTATGGAATGTCAAATGATGAAGCAACTCAATACTTTAAGCTCCACACTGAAGCAGACATTAGACATGCTGCCTCTTGGCAAAATATTCTAGAAAAGTCATCAACTGATCCAGCAAAATTAATTGAAATTGCTGAGAAATCTATCACTGCACAAAACTTGTTGCTTGATAGTTGTTATGAAGCATATTGTTAATCTAATAACATTTTTTAGCCCAGGAAAAATTCATCTGCTTAGGGCCCGTAACTCAGCTTGGTAGAGTAACCGGCTCATAACCGGTGAGCCAAGGGATCGAAGCCCTTCGGGCCCATATATTTTCCATTAGTTTTAAAATGAGCAACTTCAAATTTTACTGGCTGCAATGAAGAATCAGAGTTATATCTGACTGATGATTGGAAGGCATTTGACTGAGCTGCCAATACTTATTTTCCTAATTGATTTTTCACTTTATCTAAAATGCTCTGATCCACAAGATTTTGCTCATGTAATGCTTCTGTAATTTGTAATATGTTCAACATTGAATGCATCTTTACTCCCAGTTCAGATAAAGCCTCATCTGCTCCTTCCATTCTATTTACAATTACATATGCATCTGAAATTGAAATGTTAACTTCTTTTAGAGATTTTATTGCATTAACTACTGAACCGCCAGTAGTTGCAACATCATCAATCATTACCACTTTCATTCCGTCATGGATTAGACCTTCAACTGATTTTGAAGTGCCATAGTCTTTTGGCTTGTTTCTAACATAGATTAGCGGTTTGACTGTCTCAATTGCAAGAGCTGATGCAATCACTAATCCTCCTGTTGGAACAGATACAATAGAATCAAATTCATCTAATCCTATTTCTTGTGCAATTTGATTTTCAAGATATTTCACCATTTTTCTGAATTCATGTGGATAGCTAGGAACTAATCTCAAATCTACATAGTAGGAACTCTTTTTTCCGCTTGCAAGCGTAAAATCTCCAAATTTTATTATGCCTTTTTTGTGCAAAAATGTTGCAAACTCTTTCACAAACTCCATACCAAAATTAACTACACTGGATTTATTTTGGTTTGTATTGTGTATTTATTATGCCTGAAATCTGGTTAAATTATGGTATTACAGACGTAGTTTTGGATATTAGGGCTGAGAATTTAGAGCAAAAAATTGATTCTGATGGCAAAATTTTAGACGATTCTGTAATTAATGAAAAACTTGGAACCTTAGATTTATCAAAACCAATGGAATTAGTTGTATTACATAATTCAAAATCAATTCAGAAAATCATCTCAATGTTATTTAGTTTATGTGAACAAAAATCAAAACCATTTCCAAAAATTTTAACTGATAAACGAATACTAAATCAGGTCAAAGCAGGCTTGCCTGAAGGAACCTCGATTAACGAATTTGATGATGTAGAAATTTCAAACTCAAATCTTGTTTTTATGAGTGAAATGGAATTTGATGGATTATTTGGCTATGAAACAATCTCTACTAGACTAATCAAAAAGTTTGGGCAAGATTCTATGTTATCTGCATATGCCAAAAGACAGGGAAATCTCCCAACTCCTGGTCAATATCCTGAAAGTTTAGGTGAGGCAAAAAAATTCTCAGATAATTTTGAAATTCAAGGAATAGAGATTATTGCAAACTCTCAGGGAATTGTAGATTTCTCAATTGGGCATCCCTCTCAAACAATGTCATCTACTAAAATTTTAGAATCACAATCAATCAAAGATGTTGGTCAACATAAGACCATGATAATTAGTTCTGGAAAAGATTCAAGTAATGATAATTTAGGAAAATCCCTTTCATCTTTATGGAATTGTGCAAATGCAATCAAAAAGGATGGATTAGCAATTTTAGTTGCAGAATGCAAAGGGGGTCTTGGTTCTGATGCATTGCAGCAATACATTGAAGACAGATTAACATTAGACCAATTAAAAAATCCCACAAAATACATTACTGGAATGGAGGATTTACTGTTTCTGTCAGAAATCCAAAAGAATTTCCAAATAGGCTTGGTATCTATTCTTCCAGAGTTTTATGCAAAGAAACTAAACATGCTATCAATGCAGGGGATAAAATATTCAATGGATTATATTCTAAAGACACAAGGTGCACGACAAAAAGTTGCAGTTGTTACTGATGGTGCTAGATTACTCCTAAGGTAAAAAGAAAGGCATAAAATCTGATGGTAGTGGTGCACACAAAATTGCTAGTCCAATAATTCCAATATATGCAAGTTTTCTATTTCTTGAAAGTGGAGAAATATCATCAAGTGGAGTTGCACCAGAATTTCGAGAACTCATTATTAGGATTAGCATTGCCATTAGCCAATAATTAAGCAAAACAAGAATTGCCATACTGCCATATGTTGCATATCTGTGAAGTTTTGGACCAAGTAGTGTTCTTGCCATATGTCCACCGTCTAGCTGCCATGCAGGTAGTAAATTCAAAAACGTTATCAAAAATCCAATCCATGCAGCAAACATTACTGGAGTCATAATCACTTCATGTCCATCTCCCCCTTTCCCAAACAAAGCTAGACTTGCAGTCATTAGTAATGGCTCACCTTGATTCCACTCAATCAATCTTGATTCGGCAAACAGTCCTGCAGCTACGTCTTGATCTAAAATTGGAGCAGTATATGCAGCAAAAATTGAAACAATTATTGCAATAACTAATCCGGCAATTGGACCTGCAATGGCCACATCAAATAAAATTTCTCTGTTAATTGTGAGCCCCTTTGATTGGATAAAAGCACCAAATGTGGGAATTCCTACTACAGGCAATCCTGGAATAAAGTATGGCCACGTTGTTTTTAGCCTATGAAGTTTTGCCGCAACAATATGTCCTAGCTCATGAATCCCTAGTATCCCAAGCAATGATAATGTATAGACTGCTGCCATCTCAAGAGGATCACCTATTTCAATTATAGAATTAGTTCCAGAGGTTCTATAGTATCCATCAATCATTACAAATGCAACTACAATTGCAAACAAAATTCTTGGAGTCCATGATATGTTTAACCATTTTCGTTGTTTCTTTGGAGCAAATTTCTGAATTATGATATATTTTCCATCATCCATCTGTTCTAACTTACATACATAATTCATATTTTCTAATTTTCTTGCCAACTGTTCAAATTTTTCCTTAAATTCTAAATCATTAATTTTAAATTCTAAAGAAAATTCCGCCTTTGTAAAATCACTTACCGTAAATATTGAATTGACTATGTCAATGATTTCTTCTTTAGAAGGATCTTCCATATCTAGGGCTATTTTATTTCCATTAATGGTCTTTTGGTTTAAAATTAAATATTGATACTTTTATCATATAGCATGCAGGTAATTCTAAGACAATTAGGAGATTGTAATATTCGAAGGGCAGAGCCAAGCGATCTTATACCTGTAATGGAGATTAATCTCAAAACACTGCCAGAACACTATTCAGATTATTTCTATGAAAGCCTACTTGCAGAACTTCCTGAGGCATTTATTGTAGCAGAAATTGGTGGAAAACATGTTGGCTATATCATGTGTAAAACAGAATATGGATTCTCAAACTTTAAGAAATTAGGATTTGTCAAAAAAGGACATGTTGTCTCTATTGCAGTTCTAGAAGAATATCGAAGACGTGGAATTGGAAATGCTCTAGTTGAAGAATCTGTCAAAGGTGTAAAATCACGAAAATGTGATGAATTCTACTTGGAAGTTAGATGCAGCAATAACGAGGCCGTTAGATTGTACGAAAAGCTTGGATTTGTAATAAGACAGCAACTTAATGCCTATTATCGTGATGGTGAAGATGCATATCTTATGGCAATTGAGTTAGATTAGATAAAAACAATAAATAACTCACAAAAAATTCTTGGCCATGGATAAACGCAAAGGCATGGGGGTAACAATTTTTATTCTCTGCATTGGTGGATTTTTCCTTTATGCATATCTATTGATGTTATCTGAATGGAGTCCTATTGTCTTGCAATTATCTGTATTGATGATTGCAGGTGGGATTCTTGGTGTAATTGCATGGATTGGTTATGTGATGGCAACAACAAAACCCACAACAGCATCAATTACATCTGATGATTAGTTTACTTTGAAATTCTTACATCGACTACTGTTTGATAATATCTAGGTCCAACAGGTCTGACTATTTTTGATCCTAGTATTTCTGATTTAACAGGAGTTACTTGAAGATAATGTTCTTCAGATAGTTTTCCTGCCTCTGATTTTTTATCCGCATGAATATGACAATAGTAATGAATTATCCCTCCGCTTTTTGTTGCATCAATTGCAGATTGTAAAAATTCGTCCGATCTCTCAGGTAGTAACATTAGTGTTCTATCTGATTTATCAATTAATTTCTCTGATACAATCTTTGATGCATCTCCGTTGATAGAAATTACCTTTCCGACTAATTTGTTTAATTCAATATTTTTCTCACATAGTTGTGATGCAACTGGGTTGATATCGATACTATAAACAGTACAGTTTTTCTTTTTTGCAGCCATTATCGAGAACATCCCAACTCCTGCAAACATGTTGGTTACTACCTCCCCGTCTTGAACTAAATTTGCAATTCTTTCCCTCTCCGTAGACAGTCTAGGTGAGAAAAATGCATTCTCTACATCTACTACAAATCTACAGCCAAATTCCTTGTATTCTGTCTCAGTTTTATCATCTCCAGCTAATATCTCCAAGTTTCTTGTTCGAAAATCCCCCTCTACTGCTGATGACTGATAAAATACACTTTTTGCAATCTTTACTTCTTTTAACAATGTTTCTCCAATGATCTTTTTCTTTGATAATAATGAATCAGGAATTCTTACAATTATAATGTCTCCAATTTGATCAAAGGCAGAGATTAATTCTGCGCTTTCTTTTTCAGAAATTACACTCTCCAGTGCTTTTTTTAACATTCGAGTCAATGCTTGTAATAGAAATTTCCAGATGCTTTTTGATCTTTATCCAGTCTACTTTCAATCTTGTTAACTCTTGGTCTGAGGCTTTTTTCATCTCTTCTAAATGACATATCTAATGATCTGAGAAATCTGTTCATTGCCTCGGGCTTTGGCATTGGAGATGTTGCCTTTCCTGCCATACCCGATTCACCTTCAAATATTATTATTGAATCTGAGATTAAATCCATTAACTGCAAGTCATGATCAATTACAATTGCTGATTTTCCAAAGGAGCGGACAAATTTCTGCAAAAACTTTGCAACTGCAATTCTATCTTCTACATCTAAAAATGCAGATGGCTCATCTAATGCATACACGTCAACTTTTTGTAAAAGGCATGATGCAACTGCAACTTTTTGCAATTCTCCTCCTGATAGGTTCTTTGCAGATTTGTTGTATAGTTTTTTAATTTTTAGTGGTTCGAGAATTTGTTCTTCTTCCATACTTCCTTCAACTAGATTTCCGTTTGCTTTGTTTAGCAAAGAGATTACTTCCTCATCAATATCATTTTGAAGATATTGTGGTTTGTATGCAATCTTTACTTTTTTATCAATAGAGCCAATATCGGGTTTCTCAACTCCTGCAATCATCTTCATCATGGTAGTCTTTCCAAGTGCATTGGCACCCATTATTCCCAAGACTTCACCTTTTCTGACTCTTCCAGGCTCAATTGTTACTGAGAATTTAGCGTATTTCTTTTCTAGTTTTGGATAAACGATAATATCGCTTCCCTCTTGGAAAGTATCAGTAGATGATGATGATACATCAAAAGAGAATTTTTTGTCTCTAAATCTCACGTTTTCAGTTGGTAAATAACCGTCAAGAAAGACATTGATTCCCACTTTGGTAGACAGAACACTTGAAACAATTCCGTAAGCTGTTGGCTCACCATATAATACTTCAATAAAATCACTAAGAAAGTCAAGTAGTGTCAAGTCATGTTCTACTACCATCACACTTTTTCCAAGTGTAGCCAAACTTTGAATCACACGTGCAACTCCTGTTCTTTGAAATACGTCGTTGTATGATGATGGCTCATCAAAAAAGTAAAATTCTGCATCCTTTGATGCAGCAGCAGCTACTGCCAATCTTTGAAGTTCTCCTCCACTTAATTCCTTTAAATTCTGCTCCATAGAATTTTGTAATCCTAGTTCTTTGATTAGATCACGTGTCACTCCTCTCTCATCATATTTGTCTAATAGTTCTTTTCCAGTTCCATCAAATGCCTGTGCAATGTGATGAACTTGTTGAGGTTTTATTGATGCTCTAATCTCTTTGTTTTGTATTTTTGCAAAGTGCTGTTTTAGTTCTGTTCCACTATAATATTTTAAAATCTCATCCCATTCAGGTGGATTATCATATCTTCCAAGATTTGGTTTTAGATTTCCTGAAAGTATGTTGACAACTGTACTTTTCCCCATTCCATTTCTTCCAAGTAGTCCAACAACTTCTCCTTTCTTTGGAGTTGGTAATTTGTAAATTCTAAATGAGTTTGGTCCATATTGATGAATTTTATCTGATGCTAACTCACTAGCTAAATTAACAATCGTAATAGCATCAAAGGGGCATACTTTGACACAGATTCCACATCCATTGCAGATATCCTCATCTATCTGGGCTTTCTTTGTCTCCTCATTGAGAACGATACATTCTGCACCCGATTTGTTTACTGGGCAGTACTTTATGCACTCCAAACCGCATTTTTTTGGCTGGCACAAATCCTGATCTAGAACTGCTACACGATGTGTCATGTCGTAATCGAGTATTTTCTTTGCTTTATACCTATTTTGAGACCTTTTTTATTGCCGTTACGTTAATAGATGAGAATTTGACATTGATTTTCAAGCCGGCCATAGCGTTAGGGTGCGACCCAATCCCTTTCCGAACTTGGAAGTCAAACCTATCGTCGCTGTTGTGCTACTAAGATGCGAGAGCCCTTGGGAAGCAACAGTGCTGGCATTCTAATCTTTTAATATCGAGTTCTTTGAGCTTATGTGATTTCAATGCCAAACTGTTCAGTATGTGGAGAATCATTCTCTGATGATATCAGATTTCTGAATCATATGATGGAAAAACATGGGTTTAGAAATCCAAATGTTGGAACCCCTGATAGAAACAGCAGAGGATATTGATTTACAAATTTTGTAAATAATCTAAAATTAATCTAACCCCAAATCCAGTTGCTCCTTTAGGATTATATGGTTTTTCTTTAGTTGCAGTCTGTGTCCATGCAACTCCCGCAATATCAACATGTGCCCATGGTGTCTTCTCTACAGCATTTTTCAAAAATGCTGCAGCTGTAATTGTTCCAGCTGCTCTTCCTATTCCAACATTTTTCATATCTGCAACATCTGATTTTATCATATCCATATAGTCTTGATTTAATGGCAACTCCCAAACTTCTTCTGTTGTTCTCTTTGAAGAGTTTGTAATTTTCTTTGTCAAGTTTTCATTGTTTGAAATTATGGCAGCCACATTAGTTCCTAATGCAACAATGCATGCACCAGTTAGTGTTGCAAAATCAATAATTGCTTTAGGTGAATAATGTTTTTCACCATATGCTAACGCATCAGCTAAAATCAGTCTTCCTTCAGCATCCGTATTTAAAATCTCAACTGTCTTTCCATTGTATAGTTTTATGATGTCCCCTGGTCTGTAAGATTCACCACCTGGCATGTTTTCTACTGATGGAATAATTCCAACTAAATTAATTGGCAATTTTAATTCCGAAATTGCTTTCATAATACCTAAAACCGTACATCCACCACACTTGTCAAATTTCATTTCATCCATTTTGTCTCCTGGCTTTAGTGAAATTCCACCGGTATCAAATGTGACAGCTTTTCCAACTAGAACTATTGGTTTTTCATTTCTTGCATTTTTATAATCAAGAACAATTAGTTTCGGTTCGTTTTTACTTCCTTGTCCTACTGCAGAAATGCCACCAAAACCTCTCTTTTTTAATTCTGACTTTGAGAAAATTGTACATTTCATCTTGCTATTTGATATTGTTTTAGCAAAATTTGCTAGAGTACTTGGAGTGCACTCATTTGGAGGCAAATTTGCAATGCTTTTTGTAAATATTGTGCCATCTGCAGTGATTTCTGCATTTTTAATTGCAGACAGAATTTTCTTTGATTTTGAAATTACGATGGTTAAATCAGGAGAATCTTGATCTTTTTCAGACTTGAATTTATCAAATTTGTACAGTGACATCTTACAACCTTCAACTATTTGAGTTACAGATGAAACTGGATCTGATACAAAATTTGGTGGAGATATTATGGTGAATTCTTTTAATTTTAGTTCCTTTGCCTTTTGTGCAATTTTTCCTGAAACAAATCTTATTGTATCATTCGTTATACTCTCTTTGCTTCCTAATCCTGCTAGTAAAATTCTTTGAGTAGATTTGGAAGGTGTTGGGATTACGTTAATTCTTCCTAATTTCCCTTCATTATCCTTAATTGCTTGTGATATCACTAGGTCTGTTTTTGAATCTATTTTTCCAATTCCTAATATTTTGTCATATTTTTCAACAATAAATCCACACAATAACTGGGTTTTTCTTGCGGAACTCTCAGTCTTTATCTTCATAAAAATGTCTAATTTGATGTGTTATTTAGATTTATGACTATTTTACACACTCTTTAAGAGAGTCGTTAATTATTGCTGAAAAACTAATTGCATTTGCAGTTTCTTTAATTTTTTTTGCTTGTTTAGAACGTAATTTCTTTACGACTTCATCATCAAGCATTACTGTTATTCTTTGAGCCACGTTCCTGAACGATTCTTCAGATTAAAATACCTATTCTTGTTATTCAAATAATACTTTCATCATAATCTATGACTCTGCTATTTCTTAAAAGACTAGACGAACGTACAAACACTGCTTTGACTGTTTTACAATCTTGCTGACAAACTTCCTCCAACGAGATACTAGGATATTTTTTTTCATTTTTTGAAAAAATAATTTTAATCAATGGTAATAATGCTGCTCTTCCTCCATAAGCTGTTTTTTTATTAATGAACCAAAACATTTCCAAAGCAGTCTCATCTAAGATCTCTTCTCTGATCTTTTCTCCAAACTCTGAATGATGACCTATCATTGTAATTTTACCTCTAGAAAAATAATTTACAATTTTTGCAAATTTTACACATAGGTAGCATTGATTATCAAAAAGAACAATTGGAACACTTTGTCTTATTTCCATAATATGATCAATCTCAGATCACCTTAATATTTTCAAGTAGATTTTTATTCAATTTACCAAGATAACGAACGAGATGCGGCTTAATTACTATGATATCAAAAAGCATGTGCTTAGAGCCAGAAAATTAGTAATAAAGGGCACAAATACTGCAGGATCTGGACATCCTGGTGGATCTTTTTCAATGGCTGAAATCTTGGGATGCCTATTTGTAAAGTATCTCAAATTTGATCCTAAAAATCCACAATGGGAAGATCGAGACCGATTGGTGTTGTCAAAAGGCCATGCAGCACCTGGACTATTCTCAAACATGGCAGTTGCAGGATATTTTCCTGAATCCGAAATAGAAACATTGAGAAAGTTTGGCAGTAAATTGCAAGGTCATCCTGATTTGAAATGTCCTGGCGTAGAATTTTGTGGGGGCTCACTAGGCACTGGATTGTCCTATTCTATTGGAATTGCACTTGCTGGAAAGATTGACTCAAAAAATTATCATGTTTACACAATAATTGGAGATGGTGAATCTGATGAAGGACAAATTTGGGAAGCTGCAATGACTGCTGCAAAATACAAAGTGGATAACCTAACCGTTTTTCTTGACAGAAATTTTATCCAGCAGGATTCTTACACTGAAAAAATTATGCCACTTGATGAAAGATTGGAAGGCGATGATCTCTCTGAAATGTGGAAAGATGCCTCCAGATGGAAGACTGGTGATAAGTGGAGATCATTTGGATGGAATGTAATTGAAATTGATGGACATAGAATAGAACAAATTGATGCAGCAATTGCAAAAGCAAATGCAACTAAAGGAGTTCCAACTATGATCATTTCTAGAACAATCAAAGGAAAAGCAGTAGAACACATGGAGGATAATCCTCAATGGCATGGAAAAGCACCTGATTCCGATGTTGTTCCGATAATTAATCTTGAATTGGATTCTCAATTTATGATTGCCCCATCAATTATTGCTGGAGATATGACCAATCTTGAAAACGAGATCAAGAGATGTGTTTCAGGCAGAGCTGATTACATTCATCTTGATGTTATGGATGGCCAATTTGTTCCAAACAAAACATTTGATCATAATAAAATTAAAGAATTAAGACCATTAACCGTAATTCCTTTTGATTCACATCTAATGATTAACGAACCAGTAAAACATGTTAAAGATTACATTGATGCTGGAAGTGATATTATTACTGTTCATGCTGAAGTAACTGATGAATCTAGTTTTGGAGAAATTTCTGATTTACTAAAACAAAATGGCGTTGGTGTTGGATTTGCAATAAATCCTGAAACTGAATTGCCAGAGTGGTTCTACAAATTTATTCCATATTTAGATCAACTGATTGTAATGTCAGTAGTTCCTGGCAAATCTGGTCAGAAATACATTGAGGAAACTCATACAAAGATGGCTAGACTAAATTCAATTCTCAAAGAGAATAATTTTTCAGGTTATATCGAGGCTGATGGTGGCGTGAATCTTGAAAATATAGGCTCAATTTTTGCTGATGGTGCAAGAGCTTTTGTTGGTGGGGGCGCAATTGTTGGCCAATCTGATGTCAGAGCTGCAATTAGGGACTTTAGATCTGAAGTTCTAAAATCAAGAAGAAGAATCCTGCTTGATAAAGCAAATGAGTTAGGTGGAGAAGAATTGGTAAACAAATGGATTGAATTGCATGTTGTTGGTGAAAAGAAAGATCAAATTAGAAAAATTGCAGAGGAGGCCAAATACATTTGAATGAACCAATACTGACTGATATGCGTTCAGAGTATTCCAAATCTCTGATTCAAGCTGGAAAAGATAACCCTAATGTCGTAGTTTTGGGTGCTGATACTACTGATTCACTAAAGACATCCAGTTTTGAAAAAGAATTTCCAAATAGATTCTTTAATGTTGGAATTGCAGAAGCAAACCTTGTTACTACTTCAGCTGGATTAGCAGCATCAGGAAAAATTTCATTTGCCAGTACTTATGCTATATTCTTACCTGGAAGAGCAGTTGATCAGATAAGAAATAACATTGCATATCCTTCACCACCTGGAAAAAAAGGTCTTAATGTAAAATTAGTAGTATCTCATGGAGGATTATCAGTAGGACCTGATGGCGGCTCACACCAACAAATTGAAGATATTGCTATTATGAGGGTAATTCCTAATTTTAGAGTCTTTATTCCAGCTGATACTGTTGCAGTTTCTAAATTAACTCAATTAATGGCAAGAGAGTATGGTCCATTTTACATGAGAATGGCAAGATCAAAAACTCCACTAGTTCATTCAGAAAATCAAGAATTTCAGACAGGTAAAGCAATTACACTAAGGGATGGCTCGGATTGTACAATTGCGGCATGTGGAATTACTGTAAGGATGGCATTAGAGGCAGCTGAGACATTACAAAAAGAAGGAATTTCTTGTAGGGTGTTGGATATGTTTTCAATAAAACCAATTGATAATCAACTACTAGAAAAGGCTGCAAGAGAAACAGGCTCTATAGTTACCACTGAAGAGCATAATATTTTTGGTGGAATGGGCTCAGCGGTAGCAGAATCTGTTTCTGAATCTTATCCAGTCCCAATCAAAAGAATTGGCGCACAAGATATGTTTGGAGAATCAGCACGAGATGATGAAATTCCACTACTCTTAGAAAAACACGGAATAACATCTTTTAATATAGCAAAACAAGTCAAAGAAATTAGGAGCAAAAAGTTATGAAGATATTTCTTGATACTGCTAATCTTGAATCTATAAAAAAATTCAATGACATGGGTTTGCTTGATGGCATTACTACAAACCCCTCATTAATGTCAAAAGAAGGCGGTAATCCTAAAGATGCTATGGAAGAGATTACAAAAATTATCAAAGGAGATGTAAGCTTAGAAGTTGTAAGCACTGAATATTCTGGAATGATGGAAGAAGGAAAACGATTACGTGAGTATGGTGATAATGTTGTAGTTAAAGTTCCAATGACTCCTGATGGCCTAAAAGCTTGTAAATCATTATCATCTGAAGGAATTCCTGTAAATGTTACTTTGATTTTTTCTCCCAACCAAGCTTTACTTGCTGCAAAATCTGGCGCAAAATATGTTAGTCCATTTATTGGAAGGCTAGATGATGTAGGACAAGATGGAATGAATCTAATAAAAGAGATTAAAGAAATTTTCTCCAATTATGATTTTAAAACACAAATTCTTGTTGCAAGTGTTCGTCATCCAATTCATGTAGTTGATGCAGCTAAAATTGGTGCAGATGTAGTGACACTACCTCCTGCTGTACTAGACAAAATGCTTCAGCACCCATTAACTAAAATTGGATTGGATAATTTCCTAGCAGACTGGGAAAAACTCAAAGCTGGAAATCCAGATGTCAAAATCTAAAAGCGCACTATGCACTAGAAGAAAAATCTAAAAATGAAAATTATAGGTTTTTAATCTGAACCTTTGTTCTTGCTTTTTCTTGAACCGGTTCCTCTACCTGTTATTCTGGTCATTCCTTCTGTAGAAGGTCTTGGTTTTGGATCAGGTTCATCTCCTAGTCTTCTTGAACCAGTACCCCTACCTGTGTGAACCATTCTATTTGAGGCAGCTTTTTTCCTTGCTTCTTGAATTTTTCTAAATTCGTCACCAGACCATTTTGTTGGATCATCATCAACTTCAATAGTTCCAGTGCCTCTTCCGGTTCGAATTCTAATTTTACCCATAATTTAGGTTAAATTATCTCGTATTTAATTAAGCTCATTTAATTTATCAAATGTGGATCTAACCCGATAATAATTTTGAAAAATAATTTTTAATTATTAATCCATCCCAATTTTTTAAAATATGCAAACATCAGGATAGCTGGAATAGCTGATGCTAAAATTATTATGATTAGCGTTGTATATGGACCCAAAAACACTGGGCTTTCACTTGTGATCCCCCCAGGTAGATGAATGTTCATTCCATAAAATGTTCCTATAACCGTTGATGGAATTGCTAATGTAAAGATAATTGTTAATACTGCAAGAACTTTGTTTGTTTTTTCAGTACTTAACACAAAATCAGTATCTTTGTAAATTTCCATAGTTTCCCTTGATTCTTCTAATGTTTCAATGACTTTGTCTATGTGGTCAATTACATCATCATAAAACAATGTGAGTTCATCATCTTCGGTATCAGAAAATCCTTTGATATTTTTTGCAATCTCCAATACAAATTTCTTTAATGGATTAGCTATTCTTCTTAATCTATTGATTTCTCTTCTTTGTAATGCAATACTTCTAGCAACCGGTTTTGTTTCATCAAATACTCTGTCTTCTAGTTCATCTAAATTAGCAATTATTTTTCTGGATGTGTGTAAAAGATCATCTACTAGCACGTCTATGATTTCATGAAGTAGTAGTCCTGATGATTTTTCCAATAGTTTTTCTTTTCTTTGTTGATCTGAGTCAGATTTACAAACATTTACCAAATCCACTAATGGTTTTAGATCTCCTTGGTGAACTGTAACTAGAAAACCTTTTCCTACAAAAAGGGATAATTGGCTATTTTTGGACTCTCCCACTTTTCCAGATAGTGGTGGGAAATGTAAAATTACAAAGAAATGATTATCATATCTATCCAATTTTGGTAATTCAAATTTAGTCATACAGTCTTCAATGTTTAATGAATTGAAATTATATTTTTCAGCTAATTTTTCGACTTCCTCTCTGTCAGGATTCTGCAAATCTATCCAAACAAATTCTTTACCTTGAATGGTCTCCATTTTACTCTCAACAATTATTTCAGATGGTTTCCTACTGGAACGTAATCTGTTTGTGATGAATCCTTTTCTCAAGTTGAAAAATACCCTAATTTAACAAATTTAAAGCGATCGATAATTTTTGAATTGAAATTATATTTACATTTAATCTAAAATATGAAATATCTTGAGGCTAATGCCAAGGAAGTAAATAATTCATACCAACCCATGTGAGTCCAATTGCTATTGCCATGGCAACCCACCATAATCGCATAATATTATTTCCAACTAGTCAATAATAAATCTACAGTATAATTCTCAGCAGAACTCAAAGATTATTACAGGATTAATTAGTTATCTTTCTCGTGGCCCTTGTAGTATAGTGGTTAGTATAGAGGATTGTGGATCCTCGGACAGGAGTTCGATTCCCCTCAGGGGCCCTCTTTCATTTAAACTCTTTACATTAATTAAAGCAGGATCTTTAATAGTCTAGAAACAAAGTTACTTTAGGTTTCTTATTTGAAAGTAGCTCTAATCTACAATGAAACACAAATTGATCCAAATGATGTAATCAATGTCTTTGGAATGACTACCAAAGAACATTATAGCTCAAAAGCAGTTGAAAGAGTTGCAAGAGCTTTAGAAAAAGGAGGTCACACTGTAAAAGTTATTGAAGGAGACATCCATCTTGCTGATGAATTAAAAGAATTCATGCCAAAAGTAGTTGCAGGTGAAACACCTGGAATGGTTTTCAATATGGCGTATGGTATTCAGGGACAAAATAGGTACACACATGTACCTGCAATGATGGAGATGCTTGGAATTCCATACATAGGTTCTGGACCAGCTGGTCACGCAATTGTTCAAGATAAAGTAATGACAAAAATAATTTTACAGAAAAATAATATTCCAACTCCTGGCTTTTGGGTATTTCGAACACCTGAAGACATTCATGATGATTTAGTTTTTCCTGTGATTGTAAAACCAAAACTGGAATCTACTTCTATGGGGATGGAAGTTGTAGATAATTGGGATGATCTTAGGAAAGCAGTTAAAGTCCAGATTGAAAAATTCCAACAAGATATACTTGTAGAACAGTTCATTTCAGGAAGGGAATTTGCAGTAGGAGTATTAGGTAATAATCCTAACATAGACATTCTTCCAATTGTTGAAATTAATCTTGATACTCCAGATCAAATTCAAACGATTTCGGATAAAAAGAAAGCGGGCGGTGTTGACAAAACATGTCCTGCTAAATTATCTAAAGAAAAAACTGAGGAGATGAGACAAATGTGTATAAAGGCATTTGCGTCTTTGGGGCTAAATGATTACAGTAGAGTGGATTTTAGAATGGATAAAGATGAAAATCTCTACATTCTTGAATTGAACTCTATGGCAAGTTTAGGTAAAGGCGGTTCATTATTTTATGCTGCTAAAACTGCTGGTTATACCTATGAATCACTTATCAATAAAATATTAGACATTGCAGTGATTAGATACTTTGGAACTTCTATTCATCATCATGAAAATGAAGTTGATCTCACCCAACCATTACGCGTAGTAGCTAGAACATATCTGCGTGGACATCTACATACTCTAAAAGAAACATTAAGAGATTTTGTAAATCTCAACACACATGTATACAATTTAGAAAATGTAAATCAATTAGGAGCAATTATTTCTAAGAGATTAAAACATCTTGGATTCACTGAGCATATTCATCGACAGCCAGATGTAGGAAATTTCCATTATTTTAAAAATCATCCAGAATCAGAAAATGACATTTTGATTGTCTCTCATCTTGATACACATTATGGTCCCGATGATTTAGTCAGTTATTATGAAGATGATGATAGAATTGTTGGTTCAGGTATAGCTGAAAGTAAAGGTGGACTTGCTGTAATGTTGGGTGCACTTCACGCCTTACGCTATGCAAAAAAACTCAAAAAAGTCAGATGTGCAATATTGCTTACCACTGATGATAGTTTAGGGGGAAGATACAGTAAGAGATTTGTTAAAGAATACTCTAAAAAATCACATTACATAGTAGGATTAAAATCTGCTAGTATTGATGGTGGAATAATTACAACTTGTTATGGTAGAAGTGATTACAACATTAGATTCACCACAGCTTCTGAACAATTAACTTCAGATATTCATGGAATTATACCAGTTCTAGCAAAAAAATTATCTGTAATTGAAAAACTTTCTAAGGATGAAAAAGATTATCGATTAAGAACTACCTCTGTTGTTGCTCAAGGATCTCATGGTCAAACACCCAACTATGCATCACTATCATTAACTTGTAGTTACAAAACTGAAAAATTGGGTACATTACTTGATACTAAAATTAACACTATTATGAAAAAAAAAGAAACTGGTATCAAACTAGACGTATCAATCAATAAGATACAAACAAGACCCCCAGTAATAGAAGAAGAATCTGATACGAAATTCTATGAATTAGTTGAGGATCTTGCTAAAAAACATGAAATAAAAATCAAAAAACACTCTCAAATAATATCATCTGATATCAGTAATGTTCCATCGAAACTTCCAGCTCTTGATGGGTTTGGACCAATTGGCCACAAATATCGTTCCCCTAAAGAATACATTGTTCATGATAGTGTGGTAGAAAGATCAGCATTACTAGCCTCTGTAATTTACAAATGTGCTGAAAAATAATTTCTGTTCTCTAATTCTTATTCAAAATGTCTAGAAAATAATGCTTTAGCAGTAGTTGCTGCTCTGGAAAATCTATTTTCAACCTCTTCCCAATTTACTACATTCCACCACGCAGAAATGTAATCTGGTCTTTTATTTTCATATTTTAGATAGTATGCATGCTCCCATACATCTAATCCTAACAGTGGTACTACACCGTCCACAATTGGACTATCTTGATTTGCAGTTGTCCTGAATTGAATTTTTTTAGATTTTGGTTCGTAGACAAGCCATCCCCAACCACTTCCTTGAATTACTGCAGTATCTGCTGAGAACTTTTTCTTGAAATCATCAAAACTCCCAAAAACTTTGTTAATCTCATCTTTTAGGACCCCCACTGGTTCTCCACCCCCATTTGGTTTCATACTTGACCAAAATAATTCATGATTGTTATAACCTCCTCCATGAAAATTAAAACGATCTCTGATTTCAGGTTTTATTTGATCAAGATCTGATAATAAAATTAGCAATCCTTTATTTTGATTATCTTCTGACATTTCATCCCATACATCATTTAACCCATTTGTATAAGCTTGGTGATGTTTTGAATGATGAATCTCCATTGTCTGTGCATCAATATGTGGTTCTAATGCATCATATTCATAAGATAATTCGGGTAATTGAAATTCTGACATGCTACTAATTAGGATTCTATACTATTAAACAATTATTCTAGTATTCAAAAATCTAAATATCATTTTTGAAATTCAAATTATCTCTTTAATAGAAATTATCTCAATTCAGAGGTATGGTAAAAATTCCAGATAGCATTAAAAAATTTATTGATGAACAAGGAATTTTTGTTGTAGGGACAGTTGGTGGGACCAAATTTCCAAATGTCTCACCTAGGATATTCTTCAGAGTTGATGAGGATGCAATTTATTGGATTGATTTTTTCAAGCATAAATCCTACAAGAATATTCAGGTAAATCCTTGGATTACAGTTTCAGTTTTTAATAAGGATAATTTAGAGGGATATCAGTTTAGAGGAGTTGTAAGTTATATTACTGATGAGCCTACAAAATCTGAAATTAAAGAGTCTATCTTAAAAGAAATATTGGCAAAAAATTCGTCTCCTAAAGTAAAATCTCTATCTGAAAAAGAATATCAATTAGTGCAATTTGAGCCCAAAGTATGTTATTCTTTAAATCCCGAAAAATATTCTGATATGTCTATTGGCTCAGACATTGATGCTAAATATCTGTTTAAAAATTGATAACTCTAAATTTTCAGTTAAAATCTACTCAGAAAATATTATTCCAACAGATTCAGAATGTAAAATTAACCACTCACTTTATTTAAAACAAATTATTAATTTGTTTATGACTACATTAAGTGAATTACGTGCTTGTAAATCATGCGGAAATGTTTTTACGAAAAGAGCTGGTGTCACAATAATTACTAGCTGCCCTAATTGTGATGGTATAAACTTTGATACAATAGATTTGGATGAAGAATTAATGATCTGATTAGATGTGTCTATTTTAATAAAATAATATTTTGTTTGGAATATGACTTTTCAATTTTCTGCTAGTGATAAGGAATGGCACCAAACCTTGCTTAATGCATTTGAAAATATTTTAAAAATGAAAATCAAGCCTGTATTAGTTTATGATCGTAAACATTTTTCAAATTATGTCTACAAAAATAATGTTAAACCTGGTGAAGTTTGGGCAGAATGCATTAAGGAATGTGGTACTATATGGTTAAATCCACATTTGTCATCAGAACCAAAAGTTGAGACTGTAAATACTATTTACCATGAATGTTTACACATCAAATATCCGAAAAAAACTGAGCGTGAAATAACTAGATTAGCTAATAAAATGATACCTGTTACAAAATCTCTCACATCACGGAAAAAGAAATTTGATATTATACATTTACATTAGGAATACATTCATTATTTCTTTTTATTGAAAAATTTAATTCAAAATTAAAACTGCACCGTGGAAATTTTTAACAATATCTTCGATCGTACTAGGAAAATGAATTTTTTCAAATTTAGTAAGCTTTCTTTTCCCTAAAATGATAATATCAACATTATGTTTGTCTGCATATTCAAGAATTGTTAATGCTGGTCTGTCACTAATTATAATTTCAGAATTTACTGATACATCTGATTTCTTTGCATACTCTTGTAATTTATCGTGTTCTGATTTTATTTGACTTTTTTCTTTTTCAAACTCTTGTTTGTTGGTTTTAGTTTTGAATAACCCAAATGTTGCTCTTTCTTCAATACATGTTAAAATTGTGATCTTAGATTTTTCTAATCCAGCTATTGCAACTGCTTTCTTGAATGCCTTTTGACTACCATCAGTTCCATTAAATGGAACCAAAATTTCCTCAAAATTTTTACTCATTTCTTTTCAATATCAATCATTAAAATTGGACATGTTGTATTCTCCACGACTTTTCTTGATACACTACCAAGACTAAGCAGACCTTTGATTCCTTTGAGTTTTCTACGTTTTGCCATTACTACTAAATCTACCTTGTACTTTTTTATCGCTTTGAGAATTTCGTCATAAGCAGATCCAGTTACTACATGAGAGACTGACTCGATATTATTTTTTTGACATATCTTCTCTCTTTTTTCAAATTCAGGAATCATTCCTTTTCTAATATCTTCATTTGCATCTTTGATGTTTTTCAATAGTTTTTCACGTTCAGATGATGATAATGCGAAAGTTGGTGGATGCTGCATTTCTTCTACTACATGAAGTAAAATGATTTTGGCTTTGGTGCCTTTTGCTGCATGAACTGCATGTTTTAACGCTTGATCTCCAGCAGGTGTTCCTGCATGAGGTACTAAAATATTATTATACATAATTTCTTGAATGATCATTACATAATTAAATCATCCATTGTTTCTCACTTGCATTTTGAGCAATATATCTTCAAATCATTTTTAATAATCATGAAATTTATCCAAAAATATGAATAAATTTTCAAAGATAGAGCCATCATATTTTTCAAAAGATGGCTGTAGGCTGGTCTGGATAGGTATTGATGAAGATGATACAGATACGGTTATCTTAAACAAAGAAGAGTTAGAACGATTAGTAGAGATCCTAAAAAATAATCATGTTGGAAATGTGGAGCTTGAAGATAATGTTAGTGAAATATTGATAAATTCAGATGTTGTGCAGTTTAGATTAAAAGACAGAGATCAACTTGAAGCACCATCTAATGATTTTAGAGATAAGGTTTTAGAGTATGCAAAAATTCCTCATGATACATTATCGGTTCAAACTTCCTCAAAAGAATTCTATGCATCGGGATGGTCAACCGATCAAACTAGTAAATCTCCAGAAAAATCAAATAAACCCAAGATGAGTCTTTTACAAGCTATTCTTTCAGGAAATCCAAAAAAAATTGATCATGAAATTTCACCTTCTGATTTATTTCGAATTTTTGCAACAAGACGTTCAACAAGAAAATTTGCTAAAACTAAAGTTGAAGATTGGAAGATTGAAAAGATCCTAGCAGCAGCAGACACTGCTCCTACTGCAGGAAATTTTCAGGGATTGGAAGTGTTTTATGTTAAAAGCAAAAAAGCCAAAGAAGCGCTAGTTGAAGCTGCAAATAGACAACCATTTGTTAATGCTCCTCTAGTACTTGTGTTTTGTATGAATCCAAGTAGAGTAAAAATGAATTTTCCATCTGAAATGCTAGCAAAATTTTCGTTACAGGATGCTACAGTAGCGGCAACTTATTCTCAATTGGCAGCTCATGCTTTAGAGTTAAGCTCAATTTGGATTGGAATGATTGATGAGAAAAAAGTTCAAGCAATTCTTGGAACTGAATTAAGACCATCTTCGATTCTCTGTATTGGATATCCAGATATGCGAAAGCCACCAAAGTCTAGGCGTAAGTTAAAAGATCTTATTCATGTGCTTGAGGATTGATTTTTTATAAAAAGAGATTTGATGTTATCTAGAATCTATCAAATTTCTCTGGACTAGAAATTGGTTGCAATATATGCAAACTGAATGGTCATTAAATCAACTTCAAGCCAGAGTTTTAGTATAATTTGTAGTTTACAAAATAAATCTTTTAGATACTGTCAATAGTTAGTGGTATATGCCTCACGAAGATTTTTTTGAAGCAACCCTGATTGAGTTTACCTATTGGGAAAATAATATCGAAAAAATTTTATTAAAATTTGACAGTTTTGATGATTTGCCAAAATATCTTATGCATAAATTAGATGAAAAATCGCCAATTTTTACTATACGTGCTAAGAAATGGAGAATTCTAGATATTGATAAAAACATTCGTGCTCATGGTAAAGGAATTCACATTAGAATTAGATTAGAATCTATATGAATCTAAAAATTTTCTTTATTCTAATTTAGCATACCACAACCAGTTCATTATCCACAAATACATTTTGAACTTTACCTTATTGAGGAAAACGTATCTGAGACACAACATATCTGTTGGATGCCTTCGAATCCTGATAGTAGTCTCAAATACGTTCTATCCTGATGTGAAAAAATGATTGAAACTAAATTTACAAACAAAACAACTGCACTATCGCTAATTGTACTTTTGAGTGTATCATTATTTTCCGGTGTTGCTTTTGCAGAGGAAAAAAAGAAATCAAATGTTAATTTAATCAAAATACAATATTTGGCAAAAATATCTGCCAATTCTTATTATATTCAATTTAAAACATGTCTTGGAAATAATTCTGTAAATAATCCCTCATTTTCTATTAATTCTGATACTGATTCAAAATTTGTAACGTATCAAAAAGTGCATTTAGCAAACACTTGTAAGAACTATGAAACAAATATTGAGGCAAAAAATTCTAACAGTATTTCAATATTAATGACAAATGGAATGGTGAAAAAATGAATATCTATGATACAAAATCTATACTTTGCTCAAGATGTAATATTTCAATTGAGGAAATAGATTATGATGCTGAGGTTATTAGGCCACTTTGTGGTAAATGTGCAAATCCATTACCTGAAGGTGACAAAATAATCTATACTATGAGTCATTTCCAGAATAATTCTATAAAAAAATCAATTCTTGCATAAAACTAATTTAAAAATTTTAAAAAATACCATATTTGCTAGATTCCATTTCTTCTTTTATTGCAAGTTTGAATCTAGGAGACTTTCCCTCGATATTTTTTGTAAGCCATGAGAGAAATTTTTTCTCAATTCCTTTTCCTTTTAATTTCTCAAAATCATTGCCCATCAAATCTACCAATTTCTGAACAAGATCTTTGTTAACGCTTACAACAAAAAAATGCCATCCAAAGGCAAATTCAGAATCTGTCATCACAAAATCCTCCTGACCATGAACCATTTCTTCTAAAAGAGTGAGTTGATGTGTTAATGCTTTACTGGTTTTATCATAATCAACTGCTGATACATTGATGTTTATTCGTCCGTCCATGTTCTGATTGTGCAATTACAAAATAAAAGGATTACAGAAATTACTCCTTAAGCAAATATTCAAAATCAATATCAAAATGCATTTTCATTATGTTGATATAAGTTTGAATGGATTCAGGAATTTCATCAGTACATGATACTCCTAATTTTTTTGCATTAATCCAAATAATTAGTGTTTGAATTATTGTCAAAAATCGATCATTTTTGATTTCTGAGGAACCAATTGATTTTGTATATCTTTCCGCAAATTCCCATGCTGTAACAAAATCTACACATTTGACACCAAATACTGCAAGTAATTGTTCTTGCATACTTTGAGCTTTTTTTAATGGTATTTTATTAATAATGTAAGGAAAATTTACTTTTTCTGGAAGACAACCTGGTAATGGTCCCCAAATAGTAATAATTTTAGTCCCTGGTTTTAATTTTTCAAATTTCTTCATCATTTGATTGATGATATTTTCATCTGTAAACCAAAACAAAATTACTGTTGCATCTGAAAATTTACAATCTTCGATATTTTTGCATTCCAGCTGACCTTTTGAGTTTTTTTGCATCAAAATTTCATTTGCCTGTTTTATTTTTTCAAGATTATTGTCAATTCCAACTGCTTTTTTTACATTAAATTCATTTATTGCAATTTCTATTCCTTTACCATCTCCACATCCTAGATGATAAAAAACATCATTTTTTCCTAATTCTACAAATTTGAAAATCTCTCTAAATGCTTTTTCTGGAAGCTGTACGTCTTCACCACTCAATAAATTTTCAGGAAGTGTTTCTAAATATTCTTCAATTTTCAATAATGATTGTTAGGTGTCGGAGAATTTATTCTCTTATGCTTTCTAGTTTTGAAACTGCTTGCCATAGTTGTGTTCTAACATATGATGGCATGTTTGGGTCTTGTGTAACATCATCTAATAGGCTAATTGTGTTTGCTGCTCTGACTGATAAAGAATACTCTTCATTGTTCAAATCTGCAATTAAATCTGTAATTGATTTTTTTATTGTTTTTGGGGTAGAATTACTAGATACAATTTGATTTAATGTCTCTATTGCTTCCTTCATTGATTCTTTATTTTGATTTTTGTCTGCCATATTCTACACCTATTATTAAAAATTAGAGGTATATAGTTACACCTCTACAAAAACACTATCTGATTCAATTGTTACGTTGTATGACGTTAAATCTCTAATTTTTGCTGGAAATTTTACTAAATTACCTTTCTTACAATCAAATTGAGCTCCATGCCAACCACACGTAACCGTATTTCCTTCTAATTTTCCTTCAGATAAACTAGCACCTGCATGAGTACAAGTATCATCAGTTGCATAATATTCACCATCAATGTTAGCTACAAGGATATCTCTTCCATCAATTGACACTTTGATCATACTTCCTGGTAGAATGTCAGATGTTTTTCCAGCGATAATTTTTCCCATTGCAGTTTTTATCTGACCAGACTTAATATTTTTTCGGATATGTCTGAAAAAATAATTCGTAAAGGAACTATTTCAGATAAAAATTCTGTTTTGGAGTTTTGTAAAAACACTTTTTCATGGGGTGACTATATAGATCAAGTCTGGAATTATTGGTTAAAAGAAGGTAATCTGTTCATATTTGAGAAAAAGAGTATATCTGGCATTTGTCATGCATTTTATTCAGATACTCAAGTTTGGATTGAGGGCATTAGAGTAGAACCTAATTCTCGTAGACAAAAAATTGCATCACAATTAGTTCAGCATGTAGAACGTATTGGAAAACAAAAAAATATTTTATTCTCATACATGTTAATTGAAACTAAAAATAACCCCTCCTTGCTTATGGCAAAATCATTGAGTTACAAAATTTTTGAATGCTGGAATTTTTACACTTTGATGCCTAAAAAAAATATGTCTGATAAAATTCAATTTGCAAAAAACCTCTCATTGAATTTTTCACATTATGTAAAATCATGGAGATGGTTTCCAATGAATGATTCATTATTGCATTCTTTTCTAAAACAAAATAAAATTATCAAATCTGATGAGCCTGAAAATTTTTCTTTTGCTATTTTATCTGAATCTGAACATTTTACTAAAACATTGATTATCACCTTGTTTTCAAATTCTCAAAAATCTACTATTGAAATTTTCAAATTTTTACAAAATTATGCTATTGAGAATGACTATCAAAGAATTCAAATTTTATCTAAAGAAGATTTACCTGTTTTTGACAAATTAGAAAAGAAAATTTCATTTTATTTAATGAAGAAAACTCTTCTTTAATCTACATTTACAAATTTGATTGTATTTTTTAAAATCCCTAATCCTTCTATCTCCATTTCAATTTTGTCTCCATCTTTTAAAAAGACTGCATCTGGTTTGTTTAACATGACACCCGCAGGTGTTCCTGTAGATATTATGTCTCCTTTTTCTAATGTCATAACTTTAGAAATTTTTGAAATGATTTCAGGAATTTTTATAAACATATTTCTTGTTGTTGAATTCTGTCGTAACACTCCATTCACTTTAGTTGTTAGCTTTAGATCCTGGGCATTCTTAATTTCATCTACAGTAGTTATCCAAGGTCCACATGGTGCAAATGTATCAAAGCTCTTGCCTCTGGTAAATTGTTTGTCTTTCATCTGAATATCTCTGGCTGAAACATCATTGAAGACCATATATCCAAAAATTGCATCTGTTGCTTCTTTCTCGCTAATATTTTTACAATTTTTACCAATTATCATTGCAAGTTCTACTTCATAATCTAGTTGAGTGACAAAATTTGGGCATATTATCTCTGATTCAGTACTGTTTAATGCAGTTCTTGGTTTGATTACTAGAGCAGGATCCTCAGGTGCCTTTAATCCCTGTTCTTCGGCGTGGTCTATGTAATTAAATGCCAAACAAATTATTTTATTTGGATTTGGAATAGGAGATAGTAATTTAAAATCTGACAAATTTGATTCATACGGTAAATCCATAATTTTATTTTTAATCTCATCAAACCAGCCATCAAATAGAAAATCCTTTAGATTTTGAGGAATTGGAACTCCTGTAAGATAAGTAATTTCATCTTTAGTTGCAACCCTATCTCCTTTGATAAAACCATAGGTTTCATTATTTCCATTTGCTAACCGTGCTATCTTCATTGTAAATCACTTGTGAGTAAAAATTGCTTGATTTTGGGAATCTTTTCTACAATATCCATATCTAACAAATTGTATTTCTTCTCCTTCCTTTAATTGAAGATAATGTGGTTCTGTATAAACGTCTAATTCCTCTAAACTATCTTCATTAAAGTCATCTCCAATGAATAATACCTTTGGAATAATCATTTTAATTTCATGAGCTGTTTTTTGCGGAACCCACTGAATCTTTGGTATATTTGTAATGTCTCCATCCGATACAAATTCTCCTTCTAATTCTGAACCTATTTTTTTAATTAGAACATTTCCTAATCCTAAAAGCCTAACTTGCATTCCTTCCTTGAGTGTTTGTGCATCATCTCCTGAAATTAAAAAATTTTCATCAACATCTATTTTTCTTTTTCCCATATCCTTTATTGGATGATTTGGAATTTCAACAAATGTTAAAGTTAAATTTTTTACAAATAATTTTTTTGCATTTTTAACCATAAATAATCTGATACTTGATGTATCAACATATTTTCTGTTAAATGATTCTAGTGCATCAAATGGTGCTAGTGTGTTTGCTTTTGTTAATCCTAATGACATAATAAATTTTCTAATTGCTTCAGGTTTAATTCCCCTTCTTCTAAGTGCCTCAAGGGTTGGAAGACGAGGATCATCGTACCATGAAACTTTTCCTTCTTCAATTAATGGTTTTATAATTCGCTTTGAAATTGGCATTCCTTTGAATTCTAGTCTTGAGAAAAATCCTTGTTGGGGCTTTCTCATTTTTAGAGCATCTAAAATTGCATCAATCAATTCTTTTCTTAATTCAAATTCTTTAGAGCGAAAAGCATGAGTAACTCCATCAATGCTGTCTTCTATTGCAACAGCCATGTCATAGCTTGGCCAGATTCTATATTTCTCTCCTAACGTGTAGTGTTTTTCCTCTATAATCCTAAACAATACTGGGTCTCGCATTACGGCATTGTCTGCTTTCATATCTCCCCGAAATCTCACAATTGCCTCTCCTGGCTTGAATTTAGTATTCATTTTTTCCCAATTTTTGTTGTTTTTATCGATACCATCCATACTACATTTGCATGCTTTTCTTTCTCTTCTATTCTTGCTAATCTCATCTCGTTTACAAGTACAAATGTAAGCTTTTCCAGAATTAATTAACTCCATTCCTTTTTCATAAAAAATTTCCATATCATCTGATGTGTTTTTTACAATATCGAATTTAATTCCCAACCACTCTAACCCTACTTTAATTGCTGCATGATATTCCATTCTTTCCGCTTCTGGATTAGTATCATCCATTCTTAGAATAAATTTTCCACCATACATTCTTGCATATTCTGAATTAATTATTGCAGCTTTTGCATGACCTATATGTGGATAACCATTTGGTTCTGGAGGAAATCTTGTAATGACTTTCCCATGTTCTGCATTATCTAATTCAGGAAGTCCCTCTCTTTCCTCAATTTTTTCTTTAGGAATTAATATTTCTGGAAAATTTTCCTCAATCTCTTTTTTTTGTTCTTCCAAAGTTAAACTATTTACATATGAAACTATTTCAGAAATCTCTCCAGATATTTCTTTTACTTTAGTTCTTAATTCTGCTTTTACTCCAAGAATTTTTCCTAAAATTATTTTTGCATTAGTTTGACCATCATGTTCAAATGCATTTTGAAGAGACATTTTTTTTATCTCGTTCTTTAATTCTTCATCCATCTAAAATCTTCCTTTGAACTTATACGCTTCTCTTAACTACAAAATCTAATAGTGTGACTAATTCTTTTTTTTGAGTACCAGAATATTTTGATAGGGATTTTTCAGCTTTTTCAGCATATTTTAGTGCCTGCTTTCTAACATTTTCTTCAATTCCTAGAGATCGGATCACATTTACAGCTTTATTTAGATCATTTCTTGAGATTTTAGAATTACCAAATGCCTTTAGAATTATTTTTTTATCTCCTCCTTTTGCCAATTTTATTGCCATCAATATTGGCAATGATTTTTTTCCTTCTCTAAGATCATTTCCAACTGGTTTTTTTGTAATCTTTGAATCACCCATTACACCAATTAGATCATCTGTAATCTGAAATGCAATTCCTAGATTTCTTCCAAATGATGAAAGATTAGAAATATCTTGTGCCTTACTTGTTGCACAAATTGCACCCATTGCACATGATACATCAAATAATGCTGCTGTTTTTTTACAAATCATTGTGGTATATTCTGCTTCACTTGGAATTTTCTTTTCTTCTGCCATTTTGATATCTAATAACTGCCCCTCACAAACATCAACACAAGCTTTAGCCAATCTTGAAATTAACTGTGTAGTTGCATTTGCAGATAATTTTGATTCCGTTATCACTTGATATGCTTTAGAAAATAACACATCCCCTGCAAGAATTGCTATTGGCATTCCAAATTTTTTATGTACTGTTGGAACTCCATGTCGCATTTCATCATTATCCATAATGTCGTCATGAACTAGAGTAAAATTATGTATCATTTCTACTGCACTTGCAGCAGGCATTGCATTGGAAACTTTTCCACCTAAAATTTGGCAGCTTTTGATAACCATGTATGGTCTTAGTCTCTTTCCTCCATTAATTATCAAATGTCCAGCTGCTTCATAGAGTTTTTTTGGATTTCCCTTAAGTTTTGATTTTAGATGTCTGTTTACAATTTTTGCATTATTTTCAATAGGTCTAGTTTTTTTCATTTACTAACCTCCACTTTTCTATTGGTAGATGCGTTTTGATTGCCTTATCCAACCTATCATGAATTTCACTATTCATCCATGTAGATAAGATATTTGCATGCTTTTCCAGCATTTTTTTATCTGATTTATCTAATAATTCTAAAGCTATGAGCATCCATGGACAATACAATTTGGGGTTTTTTTCAAGTTCGGACATTAACTCATTTGCTGATATCCATTTGATTTCATCAATCTCACCAGGAATTTTTTTTAATTCTGTTGATTTATCAATTACTCCAATTAGAGTACCACAAATCTCATTTTCTGAACCTATGTCTTTGTAGGGTACATGATATTCAAATTTGTGTAAATAGTCTAATTTTCCTTCAATACCTAATTCTTCGGGCATTCTTCTCTCTCCTGAAGAAACATACGTTTCAGATTCTCTTGGATGACTAGCAAATGTACCATCCCAGTCATTTGGCCATAACATTTTCTCTTTTGCTCTTCTAGTGAGTACTAGTCTTCCTTCATTATCAAACAACAATGCTGTAAAAGCTCTATGTAATTTTCCATTTGGTAAATGACACTTTACTTTTTCTTCAGTCCCAATAGGATTGTCATTCTCATCAACTAAAATTACAAATTCTTCAGGCATTTTTTCCTCTAAACATAGTTCCTTCATATTTCCTATTTTTAATAGCTTGTACAATTCTTTCTGGATAATTTCCATTTACAAAAAATACATTCATTCCCATCTTAGCAATTTTTGTAGCTTCTTCAACCTTTCTTGACATTCCACCTGTAACATCCATCTTGTTTTCAGAAATTAACGGGTTTTGATCCTTTAGCTCATAGATCAATTTTTTTGATTTAAAATCAGAGTATAACCCATTCTCATTTAGAGCAAAAATTGTTAATTTTGGTTTTAGAATTTTTGCAAGATGAGTCATTATTTTATCTCCTGATAAAATGTAAGTTTTTTTCTGACCATACCATAATGCATCCCCAAATGTGACTGGTATTAATCCGGATTTTGCTATTTCTTGAATCTCTTTAATTTTTTTAACTATTGGTCTGTTTCCTGACATAAAATCTGTTGGAGGTAAACAATATGGATTTAGTTTATTTTTTAATAATGAATCTAAAATTATCTTGTTAAGATCTATCATTGAATTCTTTACAATTGAAACTCCTCTTATGTCATATTTTCTTTCTTTCGTATGCATATCATATTTTACAGACCAATAATGGCCATATGATCCTCCTCCATGAACAATCACTATTGGTTCTTTGATCTTTTTTAAGCTCTTAGCAATGCTGTCTATGGTTTTTCTTCTTGGAGATAATGGTTTTTCTTTATTTGTAATAATTGATCCGCCTAATTTTATTAGAATCATGTAGTTCCAAATTATCTTGTCAATTAAAAAGTATCCAGTCCTCTAAAATCAATTTTTACGGAAAAACATTCGTAATTTTTATTTCTAAATTCATTAATTATGTTATTCAAGTTTGATTCCTCTGTTAAAGAAAATATGCATCCCCCACCTCCAGCACCTGTAATTTTAGCACCAAGAGTAAATTTTTGACTTGTTCTAATCATATCTCTTAACTTCTCATTAGACACGCCAATTGTTTCTAAATATTCTTGATTTTGAATAATTTTCTTTCCTAATTTATCGATGTTATTTTCTTTAAGAATTTTTAAAACCTCTTCAATTAGTTTTGATTCTTTTTCACATAAGTTGGAAAATTCTTCTTGGTTTTCTTCTTTGAATTGATTTACTTTATTTACTATTGATTCTGTAGAATGCTCTATGTTTGAATTAGCAATTACTAGATGAAAATTAGGCTCATATTCTAGTTTTTCGAATCCATTTTTTTTATCATATTTCATAATTCCGCCATATGTGCAAACTGTACAGTCAGCTCCTGAAGTATTTTGAAAAATAGTTCTCTCAGCTTCAATTGCAAGTTCTAGCACTTGTTCTTTTGATTTTTCGCCAAATAACTTTGAAATTGCTCCAGCACCTGCTACACAACATGCTGATGATGAACCTAGACCTACACCCAATGGAATTTCTGAATCCACTATAATTTCAACACCTTTGATTTTGTTTTGAGATTGCAGCATTTTGTTGGCTAAATAATAAAATGGTTTTAATGGTGACTTTATTTCAGAAATTAATTTACATGGTTTTTCTGAAAGACTTCCAATATTTGATTCAATAATTATTTTATTTTCTTCTATATCCTTTGCAGTAACTGTGATTCTTTTATTTATTGCACATAGAATTGCTTTTACTCCATAAACTACAAAATGTTCTCCAAAAAGAATTACTTTACCAGGTGCTGATGCTTTAGATTTCAAGTGAACACTTGGATTGATTTATTCGATTTCCTCTTCGGTGATCTTTGTTTCGAAATCATCAATTTCATATTTCATTGATTCGCCTTCTTTTAGTTCTCCTCTTTCGATTAAAACTTGACGAACTAATAACCAGTAAACTGTTGCCAATGCTTTTCTTCCTCTATTGTTTGCTGGAATAATTACATCGATATTTGATGTAATGTTATCTGTATTTGCAATTCCGATGACTGGAATTCCTGCATTTGTTGCTTCGATAATTGCTTGTTCATCCACTTGTGGGTCTGAGATTAAGACTATTTTTGGTTCAATGTAATATGGCAAAGAAGGATTTGTTAATGTACCTGGCATGAATCTGCCTAAAAGTTTCTTTGAGCCTAAAATTTCACAAAATTTCTCAATCGGAGTCTCTGCATATTGTCTTCCAGAGCATACTATGAGATTCTCAGCACCTAATCTGTTGATGAATTTGGCTGCAGTTTGAATTTTTTCTAATGTGATATCCAAATCAAGCATGTAAAGCCCTTCTGGACTAGCTTTTGTAATAAAAGATTTCATGAATTTGGTTTTAACTTGAGTACCAACTCTGATACCTGTAGTTAGGATCTTCTTTTTGATGTCAGATGTTTCTGCTTGTTGGCTCATGACGATTTTAAATCTCTGCCATACCGCATATTAAATCATGCTCTGATAGGCGTAAAAGTTCATTGAGTTTTGCCACTCTTTCTCCTCCAACTACCCCTACTTTGAGCATTTTTGACTTTGTTGCTATTCCTATGTGTGATATTTGTGAATCAGTGGATTCTCCTGATCTGTGTGATGTGATTAATTTTATATTATTTTGAGTTGCTAAATTGGCAAATTCAAATGCATCAAAAAGACTACCTGCTTGATTTACTTTGAGAATTGCTGCATTACATGATTTTTTATCAATTGCTTTTTGTAAGATATCCTTGTTTGTAACAGTAAGATCGTCCCCTGTTACTAAGGTTTTTGGAAATTTGGCAGTCAATTCTGACATGTCTTCAAATGCTTCTTCGTGAACTGCATCTTCTGCATAAATTAATTTGTATTTTTCAATAATGTCTGCAGCAAAATCAATTTGTTCACCAGTAGAATTTTCAAATCCAGCTCTATTGTATACATATTTTTCTTTTTGCTCATTCCATTGCGTAGATGATGCAAAGTCAACTCCGAGAGATACTTCTTTTCCTAAGGTAAATCCTAAATTCTCAATTGCTTTTACAGAAACTTCCAATGCTTTGTGATTCTCTAATTTTGGTGCCCATCCGCCCTCATCTCCTCTTCCATTAGTAAAACCTGGATCTTCTTTTTCTAAAACACTTCTAAGCTCCCTGTGCACTGCCAAATTTGTCTCAATGGCACTTTCAATTGTTTTTGAGCCTGTTGAACAAACTAGTATCTCTTGAATGTCTGGTGTTCCAGGACCTGCATGTGCTCCTCCTCCTAGAATGTTTCCTAGTGGAAATGGAAACTTGTATGATGATTGTGGTGAGAGTATCTTGAATAATGGCTCTTCTGCTGCTTTAGCAGCTGATTCCATAGCTGCAATAGTTACTGCAAAAGCAAGTGCTCCTCCAACTTCTGAATAATTATTTGTTTTATCCAAACTTCTCACTGTATCATGAATAACTTTGAGATCCGAGGAGTCTAATCCAATAAATTTCTGAGCATTTTCTGATAAAACCCTTAGGCTCTCTTCTGGTTTTCCATTTGGGAAACTGACTGCCTCATATTTTCCTACACTAGCTCCTGATGGTGCACAAACTCTTCCTAGAAATTTTCCATCTGATTTCACATCAACCTCAATTGTCTTGCTTCCTCTACTGTTGTATAGAATACGTCCTTCAATTGAGGATATTTTGGCCAAGTTACTCTAACTCAGATTGAACTTCTTGTTTTCTTCTCTGAATTGCTTCATAAAATGGAATTACTTGCTGAATTGTTTCAACAGTAGTCAATAACATTCGTCTACAACAATATCTTTCAATTCCTAAAGAATCTAAAACTTTGACTGGATCTTCTCCAGCTTTTACTTTATTTTCATAATCTTCAAATTTATCGGCAACTAAATTACCACATGTAAAACATCTTACTGGAATTAACATACGAACAAAAAAGTAATCAAGGATTATAAAAACCATGCAAGGTCATTTTGTTGCGGGCGTCGCCCAGCCTGGCCAAAGGCGCTAGCTTGAGGGGCTAGTCTCTTAGGAGTTCGTGGGTTCAAATCCCATCGCCCGCATTATATGTAAAAATTATTTTTCTATATTTTGTAAAGTCTTGATTAATTCTGAACGTCTTTTTTCTTCAGTTATTGCAGATCTAACATCATCGACAAGTATTCTATTAACATCTATTTTTCTTCTAGCTTCTTTTACAACTTTGTCATATAATGAAAAAGTGTAAAGATTAAGATACAAATTCTCCATTACATCAAAAATTCTTGTAGCCTCTTCGATGTTACCTGTTCGAATTTTATCAAATACCATTCTTTTTAATTCTCCAACACAATCAAGTAAACCTAGAACATAAGATTCTGGAGATACTGATAATTTTTTATCAGACGGAATTACTTTTTTCTCAACTATTGCAATAAGACACACTGCTTCAACATATTCTTGTTCAGGAGTTATTAGATATCTTTTAAGATCGCCCAATGCTTTTTTCTTATATTTTTTCAATAATGTTTCTGCTTGTCTCAAATGTTTTTTGCCTGTTTGTAAATCTCCTTTGTGAACTGCAATAATTGATCTACTACAAAGAATAATCACTTCTCTGGTATTTTTTAAAAGAAATTCTCTTGAATCTTGAACTGTTCCTAATGATTTTGCAATTTTATCTAATGAAGTTTTAACATTTCCTAATGACATTACTAATTATCCTAAATCCTAGGATAAAGCCGTTTGCCAAACTCTTAGGAAGTTCTCAACATCCATTTCCTAAATCAAATTTTTGAAGACTATGATTTGAATGCATTTCTCAATAAAATTGGCGCAATGAATATTGTTGCTAAAATCACAAATACAAGTGTAGAGTAAATCTCATCTGAAAGTATCTCAAAAGCTAATCCTATTCCTGCAACAATAAATGCTACTTCTCCTCTTGCAATCATTCCATATCCAATTAAAAAACCTCTTTTCTTGTTTTTTAACAAAATGGATGCAGGAATTCCACATCCAAGAACTTTAGAAAATACTGCAACTATCAAAATTACTGTAAACAAAACCCAGTTGATTGAAGAAATTTGTGTAATGTCTACATATGTTCCAATTACTGCAAAAAACAATGGAGCGACAATAACCTTTAACCTTCCAACAAACTCGTGCACCTGAACTGCTAATTTAGAACCTGCTAATCCCATTCCAGCCGCAAATGCTCCTACAATGGGATTTAATCCAATACTAGATGCAATTGCAGCTAAACCAAACGCTGAACCGAGTGCAACACCTTCTCTTGTACCTCTTGCATCTAATGTTGACGGATGTGTTTTTGAAACTATGTGAACTATCTTAGGCAACAAATACACTGCTCCTAATAAAATTAAAATCCAAAATACTATATCTGTAATTGTAGTTATTGCAACTGATTCTATTGTTGGAATTGTTTCCAAAGTAACAATCGAAATTACTGCTGAAAGAATTGCAAGACCTAATACATCATCCAATACAGCGGCATTTACCAGAATATTTCCTTCTTTTGATCTCTCTTTTCCTAGTTCTTCTAAAATTACGACAGATACAGCAATACTTGTTGCGCTAAGGGTTGCACCAATTAATACTGCAACTGTCCAATTAAATCCCATAAGAAATACAATAAAGTACCCTGTGGCAAGAGGAACGATTACTCCACACACTCCAATAATTGCAGACTTTGGACCTGCTTTGATTAGATCATGAAATGTAAAATGTAGTCCTGCAGAAAACAAGATTATGATTCCAGAAATTTGCCATAAACCCAACATTACCTCATTCAGTTCAACAATTGGTCTCTCAAAAATTGGGATTACACCACCTAATGCCGTAGGTCCTAGGATAATCCCTGCAAACACAAATCCAACTACCTCTGAGATTTTGAAATGAGAACATAATCTTCCCAAAAGTAATGCGGGTAAGACTAAAAATAAAATCCCGATAATTGTTGGAACTACATCAAACTCTGAGACCATTTGTGCCTAATTTTGATTTATTGCCTTAAAACTCTAGTCTCTTATTTGCAAAACTGAAATCTATGATTAGGCCCTATTTTGTACTTCCAAAGCTCTTATTTTGGTAATTATTTTCTTGAACAATATGGAAATTACCGTAGATCAAATGTACAAAATTGAAAACAAAGGTCATGATATGGGCTTTTTAAAAAAATTCATGATGGAAAATGCTGGAGCCGTATCTGTTAGAAGATTAGTAGAAAAACTCGTAAATTTAGATTCAAAAAAAGTGCTAATTTTTGTTGGTTTGGGAAATAATGGTGGTGATGGATTAGTAATGGCAAGACATTTGGCAGGTTATGGTGCCGATGTAACAGTAATTTTACTTGGAAAACCAGAGAAAATTAAAACTGAAGAAAGTAATTGGAATTGGTCAATCTTAAAAAAAATGCCATCAGTGAAATTAGTCTCAGGTGATTCATTTGATGTAAGTTTTAAACCAGATGTAATTGTGGATGCCATACTTGGCACTGGAATTTCAGGAGAAATTCGAGAACCATACGCATCAGCAATAAATTACATTAATCAAACAGATTGCTACAAATTTGCAGTTGATGTTCCTTCTGGACTAGATCCGCAAACGGGAGAGACAGCAAATATTTACACAAAATGTAACATGACTGTAACATTTCATAAGATGAAACAAGGTATTCCAAAAAGAAAGGATCTTACTGGAGAACTACATGCCGAAAAAATTGGAATTCCACCAGAAGCTGAGGAGGGAATACTTTGATAGTTCATCAAATCCAAGTTGGAAATATGCAGAATTTTACATATATTGTTGAAGATGAAGAAACCAATGAAGCAATAATTATTGATCCTTCATGGGATTTAATGGAATTGGAATTGGTAATTAAAAAAAATGATCTTAAAATTAAATATATTGTAAATACACATCACCATTTTGATCATACTATTGGTAATGAAGCAATGCATGATTCCACAAAGGCTCCAATTATCCAACATGAGTTTTCAGAATTAAAACACGACATTTCTGTAAAAGATGGTGATTTTATTGAGTTTGGAAATTCAAAACTCAAAGTACTGCATACGCCTGGGCATTCAAAGGATAGTATCTGCTTGATAGGTGATGGAAAAATTTTCTCAGGTGATACATTGTTTGTTGGAAATTGCGGTAGAATTGATCTTCCTGGAGGAAGTGCAAAAGAACTGTATCATAGCCTCTTTGACATTCTATATTCTTTAGACGATAATCTGGTCCTTTATTCAGGTCATAATTATGGGCATTCAGAGACATCTGCACTTGGACAAGAAAAGATTACTAATCTTGTATTGCAGAAAAGAACCGAACAACAATTTCTTGAAATGATGGGTCAGTGATTTTTTGGAAAATTTTGAATTATTTGGAAATACTGAAAATGCTCAAAAATTTCTTAATTGTATAAAACCCGGAAAGTTTCTATTCTCTCTTGTACTGTCATATACTGAAACTTGTGAAATTCCAGGAATTTCTTTTGCAGGTGCAGACAAGGACTCGATAAAATTTACTCCTCCTGCTGATGCAGAATATCTTCATTATGGATATTGTAAAACAATTGAAAAAATCCCAATGACTCCTGATGGAAAACCAACTCCTGGATTACTCACTAAAACTGCTTTAGAATCTGCTAGCATTCCTCATATTACAATTAATGCTGGAAGTAAAATTTCTCCACAACTACCATTCATTAATACTGGAATGTCTTTTGGAAAGAATATTTCAATTCAAGATGCAATGACTGATTCTGAAGTATCTCATGCCGTAGATTATGGGCGAATAGTTGGAAGAACTTTAGCTTCTCTAACTGATTGTCTAATAATTGGTGAAAGTATTCCTGGAGGCACTACTACATCATTAGCAGTGCTACGTGCATTGGGTTTTGATGCAAAAGTTAGTTCAAGTATTCCAAACAATCCTGTAGAACTAAAAAATCAAATTGTAACTTCAGCATTAGAACGAATTGATTCAGATCATCCTTATAGAATTATTTCTAAAGTTGGAGATCCTATGATTCCTTTTGTAGCAGGAATGCTAAGTTCTGCCTCTGAGGTATCTAAGGTAATGCTTGCTGGTGGGACTCAAATGACTGCTGTGCTTGCCTTTGCATCAAAAATTGGATTTAATGATGAAAATGCGGCCATTGGAACAACTTCATACATTACTAATGATCAAAGTGCAAATTTTCAAACTTTAGTTTCAAAAATTGCAGATGTTCCAGCATTTTCTGTAGATCCAGGATTGAGCAATTCTAAATTTCCAGGATTAAAGGCATTCTCAGAAGGTTTTGCAAAAGAGGGAGTTGGTGCAGGAGGCAGTATTATTTCATCTATGATCAAAACAGGAAATTCTTCACAAAAGTTTCTGGAATTAGCAGAAAAAGAATATCATAGATTGTTTACTTCACAGTAACTGATTTTGCAAGATTTCTTGGATAATCTGGATCTGTATCTTTCTCTAATGCAGCATAATACGATAATAACTGAATAGGAATTATCTCTGAAATTGGATATGTCAGCTCATCTGTTTTTGGAATTTCTATCCAATAATCATACACATCACTTTCAATGTCTGAAATTCCAATAATTTTTGCATTACGTGCTTTAATTTCTCTTGCACTAGTTAGGGTATCTGCATAAGTCGAATCATTTGGATTGATAATCACTACAAACACATTTGAGTCCATTAATGCCAGTGGACCGTGTTTTAATTCCCCCCCTGCAATTCCTTCAGCATGAATGTATGTTAATTCTTTTAATTTCAAAGCTGCCTCAATAGCAATTGGATAGTGCATCCCTCTGCCCAGAATATAAATATCTGAAATGTCTTTGAGCTCCTTTGCAATTTGCTGAATTTTTTTTGGGTTTTCTAACGTTTTTGAAACTGTTTGAGATATTTTATCAAAATCTATGGTTATACTCATTAATTTTTCAACAATTTTATAGATGATGACTAGCTGTGAAGTAAAACTTTTTGTGGCGGCAACCCCTATCTCAGGCCCACAGTTCATGCCAATTATAACATCTGCCTCTCTTGCAAGAGATGATGTTAACAGATTTACAATTGCAATGATCTTACAATTTGCCTGTTTTGCAATCTTTACAGCCTCAAGCACATCTGCACTTTCACCGCTTTGAGAAATGGCAACAAGTATTGAATTCTCTTCTATGCTGTCAGGGGAAAATTGTAGCTCACTTGACATTATAGTGTCTATTTTGATTTTGGCATACTTTGAAAAAATTTGTTTGGCAATTAATGCTGAATTATAACTAGTTCCACTTCCTGTTACATAGATGTTTTTAGCATGTTTCATATAATCCGCAGTTTGCTCTATTGCCTTTGTTGTTTTTTCTCCAGCTTTTAGTATTGTCTCATGTTGTTCATAAATTTCCTTTAATGTGAAATGTGCATAGTCTCCTTTGTATGCATCTCCAAATTCTTTTGAGACTTTGGTAATCCCATACTTTGCATGTTTTCCATTAAAATCTAAAATTTGAAATTTATTTTTGTCTAAAATTACAAAATTTTCATTTTCCATGTAAATTGCATCATCTGTGTATTCAATAAATCCCAATACATCACTTGACAAAAAGAAATCACTTTGTCCTACTCCAATAATTAGTGGCTCATGAAATTTTGCAGCTGCAAGTTGCCCATTCTCAAACATTGCTACAAATGCATAATGACCTTTTAGTTCTGCAACTGTTTTAATTATTGTTTCTTTAACATCGTTACTTTCTTCATAATTTTTCTGGAGTAAATTAGCAATTATTTCGCTATCTGTTTCGCTTTTGAAAACATATCCCTTACTTTCTAACTCTTTTTTTAGCTCTTGGTAATTTTCTATTATTCCATTATGCACTATTGCAATTTTTCCTGAATTGCTAGGATGTGGATGTGCATTTACATCTGTAACTTTTCCATGTGTTGCCCATCTGGTGTGGCCAATTCCTATCTTTCCTGGAAGAGAATCTAATTTTACTTTGAGATTTACTTCATTTACTTTACCTGTTCCTTTCTTTAACTCGATTTGATTGTTTGATTCTGTTGCTACTCCAACACTATCATATCCACGATATTCCATTCGTTTTAGCCCCTTTACTATAATTGGGGCCGCAATATCGTTTCCATAATATCCAATTATTGAACACATTTCTTATCTATCTGATAATTAGGGGGTTATTTACTGATAAGCCTATTTTTTCTATTATTCTGTTGAAGAACTTTCATCTTTTGTTGCTGTTTTTGCTGGAGTCTCTGCTACAGGAGTCTCAGCACCTTCGACTTCCTCAGCTGGAGCCTCAACAACAGGCTCCTCTTTTGTTTTTTCTAACATTTGAGGAATTTTTGATTCAGGTGAAAAATGAATATTGTTTTCTTCTGCAACAGTCACAATATATGATGGAATGTTTACTCTTCTTTCTCCAATCATAATATGACCATGAATTACTGCTTGTCTTGCTTGATAAGGTGTTTTAAATCCAAGTTTCTTTGTTACAATAGTCTGTAATCTACGAGAAAGTAAATCATTTGGAGTCAAATTCAACACATCGTCTAATGATGCATCACCACTAACTAATCCAATTCGTGCAAGTGATTTCATTAATATTGGTTCTTTTTCTTCTCTGATTTCTTGTCCTAATGCAAGTAATGATCTTGCTTGATGTCTAACTCTAGATAATTCAGTATGTGCTTTCCATAATTCTCTTTTAGTTCTTAATCCAAATGTTCCAAGAGTTTTCAACTCTTCCATTTTTAATTCATAATTAAGTGGTCTTTTTGGTTTTCTCCAAACTCTTCGTGGATATTTAGGATCTCCCATTCAAAACACCTATTTAGCTTTCTCCGCTGGAGCTTCTTTCTTTTCAGCTGCTGGAGCTGCGGCTGCTGTAGTTGGTGCTGCTGCCGTTGGTGCTGCTGGAGATCCACCAGAAGAATCTTTTGTAGGAGCTGCTTGTCCACCAGCTTTAGCTACACCTACTGCTCCACCCTTTCTACCTGATGTTCTAGTTCGCTGTCCTCTAACTTTTAATCCATTAAGGTGACGATAACCTCTCCAACTAGCAACTATTCTTTCTCTTTCAATATCATTTCTTAAAGTAAATGGAATATCTGATGTAAGTAAATGTAAATCCGTTCCTGTTTCAATATCTTTTCTTCTGTTGATAAACCATGAAGGAAAATTTCCTGCAATTGGATCTGTAATTAATTTTTCAATAGCTTGAACATTCTCTTCTGTCAAATTTCCTATGTGGGAATTTGTGTCAATATTTAGGGTGTCAAGAATTGCAGTGGCAAAATTATAGCCAATGCCTTTGATTTTAGTAAGACCTACGATTATCTTTCTCTCTCCTGGGATATCGTTACCCACAATCCTTACAATGTGTCTGTATTCCTGACTACTCAAGTATTCAAAAATTCAAAGAAACCCCGATAAAAACCATGCTAGGCGTCAAATTCTGTGATTTGTTTATGATTATCTTCCTCATTAAGGACAAGTCATCTAAAATCCTCATCATCTGTCCAATCTCTTCCTTGGATATTCCAAATGTTACATTTGCAGCATTTTTTGACTCCTCTTTGAGGGTCAATATCTATGCAATAGCAATGTTCCCCTTTTCCTGAAGGATCAAGTCTGCATAGTTTTTGCATGATCTCTATATTCTCTTTTTCCTAATTATCTTTTTGAAATAAATCAAAAAGTTATAAATTTCAACATTTTTTCTGATAGTAAATGGAAGTCTCATTTGATAGAGAAAAAGTTGTTGAAAGTATGTTTGATCCAATAACTTCATCAATTATTGCTGAACTTGAAGACGGCGAGAAAGAATGTTCTTTTTTAGCCAAACAAACAGAAATCTCAGAGAATGATGTACTTGATAGACTTGGATATTTAATTGAGCATGAATTTATTTACAAAAAATCTAATGATGGTAAATATTTTCTTTCAGCAAATACTGATAAACTTAACACCGTAATTGAAAATAGTGAAAATTTTGAAAATACAATTAGCGGTCTTGAAAAAATGGATAGTTATTTGAATTGATTTTTTTTATTTTTAATTCCTATTACTGCTATTACTACTAATCCTCCCATGCCTATTATTAATACGTAAATTGATAGAAATCCAAGTATTTTCTTTCCAGTATCTGGAACTGGTCCTATTGCTCCGAAGACTTGTGATTCTTCAATATCTGCACTTTCAATAATTAATTTATAGGTACCAGATTCAAAAACCTCAAATTCATTTTCAATTGTATCTTGATCAATCTTCTGTGAAACAATTTCAATACTAAATGGATCTAAAATTTTTGCTGAAAATGTATTTTCTTTAAACTCAATTACTTGAACTGCAAAAACTCCTGTTGATGTTTTTTGAGAATCAAGTTCGGTAGAGATTAGAATTTCTTTTGAGGAACTGATTTTACCACTTCCTTGATTTACCCCTTCTAGAATTATCTGATTACCCACGACCAGTAAAGCTAATCCTAAAACAATTAATCCTCCTGATACAACAAGAATTATTCCTGATTTTTGCACAGGTTAAGTGGAATCATCTTTAGTTTAAACCTAATTTTTATTAAAATTATTAGGCGTTTGTGATAAAGTTAGACTGGACTAAAAAAGTTAGCTTAGGGTAAATTTAAATAGAGATTTTTGTAATTTTTATTATTGCAAATTACTCGATCGAATATAATGATCCTAGTGATATCTCTACTACTTGGTTTCTCTGTAGTGATGATCTATCCGACAATCTCTGAAGCTCAATCCGAAGAGAAAACATTTGTTACGCATTCTGGTGCATTAGTAAAAACATCTGGGGAAATAATTGATCCACTCTATGTTATATCTGATGTAGAATTTGATCCCATGGAATACTTGAGAGATTTCAACTATGGTAAAGTAACACAACTTTCTGATGGAACTACGTTGAGAGAATATACGATAATAGCTGAAGATGATAAAATAATGGAGGTATCTCCAGGTGTTTTCTATAATGTTTGGACTTTTAATGGAACTGTTCCAGGACCAACAATTAGAGCAACTGAAGGTGATCTGTTAAGAATAAAATTTATCAATAATGGTGATAAACAACACACAATACATTTTCATGGAATTCATCCAGCAGAAATGGATGGAGTTTTTGAACCAGTAGGGGCAAATGGGGGACAATTTGTATATGAATTCACAGCAGGACCTACAGGCGTTCATCCATATCATTGTCATGTAATGCCTCTAGAGGAACATATTGTTCATGGTCTTTATGGTGTCTTTATTGTTGATCCAAAAGAAGGAAGAATGCAAGCCGATGAAATGGTAATGGTTCTTAATGGTCTTGATACTGATTTTGATACTGAAAATAATTTCTATGCTGCAAACACTATTCCATTTTATTATCAGCATCATCCGATCCAAATTAACACCAATGAGTTAATTCGAATTTATGTTGTAAATATGGTTGAATTTGATCCTATCAATAATTTTCATCTTCATGGAAATTTGTACAAGTATTATCCTACAGGAACTGATCTAATTCCATCGTTTTATACAGATATGATTACACTATCTCAAACTGAACGTGGAATAATGGAATTTGAATACCAATATCCTGGCAAATATCTATTCCATGCGCATAAGGTGGAATTTTCAGAAAAAGGATGGGTTGGGATATTTCTTGCAAAGAATAGTCCTGTGACAAATGAGGATTTTGAATATGGAAGTTAGCAGTACTTCAAAAATTAAAGTAATTGCCAGTGGACTAATTCCTTTTGCTTTTGTGGTATTGATGATGTTGTATATTTTTGGCCCAGGTGCAAATTTACTTGATTTTGGAATTCCTCTACCTGAGATAACAATTGAAAAAGTTGATTTTGTAGACTCTGAAATACAAGCTACTGTTAGAAACACAGGTCCGATTCCAGTTGAAATTGTAATGGCAGATGTCAATGACAGAATTCAACCTGCTGCAATTGAACCAGATAGGTTTCTTGAACGATATGAAACAGCATTAGTTAGAATTCCATTTGAATGGAATGAAGCTGAGCCGTATATCATAGGAATGACAATAGAAGATGGAACAAGATTTGAAAAGGAAATTGAAGCTGCTGCATTTGCATTAGAACCTACTCTTGATCTTGCTATATTTTTTGCAATTATTGGAACGTATGTTGGAATTATTCCTGTAATGATTGGATTATTGTGGCTTCCATTTATTAAGAAAATTAGTAAACAAAAATACCATTTCTTTTTGGCATTAACTGCCGGACTATTGCTTTTCTTAGCAATTGATTCTGTAGAGGAGGCAATTGAAGTATCTGCTGAGAGTTTAGCTCCAAGTTTCAATGGCTCCTTACTCATTGCAACAGTTACTGTATTGTCATTTCTTGCATTATATTATTCGGGTGATAAAATAGTCAAAAAGGCTGATTCTTCAAAATTGTCAAAACCTGTTGCTATTGCACTTATGATCTCTATAGGAATTGGTTTACATAATTTTGGAGAAGGACTTGCAATAGGTGCATCGGTTGGTTTGGGATCAATTGCTTTTACTACTTTTTTGATTGTAGGTTTTGCATTACATAATACTACTGAGGGAATAGCTATTGCAGCTCCAATGTCAAGGGGAAAATTGATGATTGGAAAACTTGCAGCAATGGGGATAATTGCAGGAGCTCCTGCAATTTTTGGTGCATGGATTGGAGGTTTTGTATATTCTCCATTCACATCTGTAATTTTTCTCGCAATAGGGGCTGGTGCCATTTTTCAAGTAATCCTAGTGATAATGAGAATGATTAGAGAAGAAAATAACAATAATTTATCCAGTCTTTCAATTGTATCTGGATTTGGAGTTGGGATGCTGGTAATGTATCTGACCAGTATTCTGGTCTAGTTTGGTTCTGGGTGTATTGTAATTACAGCATTATTGATTTCTGCTCTAATCACATGCTCTATTTCAGATGTTAAATCATGGACTTTTTCAATTGATAATTGTCTATCAAAAGAGCAATCAATGTCAATCTTGAGAATATTTTCAAAATTTAATGATACTATTCGTCCAATTTTCTTAATTTCATTGTATTTTTCTAATATTTTCTTGATTTTTTCCTCAGTTTCTTTATCTTCCAAATTTAAATTCTCAGGCACAGAAATGAATGGCTCTAAATGAATCGTAGAGTGTTCAATTTCGGAAATATTTTGTTGAATTCTTTGTTCAATTATCTCAGAAATTTTGTGAGCTGATGATAAGTTGATGTCTCTGTCTACCATTACATGTAAATTTGTAAATGTCTTTCCGTTTGTTTTGTGAGTACTAACATTATGAACTCCTTTTACACCGTCAACGCTTTTAGCTATTTCTAGAATTTTTGCATCGAGTGGCACGTCTTCCCAGTTGGGTTCAAAATGGATTGTAATTTTTGCATTAGGTATTTCTTCCTTGATGTTCTTTTCAACATTACTACTAATCTCATGGGCTTTGTCAAAACTAGTATCTCCTCTTAGAGAAATAGTAATGTCTGCAAAAATTGTATCCCCTGATCTTCTCATTAGAATAGGATCAGCGTTAATTACATCTTCAGTCGTATTTGCAATTGATTTTACTTTTTTTACAAGTTCTGGAGAAATAATATCTGTTAGATCTTGAGCAGTCTTATAGACAAGTTTGATACTAAGAATTGCTAGCAATACTCCTAAGATAAGGGCTGCAACAAAATCACCATAGTATAATCCATACGATACAAGAATAATTCCAACAATTGCAACTAATGTAGAACCTAGATCCATAAATGCATGATAAAAATCCGCTTTTAGCGTGGCCCCTCCTATTTTCTTAATTGATCTTCTAAGAAGTATTATTCTAAAAATATCAATTCCAATTGTATATACACCTCCGATTATTGCATACATTCCAGGAAGAATGCTTGGATGAGGACTTTGTAATCTGTGAATCGATTCATAAATGAAAAAACATGCTATAAGAAAAATAGCAATACCACCAATTAATCCCCCCAATGATTCTATTTTTCCATGTCCATAGGTATGTTCTGCATCTGGTGGTTTTATTGCCCATCTAGCAGCTAAAAGTAAAACTAGAGTAACTACACTATCTAAGAGAGCATGTATGCTGTCTGTAACTAATGCCAGACTGTTTGAAATAAGACCAAAGATTAACTCTACTAAAAAAGCTGAAAAAATAGCAAAAAGTGAAATCTGTAAAACTTTACTTCTTCGAATAAACATTTTCCTTCTTTTTTGATATTATTACTCTTGTATAACAGGTTTCAAGAATGAATGATACGACAACATTATTTGTCATGAAGCAGAATTGGCTTTGGTTGGATTTGAACTATTATTTGCTACCTTTTCTATTGTTATTGCTAATTCCAATCGCTAATGCTGAGGCAACGCATAATTCCAACTTGTTTGTATCTGCAGAAAATCCTCAATTTGAGAATTATTTTGCAGGTTCTATGGTGGTAGAAGTTGTTGTGAATAATCCAAATCTCAAGGATACAGGTCAAGGCAAGGGCGAGCCTGATGTAACTGTTAATGGAAAGTCTTTGAGAATGGCACAAGCTGTTGATGGTAGTTGGTATGGATATTTTGCCAATGTTGCAAGTGCAAAGAGGGCTGATGCTACTGTTGGATTAGCTGGCAAAGGCTTGGATTTTGGTGTTTTTTGTAGCAGAGATACAGCATCATCTGTTTTTGGAATTTCACTTTCTGAGACGGATGGATTTGCAGTTCCAAAATCTGCAGGATTATCTGGATTCACTAATGGAGATACTTCATTTACTCCATGCACCGGTTCGCCTACTGGTACTGCTGTTCTAAATAATGTAGTTAGAAATGCAAAGTCTCTTAATACAAATTCAAATGTTCCAACAGGTCAAATAGGACTTAAAACAAATGCCTGGCCTTTAGTACAACTTTTTTCATTTGATAAAGTAATAATTCAGTATAATCCTGGAGGGCCATTACAATCAGTAACATTAGAGTATGATGAAATCCCAAATATCTCTTTAAAATTGGATAGAAAACTTTATCCAAATAATTCTGAAGTTTTTCTTACAATTAGTGATGTTCAATTAAATCAAGATCCTACTGATGAAGATTCTTGGACATTTGATGTTGGAAATAACCCTTCAACATTCTATCAGGCATTTGATGAATCTGGTTCTTCATCTTCAAATGGTGGTACAGGATTGGTGAATTTAGTACCACATCTTACAAAAATTGGATTTAAAAATAATGGAAAACTTGGAGTTAATTTAGGGTCTGTATTAGAATTAAAATCAAATGATGAACAACCAAGTACAAGTGTTACAAATGGAATACAAACATTTGCTACGATTCTAACAATTGTAGAAAATAGTCCAAACTCTGGTATCTTTGATAATGCTGATGACAATGATGAATCAACGTTGGGTGTTCTAGCGAATGCACCAAGGGGACAATCAGGTTCTATCACTTATGATAAAAAAACAGTTTCTGTTCTTACTGGTTCTTCTACTGCAAATATTGCACTAAATCCCTCTTTAACTATTGGTGATGGTTCTGCTTACTTGAAGCCTGGAACAAAATATCCTATAGTTTTGGTAGATCCTGATCAGAATATTAATTCTGGAACAAGGGATCACTTGGATGTATTTAGGGATACTTCAATTATTCCAACATTAAAAATTGGAAAACCTGTGACTCTTGAAAAGGCATCAAATGTTAAATTTTACACTTTGTCTACTGATTCTCTTACAATAGGCTCTCTAGCAAATTCTGCAGTACCTGATTCAAATTCTGCACGCCTGATTATTGACACTTCGAGTGTTCCTAATGGTGCATTTGAGAAAATATCTCTGAATTTGGGAATTACAGCATCTGATTTGCAGTCTTTGTTCATTGATGATTCCCTTTCGGATTCTGACGGGACAAATTGGTTAAACTATGATTTTAGATCTTTTTTAAATGATCTGGGAATATCTGATTTTTCTGATACTTCCCTTGAATTATCTTTTGGTACGCTTGGTGCATCTACAGTAAAAATTATTGATTCGGGGGATTTGACTTCATCCCAAGGTTTTCTTGAATTAGATGATTCAGACATTCAAGCCATATCTAGTAAAAGCGGAAATGTTTTTCTCGTAATTAATTTTGATTCATCTAATGATTCTGCAATTGTGGGTGCTATATCAAGTGAAACAAAATCTCAACCTATAACTGTTGATTTCTTTTCGTTTGGTTTAGTTGATTCAGATGATGTTAATAATGCAATTTATAGATTTGAGTTAGAAGAAACATCTGATGACTCTTCTACATTTGATGGAACTTTAGAATATTCAATTGCAAATCAACTTAATATTTTAGATTCTTCTTTTATTCAAACAATTCAACCAATTGATGATCAGATTAAATTTATTCTTACAAACCGACTTGTAAATGATAAGGGGATTAGTATTTCTTATTCAGACATTACTGAAACAGGTAATATTTCACCTACATCTACAAAATCTCAAATCTATACAAGCTCTGGCACTTTAAGATCTGATTCAACATCTTACCGTTTTGGACAACCTGTAACAATTACTCTTAATGATCCTGATCTTAATTTGAAAAATGATTTAATTGATATTTATTTTGTAGTAAATGATCCAAATTCTTCTATAGTTGATACAGTTGGGGCAAATGGAAATATCTTGCTTGAAGTTCTAATCAAAGATATTCGATACAAACGTTGTACTGTAAATGGTGTTGAGCATGGAGGATTAGGTGCAAGTGGATTTACTCTTGTTGAAACTGGGCCTAGTACAGGAATTTTTACTGGTACATTCAAAATGCCATCAAATATTTGCAATAAATCAGGCACTGACTTAATTTCATCAGCAGGTGGTAGTCTTGATGTCAAATATTATGATTCAAGAGATAGTTCTGGAAATGCAAATATTTTCAGCTTATTAAAAAATAAATCTCAATCTTCCTATCCTACCGTTCCTACATTAAGTGCATATTCTGTGGTAAAACCATCTGCTGGACAAATTAATGAGATAATTTTGTCTGGAACTCTTGGAAATTATAAAAGAGGATTGCCATTGGAAGTGACAATCATTTCTCCTGATGGAAACTCTCAAAATTTTGCAGCAACCCTTGCAAATGGAGGAACTTATAGATCAATTATTACCATTAATGAAAATTCTTTGGTAGGCAATTATGAAATTAAATTGTCTCATAACAATTCACCGGTAAAGACAATCACATTTGTTGTATCTAATCCTGAAATCCCTAACTGGATTAAAAATAATGCAAAATGGTGGTCCTCCACATCTATCTCTGATTCTGATTTTATTCGTGGTTTGGAATATTTGATTGAAGAAGGTTTGATTAAAATTTCACCTTCTGAGCGCAGTAAAATTTCAGATCAGATGATCCCTAACTGGATTAAAAATAATGCAAAATGGTGGTCCGAGAATCAAATTTCCGATGATGACTTTTTAAAATCAATTCAATACTTGGTCAAAAAAGGTATAATTCGAGTATAAACTGGTCAATTTTTCTTTCATTGAATACATAAATACTCTCAACTCATGAAAAAAAATGAAAATGAGACTGGCAGGATTACTAGCGTTTGCATTGTTATCCGTATCTGTTCTTTCTTATGGTATTAATGGCTCTGTTTTTGCAACTAGTGATCCAAATCCTGCATTATCAGTTGCATCTGACACGGAGATTTATACAAATGGTGCAAATGTTAAAGTCACAGGAAAAATCAAAGGCTATGATCCTAACTTTGGAAAAGGACTTACTTTTATTATTACATCTCCCGATAACAATATTGTTGGAATTGGACAAATAACTCCAAATTCTGATGGTTCATTTTCAAAATCTTTCGTTGCTGGTGGGCCTTTATGGAAACTAAATGGTGATTACGCAATTCAATTTCATTATGGAGCCGACGAATCAAATATTACAATTAATTATGTTGGAGGAGAGCAAGTTATTAGCAAACCAACGCCAGAACCTCCTGTAACCTGTCCTTCTGGTGAAACATTAGTAAATGGAAAATGTATGACTAAAGAACCAGAACCTCCTGTAACCTGTCCTTCTGGTGAAACATTAGTAAATGGAAAATGTATGACTAAAGAACCAGAACCTCCAACATGTGGTGCTGGAACAGAATTAGTAAATGGAATTTGTCAAGTGGTAAAAACTGAAAAACCAGGTGGAGGTTGTTTAATTGCAACAGCAGCATATGGTACTGAGCTTGCACCACAAGTTCAATTCCTTAGAGAAATTAGAGATAATACAGTAATGAGTACTTCTTCAGGAGCAGCATTCATGTCTGGATTTAACCAATTATACTATTCATTTTCACCAACAATAGCTGATATGGAAAGAGAAAATCCAATGTTCCAAGAAGTTGTTAGAGCATTTATCACACCTATGATTTCAACTCTATCAATTATGACACTTGCCGATGATGGTTCTGAAGTTGAGGTGCTAGGATTGGGAATTTCTGTAATTGCATTAAATTTGGGAATGTATATTGCTGCACCTGCACTGATTGGATTCAAGGTTCACAAACATTTCAAGTCTAGAAAATAATTATCATTTTCTAGTAGGTTATTATACTCAAACACATCATCTTAGATAATGCATATTGAATATGAAGAATTTGACACTATAGAAGATATTTTCATGTATATGGCATCTGCTGCCCCTCCGATGAAAAATACAATGCCCATTAATTCTTACAAGGGATATGTGATGTCCTTTATTCCTCTTAGTCCTTCTAATGGAGACACATACTTGATGATTTATTCAAAGGGTTCTCTTGATCCAGGAATTTATGAATTTGATGTATCATCTAAATCCTACAAAAAAGTAGAGTCTATTGAAAGAGCCGACAAAGTTTATTTTATTTCTCTATCACCAAAGCGAAATACAATTGCAGATTTTGCAATTGACAAACTATAGTTTCTTTGTCTGAATTTTAGGAGCAGATACAGATCTACTTCTAGCATATTTGTCAATTATCTCATCTGGTGTTCTACCATTGAAGAGATCTTTGCACAACCCTCTTAGGTATCTCATGATTGCCCAAGTTCCTGCTTTAAGAATTCCATACATAAAGACCTTCATAGGTGGTCCATAGGTCTTGTTTCTTAGGATGATTGGAATAATGTCATTGATTACTCTGAGATTATTTTCCCAGCATTTCCAAAACAATGTAAACTGAGCCTCATTCAAATTTCCAAAGTGCATTGAATTCTTTTCACTAAAGTCTTGGTAGAGTAAAGGAGCTACTAATCCTCTGAAATCCATCTCTCTAAAGTCACTCATCATATCAATTGTGTATTGAATATCATCTGGGGTTTCATCAGGCCAACCAATTATGATGGTTGCAGCTGGGAACCAATGATTTTCATTTAGAATCTTTGCTCCCTCTCTTACAACACTGCCCCATTCTTCAGGTGCAAATGGTTTAGTTTTAACTCCAAGATGTTTTTTTACCATTGCAGGTGCAACTGTTTCAATTCCTAAATTTGTTGCAAGCCATCTACCTGTTTGATCTTGTTGATTGATATGTGATATTTGTTGCATCAAGGTAGGATCTGCTGCAACTGCTGAAAATGTCATATGTGTAGTACCTACAAAGTTAGCACCTAACCCTTTCAATCCCTTCCATAAATCAGTAATAGCTTCTCTGTTTGGAACAAAATCCCTATTATCGCATCCATAAAGTAACATCTCATCTGAATGTAACCAAATCGAATCAAATCCATAATCTAAATTAATTTTAGCCTCATGTTGTAATCTTTCTAATGGTAAATCTTTTTTTGAACGTTTGTTTACATCACAAAAGTCACACCCTCTTCCACATCCTCTCATTGCTTCAATTAGAGAATTGATGGTAGGTCCTTCAATAATTGGAATATTTTCTAGGTTTCTAACAAAGCAATGCATTAATTCTGGTGCATCTCCTTTCTCTAGATCTTGAAACAGATCTACTGCTAATTCATCTGCTTCACCTACAACTACAGTATCTAATCCGTGAATTTTCATTCTGTCTGATTTTGCTAATTCCCATGCTCCGTTTCCGCCTACAACTACTTTGAAATCATATTTCTTTTTTAGCTGAATTATACTTGCACACATTTTTTTAAATTTCATTGCAACATATGATAATTTTTCAGGTGACATTGTTGTAGTAACTGGAGCCATACCAAGTGGATCCATGACATTAATTCCAACAACTTTGGTGTCTGGACCAATTGATTTATGTAACATTTCAGGATGTGCTAAGAAGACATCTTCTCGTTTGTATCCTCCCTGTATTAATGAGCTCTCTACTCTTCTTAATCCAACTTGAGCAACTTTGACTTCTCCAGTAATTGGGTCTGTTTCTACAGATGGACAGAAAACTTTGTCAAAAACCCATTCTGGTAGAACTTCATATGGTCCACACGCAATAAACCCATAAAGAAAATTTCCTCTATAATTTGTCATTAAACTACGATCAGCAGTTAATACAATACGTTTGCCGGCCAACTACAAAACTTCGTTAAAGTATGTTATATATGATTTACGAGGATAACTTGCTTTGATAGTTGTAAATTTTTTAATTATTTTATTTCTTAATTTTTGCTCTATTTGCAATGTTTGCAGCAATTCCTCCTGCAGCAATACCGTTGTCGATATTGACTATTGCTAATCCCAATGAGCAGCTTTGAAGCATTGACGCAAGAGCCGCAATTCCTTTTTCTCCATACCCATATCCAACTGATGTTGGGATGCCAATTATTGGAATGTCTATCATGGTGGCAACAAGTGTAGCTAACGCGCCCTCCATTCCAGCTGCCACGATAATACAATCAACATCTTCATTGATCATTTCTTTTAAAATTGGAAAAATTCTCTGGATTCCTGCAACTCCTACATCATAACTTGTAATACATTTACAATTCATTGCTTCACACATCAATCTCGATTCTTCTGCAACTCCAATATCTGATGTTCCCGCAGTTATAATTCCAACTTTGCCACCATAAAATTTTAATGGTTTTTTGTATAATAGTATGGATGATGATCTATCTCCTTTTTTCAAATTAACTTTTAATTTCTTTGAATAGTCTAAAATTTTGGGATAGTCTTCTTTTTTTATTCTTGATACAATCACTGCATTTGTTTTTTCTAGAGTTTTTTTGATGATTTTCTTGATTTCATCTAATTCTTTTGTTTCGGCAAAAATTACTTCTGGAATCCCTCTTCTCTTTTGCCTATTAATATCAATTTTAGCAAACCCTTCAACTTCTTCTATTGAATATAATGAAAGAAGTTTTTTTGCATTATTTACAGAAATCTTACCTTCTTTCAATGATTCTAAAATTTTTTGAATTTCCAATGGTTGTTTTTCTTTAATTGGATAAAAAAATGCTTAGATCTCTATTCCTGAAATTGCACTCTTTACACTGTCAACTGCTTTATCAAAAACTTGTTTTTCTTCATCATTTAGATCCAATTCAATAATTCTCTCTACACCGTTTTTACCAATAACTGCTGGAACACCTATTGTGACATCAGAATGACCATACTCCCCATTAAGATATGTAGCTACTGGAATGACTTGCTTTCTATCTCTGACTACTGATTCTATAATTGCTGAAATTGCATTACCCGGGGCATGCACTGTGGCCCCTTTTAGCTCAATAACTTTTGCAGCAACTTGCTTGGTGTTTAAAATTAATTCATCTAATTTTTCTTTTGGTAGAAAAGAGGATAAAGGAATTCCAGAAACTGAGGAGAATCTTGGTAATGGCAACATGTTTTCACCATGCTCTCCGATAACAAGTGCTCTAATAGAATCACGTGAGTGACCGGTTGCTTCATGAATAAATTGTCTGAATCTAGATAAATCTAACATTCCTCCCATTCCAAAAACTCTGCTTCTATCAAAACCTGATACTTTGTAAGTAATGTAGGCCATAGGATCCAGAGGATTTGTAACTGGAATAATCATAGAGTCGTCTGCATATTTTTTTATATTTTCTACAACACTCTTTACAATTGAAGCATTAATTTTTAGTAAATCCATTCTTGTCATTCCTGGTTTTCTTCCAGAACCTGCAACTACTACAACAATATTTGATCCCTTCATATCTGCAAAATCATTTGAACCCTTTACTTCTACATCTATTCCTTGTTCTGATAGCATGTGATTGATATCCATTGCCTCCCCCTGAGGTAGTCCTTCAGCAACATCTAGAAGCAATATTTTATCATCTAATCTTTTTAATGCAGAGAATAAAGCAGCATCTCCACCTACTTTACCAGAACCAATTATTGTAATCATGCAAACCGCTGTTAATTTTCAATAATTAAATCTAATGAAATCCAGTTCATATTAGGCGAATTTATAAGCATTTTTGATCTTTTTTAATTATGGTATTAGTTATTGATCCTCAAATTGCAGGGATTTCAGGTGATATGTTACTATGTTCCTTAGTAGATTTAGGTGCTGATAAAAATAAAATTATTTCTGGAATTAAAAACTCTGAGAAATTCTTTCCAAATTCATCAATTAGTAAAATTGAATTTCAAAAAATCCAAAAAAATGGAGTTGAAGCTTTAGAATTAATTTTAGATGTTACTGATAACATCCATGAAAGAAAAGGTTTAGAAATTAAACAAGCTATTGATAATTCCATTGATTCTTTAGGATTATCAGATAAAGCAAAAAAATTTGCTAATTCCTGTATTTCTACTCTAATTACATCTGAATCCATAATTCATGGGATATCTGAAGATTCTGTACATTTTCATGAGGCATCAAGTATTGACACTCTTGTAGATATTGTTGGAATTACAATTGCATTAGAAGATTTGAATTTGCTTGATGAAAAAACTGTTTGTCTGCCTGTATCCGTTGGATCTGGTACTGTAACTTTTTCTCATGGAACAATGTCTAATCCAGCTAGTGCTGTTCTTGAAATTTTTAAAAAATCTAATCTGATCATTAAAGGAACCCCTACAAATGAAGAATTAACTACTCCAACAGGCGCCTGTGTTTTAGTTAATTTAACAAATACTTCCATAGAATATTATCCAAAAATGAAAATTGACTCCATTGGATATGGTGCTGGGCAGAAAAATTTTGATTCATTTTCAAATGTTTTGAAACTTATCCGCGGAACTGAGGATAAATTTGAAATTGATTCAGTGAAGGTTTTGGAGACTAATGTGGATGATGTTTCAGGAGAAATATTGGGCAACCTAATTGAAAAACTAATGGATAAAGGGGCAAAGGACGTTTCAATTTATCATGGAATTACAAAGAAAGGAAGACCAACAAATCTTGTCACTGTAATCTGTGATGATAAAAGAGTTGATAATTTAGTTGATACTCTAGTTCTTGAAACTGGCACGCTTGGAATTAGGATTTTTGAATCTAATCGATTTATTGTACCTCGAATTTCAGATAGTATTTCTTTAACATTAAATGAAGAAACATTTGAAGTTCACTTTAAAAAATCTACTTTTAAAGGAAAAACAGATTTTAAAATTGAATTTGATGACTTGAAAAAAATCTCTAACACTATTGACAAATCAATTAAAGAAACCGAGTCATTATTAAGAAAGAAAATTGAAAAACTAGAGTAATAACAATGTCAAAAATTGATGAACTTGTTAATTGGTTCGAAGGCAGAAATAAAGTTCTTGTTGCTTTATCTGGTGGTGTTGATAGTGCCCTTGTCGCATATGCAGCTTTTCAAAAATTAGGAGAATCAGCTATTGCTGTAACTGCAGATTACAAAACGTTATCAAAAGAGGAATTAGATGCTTCTAAACAAATTTGCTCAGATATAGGCATTAAACAATTTCTTTTGGATTATAATGAACTAGAAAATGAAGAATTTACAAAAAATGCTCCAGATCGTTGTTTTCATTGTAGGATGGAATTAGGTTCACATTTGATAGATTTTGCTCAAGAACATGATGTGCACTTGATTGTAGATGGAACAAATATTGATGATTTAGGTGAATATAGACCTGGGATTGAGGCATTAAAACAAAACGGTGTTAGAAGCCCTCTTGTGGAAACCAATTTTTCAAAAAATGAAATTAGAGATTCAGCAAAAATAATTGGTTTGTCTGTTTTTGATAAACCCTCTAATTCTTGTTTAGCATCCAGAATTCCATGGGGACAAAGAGTTACTGCTGAAAAATTAGCTAGAATTGAATATGGTGAAATTATTGTGAAACAACTTACAAAAGTTAACCAAGTAAGAGTACGTGACCTTCAAGGTTCTGCAAAAATAGAAGTAGAAAAAGAAATGATTTCAGTTTTTGATATTGATATTATGAAACAATTAACTGAGAAATTAAAAATGATTGGATTCTTAAATGTAGAAATTGATCCAGAGGGTTATTCGCCAGGAAAAATTAATGTGATTGCAGATTGATATATTTGGATAATGCTGCATCCACTCAAATTCATGAGGATGTTTTGACTTCTATGTTGCCCTATCTTAAAGAACAATATGGAAATCCATCATCAATTCATAGATATGGCAGACTAGCTCATAAAGCAATTGAGAAAGCAAGAAAACAAATTGCTTTGTTGATTAATGCTGATCCTTCTGAAATTCTTCTAACTTCTGGTGGAACTGAATCAAATAACACTGCATTAAATGGAATTGCCTTAAAAAAACCATTATCTCGAATTATTACTTCTTCTATAGAACATGATGCTGTTTTAGAACCATGTAAAAAATTATCTAAAAATGGATTTGAAGTGATTTATCTTCCAGTAGATCATTTTGGGCTTGTCGATATTAAAGAATTGAAAAATTCAATTTCTGAAAAAACATCTCTTGTATCAATTATGTTTGGCAATAATGAAATCGGCACAATACAACCAATTTCTGAAATTTCAAAAATATGCCAAGAATATAAAATTCCTTTTCATACTGATGCCGTTCAAGCTGTAGGTAAAATTCCAATTGATGTTAAAGAATTAGGCATAGATTTACTCTCGATCTCATCTCACAAACTCTATGGTCCTAAAGGAGTTGGTGCTTTGTATATCAAAAATGGACTTGATATACCTCCCTTCATTTTGGGAGGAGGTCAGGAAAATGGATTGCGTTCAGGAACTGAAAATGTTGCAAATATTGTTGGATTTGGGATGGCATGTGAAATTGCAATGAAAAATATACATGAGAATTTTTCATACGTAAAAAATCTTCAGGAATTATTAATTCAAAAGATATCTGATGAAATTCCTCAAGTTACATTAAATGGACATCCTCAATTAAGATTGCCTCACAATGTTCATTTTACTTTTCTTGGTGTTAATGGAGAAGATCTTATTATAAAACTTGATGAGCATGGAATTGCAGCATCTACAGGATCTGCGTGTTCTGTAAATACACAAAAAGCATCTCATGTTTTACAGGCAATGGGATTTTCACACGAACAAATAACAGGCTCTTTAAGATTGACTATTGGAATTTATAATAATCAAAAGGAAATTGATCAAACAGTTGATGTTCTCAAAAAAATCATTGTTGAATTACGTGCAGTTTCCCCATTTAAAGAGAAATACTCTTTTGTTTAAATTAGTAATTAATTTGTAATTTGTTTCGTGAAACTAAAATTGTTGATAAAATTCCTATGGTTAGAATTATTAGAACAATAGTTCCAAATTCTGGAACAACATAAGTTCCAATTACTTCAATATCTGAATCATCCTGTTCGAAGTTTATGGTAATTATTCTAGAATCTGCATGTACAACTGATTCCTGATATGGGGCCTCTATTCCATCAATTAGTATGATAAATGCATCATCTTTACCATCTTGTTTTTCAGCGCCTATGAATTCTCTAGGTAAATCTAATGTTATAGTTCCTTTATCTGTGGCATCTACCTGGACTATTAATGCAAAAATATCCGAATCTACTATCATATCAATTACTGATCCTCCTTTGATGCTGTATTCTACATCAAATGTACCTTGATTTCCAGCATCTACTTCAAAAATTTCTGTTGTTGTAAATGATTTTGATTTTGGACTATAGTCAAATTCAGCTTCAGCTATATTTCCTTCTCCATATGAGACTCTAACTGTGTATACTCCAGCATTTTTCCAAAGAGGACCTTCTGCAATAACTGTGTGTGAATAACTTCCATCTTTTGCTACGCTAATCTGTGCAATATCTACTAAATTTCCTTGAGAAAACAATTGTAATGTAACTGGCGTATCACCCACTTTAGTTAAAACAATTCCAGAAATAACAATCGTATCACCTTCATCATAAAGATTATCATCTGTTTGAACAGAAATTAAAGATTCTTGTGCAAATGCTGTTCCAGTTGAAAATATTAACAAAGAAATTATTCCATAAACTATTCTAGAATCCACAACGTTTGAAATGCACATTTGTATATTTCCTTTACTATTAAAAATGAAAAAATGAAAAAAGTTGTGATTTTAGTATCTTGGTATAATGCTAAGTCTTGACTTTGCAGAGATTGCAATTATTGAGATAATTGCTACTGCTAGAATCATGGCTGCAATTGTACCAAACTCTGGGACTACATAGGTACCAATGATTTCAATTTTCTCAGCGCCTGCTAGGAACATGATTGTTACTTTGTTTGTAATCTTATCAATTTGAACATCATTCCATTCTTCTCCATCAACAAGTACCATGAAGATACCGTCTTGGATTGATTTTGCTGGAGTTACTGTTAAGGTTCCATCATCTTTAGCGTTGATGTTAATGACTATTGATTTGTCATCAGTATTGATTTTTGCACTGGTTACTGTTCCACCTGTAATGCTGTATGGTATACATTTACCACTTGCAGTAATTTCATTTGTACCGCATGTTGCACTTGGTGTTGTTGGTTTTACCATTGCTTCTCCACCAGTTAATTCAACTTGGACTTTGTTACTTTTTTCAGTATTTCCATAGTTTACTTTAATGGTGTAGGTACCATCGTATTTCCATAAAGCACCTGCTGTATTTATTTTAGTCTCAAAACTACCATCTTCTGCTACCTTGACTTGATCAATTGTAACAATGGAGTTTAATGGACTTACAACAGTCACTGTAACTGAAAATCCCGAAGCTACATTTGCTACTTGACCCATTACCATAATCATGTCATTATGACCATATTCTGCTTTATCTGTCCAAACTGATATTGGAATAGATCTCATCAGAGCTTCTTTAGCTGATGTTTTTGCATTTTCTGGCTCACACTGTACACATGCTGGTGGCAAATTATTGCTATCAGCAGCATATGCTGATGACATGGTTAAAGTACCGACTGCAGTCAAAAGGGCTAGTAGCGCGAACGACGTACGGCTGTTCATCTTATTGCGACTTGCATCTGTCTCTATTTATGTATATTTAAAAAGAGAAAAAAGTTGTGAACTTAGTATCTTGGAATAATGCTAAGTCTTGACTTTGCAGAGATTGCAATTATTGAGATAATTGCTACTGCTAGAATCATGGCTGCAATTGTACCAAATTCTGGCACTACGACTCCTTCTCTAATATCTACTTCAGCTGAAGCAGTATATTTTGGATCATCAAATTGCTTTCCAGTTACAGTGTAAATTCCATCTTGTTTCCAAAGAGGTCCGCCTGTAGTGATTGTAGTAGTAAATTCTCCATTAAGCATTGGTGATACTTGACCTACTGATACTTTATTTCCATTTGGTGCTGTTACTGTCAAAGTGATGTCTTGACTAACTCTATCAGTTGTTCCTGAAATCTCAATAGTTGTAGATCCCAATACTGCATCTGCATAAAGTTCAAGTCCTGCATCTTTTGCAACATTTGGAGTATATGGCTTATAGATTCCTGTTTCTAAGTTAGACTCAGTTACAGATGTCTTTTTTGCCATTCCATTTGCTACTTCAACAAGTACTTTTAATGAATACAATGAATTTTGTTGCATTGCTTTGATTGTATAGAATCCATTCTCAGTCCATGTTGGACCAATTTTGAATTGGGTTCCAAAATTACCATTATCATCCGGTGATACTTGACCGATGGCAACTACATTGTTTCCACTTGGAGATGTCACTCTAAATGTAACATCATTCATTTTTGAAATTGTTGTTCCTGTTAAGGTGATTGTATCTGAATTTCTATCAGCTGTTACTGTAACAGCCATTCCTTGAACAGCGGCAGCAGAAGCATCTTGTTGAATTGAGGTCATTGAAATTAATGACAGTGCCAAAAGGGCTATTGCCATTGATGTTGTTGAACGTTTAAAATTCATCCTATTTCAACCCAACAATCTTTTGGTATTTATGTATATTTAAAAAGAATATTTTCATCCTTACCTATCTACGATCAGACGTTTACCCATTTTTATTCCGATCTATTGATTCATACTTTAATTCATTAGTAAGGAAGTCTGCCAAATGTTTTAAGAATAATATAATTTCAGAGATTTTTTTGAATTAAATTTTAATTTTTGTAAATCCATGATTGGGGGATGATTAAAAAGAGAAAAAAGATGAAATTTAGTATCTTGGAATAATGCTAAGTCTTGACTTTGCAGAGATTGCAATTATTGAGATAATTGCTACTGCTAGAATCATGGCTGCAATTGTACCAAATTCTGGGACTACAAATGTACCGATTATTTCGATTTCTTCAGCCCCTACTGGGAATGCTATGGTGAGTGTTCTGTCTGTTGATGTTGTTGTTTCACTAAAGTCTACTTCTTCTCCATCAATTAAGACAAAGAAGTCGTCATCTTCACCATTGATTGTTGCATCCATTACAGATCTTGGAATTGTTAGGGTTAATGTTCCATCGCTAGTTGCATCAATAGATATGATCAGTGAATTTGCATCCACATCAGGCATTACACTAAGTAATTTGCCGCCTGTGATTGTATATCTTATTAAATCACTAGAACCTTCAACTGCAATTGTATTGCCAGTTATAGGACCCTTTGGTGGTGTTGTAGAACCCCCAAATTCAAATTCTGTTGTTGCTGAACGATTTTCGGTTCCGTATTGAACTGTAACTGTGTATGTTCCAGCTGCTTTCATCAAAGAGCCTCCTGCAGTAATTTCAGTACTGAATTTTTTATCAGCACCAACTGTTACTTGTGCAATTGATACCAAGTTTCCATTAGGAGCCTTGACTATTACACTAACTGGGGTTCCAGAATACAGTTCTTTGACTTGACCTGTTACCATGATTATTTCACCCTGTGAATAGGATGTTTTATCTGTAGTAACAACAATCGAACTTTGTATTTGTCCAAATGCTGGTGCCATGCCAATACTTACAATTAAGATTGCAGATAAGGCAAACACCGATAGATGAGTTTTCATCAATCTTACGCCTGAATTTATCTTATTTAAGGTTGTGAAAAAATTTGTTGACAAACAAGAAAAAACGCAGCGTTTAACGAATTTCAGATTAGATATATATTAACCTGAGCGTGAATTTTTTACAGTTTGTGTGTATTATTTGCTGTTACATTTAATGTTCGATCTGGAGGTTTTGTAGATGGCAACTAAGAAAAATCAAGTTTTAGTACCTGATCATATCTATGTTCCAAAACATGAAATTATTACAAAACAAGAAGCAGAAGAAATTCTAAAAAAATACAATTGTAAACCTACTGAATTACCATTAATCTTTGTAAACGATCCTGCAATATTGGGACTAGGTGTTAAACCAGGTGATGTAATTAAAATCACTAGAAAAAGCCCAACTGCTGGTGAAAGTCTCTATTATCGATACGTGGTGGAAATTTAGATGGCAGATCCCTCAACAAAACGTTGGCCAGTAATACAAGATATCTTAAAACGAGAAGGTATTGCAAGACAACATCTTAACTCTTTTGACGAATTTTTAGAAAAAGGTCTTCAAAGTATTATCAATGAAGTAGGGCAAATTGATATTGAAAACGCAGAATACCCATACAAAATTCAACTAGGAAAAGTAAAACTACAACAACCAAGAATGATGGAACTTGATGGTTCAATCACTCATATCACTCCTGCTGAAGCTAGATTGAGAAATGTTTCTTATTCCGCACCTGTAATGATGGAGGCAAGTGTTGTTGAAGATGGAAAAATTTTGGAATCCAGATTTGTCCATATTGGTGATGTACCTGTAATGGCAAAGTCCAATGCATGTATCTTGCATAATTTTTCTACTCAAAAATTAGTTGAGCATGGGGAAGATCCAAATGATCCTGGTGGTTACTTTATCATTAATGGATCTGAGAGAGTCATTGTAGGATTGGAAGATTTATCCTATAACAAAATTATTGTTGATAGAGAAACGGTTGGTGGAAATATTGTTTTCAAAGCTAAAGTATATTCCTCTATTGTTGGTTATCGTGCAAAACTAGAACTTGTAATGAAAAATGATGGATTAATTGTTGCAAGAATTCCTGGTTCTCCTGTTGATATCCCAGTTGTCACACTAATGAGGGCACTTGGATTAGAATCTGATAGGGAAATTGCAGCTGCAGTTTCACTTGTTGATGATCTTCAAAATGAATTAGAAGGATCATTTGAGAAAGCAGGTGATGTTCCAACCTCAAAAGATGCGATTGTTTACATTAGTAAAAGAATTGCACCTGGAATGCTTGAAGAATTCCAAATCAAAAGAGCTGAAACATTACTTGATTGGGGATTATTGCCTCACCTAGGTAAGCATCCTGAAAATAGAAAAGAAAAAGCACAATTCCTAGGTGAAGCAGCATGTAAGTTATTAGAATTAAAACTTGGTTGGATAAGACCTGATGACAAAGACCATTATGGAAATAAAGTCATCAAATTTGCAGGACAAATGTTAGCAGATCTGTTTAGAACTGCATTTAGAAATCTTGTAAGGGATATGAAATACCAATTAGAAAGATCTGGACAAAAACGTGGAATTAATGCTGTGGCTGCTGCAATTAGACCTGGAATTATTACTGATAAGCTCAACAATGCTATTGCAACTGGAAACTGGGGACGAGGTAGAGTAGGTGTGACTCAACTACTTGATAGAACAAACTATCTCTCAACTATTAGTCATCTTAGAAGAATTCAATCCCCACTTAGCAGAACTCAGCCAAACTTTGAAGCAAGAGATTTACATGCAACTCACTTTGGAAGAATTTGTCCAAGTGAAACTCCTGAAGGCTCAAATTGTGGTTTGGTAAAAAATCTTGCACTATCTGGAATTATCTCAGTTAATGTACCTTCTGAAGAAATTGTAGAAAAACTATACGATCTTGGAACCGTTCACTTTTTTGATGCTAAAGAAGAATTGAAAAAAGATGGAACAAGAATTTTTGTTGATGGTAGACTAATTGGATATTTTAAAGATGGCGAACAACTTGCAGAATCTTTAAGAGAACTTAGAAGAAACTCAAAAATTCATCCTCATGTTGGAGTCTCTTTCCATAAATCTGAAATTGAAGGCTCAACTAGACGACTCTATGTTAATTGTAATGCTGGTCGTGTTTTACGACCATTGATAATTATCAAAGACAACAAAGCTTTGCTAACTACCGAATTATTAGATAAGATTTCTAAAAAATTACTTTCATGGACTGATCTTTTGAGAATGGGAGTTTTAGAATTAATCGATGCAAATGAAGAAGAAAATTGTTATGTTACACTAGATGAAAAAGATACAAAGAAACATACTCATCTTGAAGTTTTCCCACCAGCAATTCTAGGTGCAGGAGCTTCAATCATTCCATATCCTGAACATAACCAATCTCCAAGAAATACATACGAGTCTGCTATGGCAAAACAAAGTCTTGGATTCTCTACTCCTATGATGAATACAAGTACCTATGTTAGACAGCACTTTATGCTGTATCCTCAAGTTCCAATCGTTAATACTAAAGCAATGAAATTGTTGGGACTAGAAGATAGACCTGCTGGTCAGAATTGTATTGTAGCTGTATTGCCATTTGATGGTTACAACATTGAAGATGCAATTGTTCTTAGCAAGTCTTCAGTTGATAGAGGATTAGGTAGAACATTTTTCTATAGAATCTATGATGCAGAAGCTAAACAATATCCCGGCGGAATGCGTGATAATTTTGAAATCCCAAATGCTGAAGATAATATTAGAGGCTACAAAGGAGAACGTGCATACCGATTACTTGAAGAAGATGGAGTAGTTGCATCAGAGGCTCCAGTTAAAGGTGGAGATATTTTGATTGGCAAAACTAGTCCTCCTCGATTTATGGAAGAATATAGAGAGTTTGAATCAACTGGTCCTTACAGAAGAGATACATCAATTGGTGTAAGGCCTTCAGAAACTGGAGTTGTAGATACTGTTGTAATGACTCAATCAAACGAAGGAGGAAAAATGTACAAGATTAGAGCCAGAGATATGAGAATTCCTGAAATTGGTGACAAATTTGCATCAAGACACGGACAGAAAGGAGTTCTTGGAATTTTAGCTAAAGCAGAAGATTTACCATATACTGCAAATGGAATGTCTCCTGATGTCTTAATTAATCCACATGCTTTCCCTTCAAGAATGACTGTTGGAATGATGATGGAATCAATTTGTGGAAAGGCAGCAGCACTACGTGGTAAAAGATTTGATGGTTCTGCATTTGTTGGAGAGAAAATGGATGAAGTTAAAGAAGTAATGGATGCACATGGTTTTGAATATTCTGGTAAAGAAATAATGTATGATGGAAGAACTGGTAAATCTTTTCCAGTCCATGTCTTCATTGGAGTTGTATATTACCAAAAACTACACCATATGGTTGCAGATAAAATACATGCAAGAGCACGTGGACAAGTTCAAATGTTAACAAAACAACCCACAGAAGGAAGAGCAAGAGGTGGTGGTCTTAGATTTGGTGAAATGGAAAGAGATTGCTTAATTGCATATGGTGCTTCAATGATACTCAAAGATAGATTACTTGACGAATCTGATAAATCAGATATTTTTGTATGTGAAAGATGTGGTCTAGTTGCATATCATGATGTTAAACAAAGACGCTATGTATGCAGAGTTTGTGGTGATAAAGCCAAAGTTTCATCCGTGTCAGTTGCATATGCATTCAAACTACTATTACAAGAGATGCAAAGTCTTAACGTAGCCCCACGATTGTTAATCAAGGAGAAAATCTGATGTCTGTTCAAGCAATTAAAGCAATAGATGGAATTCGTTTTTCTGTATGGTCTCCAACTGAGATTAGAAAATACTCTGTTGCTGAAATTACTGCACCTGAAACTTATGATGAAGATGGAATGCCAGTTCAAGGAGGTCTCATGGATGGCAGACTTGGAACTCTGGAGCCGGGACAAAAATGCTTAACTTGTGGAAATACCGCAGCAAGATGTCCGGGGCATTTTGGACATATTGAGCTAGCAGAGCCAATATTACACATTGCATTTATTGATAATATTTACAAATTATTACAATCTACATGTCGTTCTTGTGCACGACTAAAAGTTCCTCAAGAAGATTTAGATGCATTCAAAAAAATTAAAGACAAACATGCTGCATATACTGTAATTTCTCAAAAACGTATCCCCGAACAAATTATTGAGAAAGCTAAAAAAGCAAAGGAATGTCCACACTGTGGAAAAACGCAGTATGAGTTAATTTTCACAAAACCTACTATCTTCGTTGAAAAAACTGAAATTGGTGAACATAGATTACTTCCAATTACAATTAGGGAGAGATTCTCACAAATTGTTGATGAAGATTTAGAATTATTATCATATGATCCAATTACTGCCAGGCCTGAATGGTTTATTCTACAAGCATTACCAGTACCACCTGTAACTGTTAGACCATCAATTATTCTTGAGACTGGAATTAGATCTGAGGATGACTTGACTCACAAAATGGTTGACATCATTAGAGTAAATCAACGTCTCAAAGAAAGTAAAGAAGCAGGAACTCCACCATTAATTGTTCAAGACTTGGTTGACTTGTTACAATACCACTCTACAACATATTTTGATAATGAAGTTTCTGGAATCCCACAAGCCCATCATCGTTCTGGTCGTCCTCTTAAAACATTAACTCAAAGATTAAAAGGAAAAGAAGGAAGATTTAGAGGATCATTATCTGGAAAAAGAGTAGACTTTTCAAGTCGTACTGTAATTTCACCTGATCCAAACTTGGATTTGTCTGAAGTTGGAGTTCCAGAACAAGTTGCAATGAAATTAACAATTCCTGAAATTGTTACTGAATGGAATATTGAAAGAATGAGAAAACTCGTAATTAATGGGCCTGAAAAATTCCCAGGTGTTAATTATATTGTGAGACCTGATGGTGTAAAAATTAGATTGGATTTTGTAGAAGATCGTTCTACAATTGCAGAAACTCTTGAGAATGGATACTTGATTGAGAGACATCTTGCTGATGGTGACATTGTAATGTTTAACCGACAACCATCACTTCACCAAATGTCAATTATGGCACATTATGTTCGTGTCCTTCCAGGCAAGACATTTAGATTACATCCTTCTGTTTGTCCACCATACAACGCTGACTTTGATGGTGATGAAATGAACCTTCATGTTCCACAAAGTGAAGAAGCAAGAGCAGAAGCAATTCTTCTCATGAGAGTTCAAGATCAATTAATCTCACCAAGATATGGTGGTCCAATTATTGGAGCCCTTAGAGACTTTGTTACAGGCGCATACCTTCTCACAAAAGATGATACTACACTTTCTGTACAAGAATTTTCAAATTATGCAATGCTTGGTGGTTACATCGATCCACTTCCAAAACCTGCAACAAAGACAAAAGATGGTCCAGCTTACACTGGTAAACAATTATTCTCATTATTCCTTCCCAAAGACTTCAACTATGTTCTTACATCAAAGTGGTCCAAGGGAACAAAAGGAACTCCTAAAGATGTTGTAATTAAAAATGGTGAGTTAATCAGTGGTGTGATTGATAAAACATCCATTGGTGCAGAAGAGCCTGAAAGTGTATTGCATAGAATTACTAAAGACTATGGTAATGCAGTAGGCAAAAACTTCCTTAATTCTATTCTAATTATGGTAAAACAATTCATCACTCATTATGGCTTTAGTTATGGATTTGGGGACCTTGAAGTTCCTGAAAAAGAGAGACAACAGATTCTAAACGATATTCAAGAGACTTATGATGTTGTAGCTGATCTTACAGAACAATTCAAGAAAGGAACACTCAAACTTACAAGAGGTATGAAAGCTGAAGAAGCATTAGAAGCATACATTGTTAATGAATTAGGAAAAGCAAGAGACAAAGCTGGTTCTACTGCAAATGATTCTCTTGATGACTCAAATGCTGGAAAAATTATGGCTACTACTGGTGCCAGAGGATCATCTCTTAACGTAGGTCAGATGGCAGGAGCATTAGGTCAACAATCAAGAAGAGGAAACAGATTACATGATGGTTACAATAATCGTGCATTACCACATTATCAGGAACATGATAACAATCCTGATGCTCATGGATTTGTAAAATCAAATTACAGAGAAGGACTTTCTGCATTAGAATTCTTTTTCCACGCAATGGGTGGTAGAGAGGGGTTAGTCGATACAGCAGTTAGAACACAACAAAGTGGTTACATGCAACGTAGATTGATCAATGCATTAGAACACATTAGATTAGAATATGATGGAACTGTAAGAGATCCACACGGTCACATAGTTCAATTCCTTTATGGTGAAGATGGTATTGATGTCGCAAAAAGTGATCATGGTGAAGCATTTAACGCAAGTAGATTAGCCGAATCTCAAACTATTATTGACTCTGGTAAAAAAGCAACCAAAGAAGAAATTGACACTCTTGCAAAGAAATACACTAAAACTTTCAACCCAAGACTGACTACACTTGTTATTGATGCATTACATGCATCTAATCTTAGTAAAGAAGGAGTTGAAGCAGTATGCAAAAAAGGATTATCATTATACAATAATGCCCAAGTGGAACCAGGACAAGCTGTGGGAATTATCACCGCACAATCTATTGGTGAACCTGGTACCCAGATGACTTTGAGAACATTCCACTTTGCTGGAATTAAAGAGCGAAACGTAACATTAGGTCTTCCAAGATTAATTGAATTAGTTGATGCTAGAAAGAAACCTGTAACTCCAACCATGGATATCTATCTTGATGAGGAATCAAAGAAAAATCGAGAAAAAGCTATTGAAGTTGCACGTAATGTGTTGCAAACAAAGGTTAGTGCATTGATTTCTTCAAGTGAAACTGATTATTCTACTGAAATTAAATTAATTCTAAGTGAGAATAGACTAAGAGAAAGAGGATGTTCAATTGCAGAAGTTGAAGCAGCACTTGGCTCTAATAAAAAATTCAAAATCGAAACAACTGGTGAATTAATTACTTTGAAACTAGTTGATGAATCTGATACTGCAACAGTTATTGCGATTAGAAATAAAGTTCTCAACACAACTGTAAAGGGTGTGCCAGATATTGAGCGTGTAACACTAGTTCAAAAAGACGATGAATGGGTAATTCAGACAACTGGTTCTAATATTGCCAAAGTTCTAGAAGTCAAAGGCATTGATAAAAGAAATGTACGAACAAACAATGTCTTTGAAATTGCAGGTACATTGGGTATTGAGGCTGCAAGAAATGCATTGATTAACGAATTAAATCACACCCTTGAAGATCAAGGATTAGAAGTCGATAATAGATACATCATGCTTGTATCTGATTTAATGTGTTCTAGAGGATATATGCAACAGATTGGAAGACATGGAATTGCTGGCACAAAAGATAGTGTTCTAGCAAGGGCTGCATTTGAAATTACAGTACCTACAATTGCACATGCTGCGCTTGGAGGAGAAATAGAACAACTAAAAGGAATTACTGAAAATGTGATCGTCGGAAGTAACATTCCAATTGGAAGTGGAACTGTTGACCTTTACATGCAAGTCAGTAAGAAAAAATGAGGAATAATAGAAATTATTAGATGATAATTATGGCAGATGAAATTTCAACATTAATGGCTAAAAGCAAGAATAAAGTTGTTTTACTTCGATTACGTAACTCAAAAACTATCCAAGGAGTCCTCCAAGATTTTGATATTCATATGAATTTAACATTAGATGATGCTGAAGATGTTTCTGAGGAAAAACCAGAAAAACTTGGAACTGTTTTGCTACGTGGTGATAATATTTTAGCAATATCTTTGCCTGAAGATGAATCTTAAATTTTACTAAACATTAAATTCTATATTTGTACATTTGTAGTATGTTCTTTTTTTTGTTGCTACTGAATTTGATATTTTTGCCCGTATATGGTGAAACCATTCCTGATTATGATAATCCATATGCTCCAATTATTACAGATAAGTCCGTTTACACTTGGACTGATAAAGTAAAAATAAGTATTATAGCTCCTAGTTGGAATAGTGATAAATTTCTAATAAACTCAATAGGTGACAGTCAAGATCATCCAATTAAAATTTCTACTAGGGAGCATTCCTTAGATCAATATCGATTTACCGAAACTGATGTTAACTCAGGAATATTTACTGCAGAAATTACATTAACTGGATTTCCTCATGATGCTGATGGTGATGGGGATATAGACACTACCCCTAGAACATTTGGAAGTGGTCCTACAAGTGGCTTTTTGGAAGTTGATAGAGATTCTGGAATTACCATTTCATTTGAATTTGCAGACGGCGTCATCTTGACAAAATCTGTTCCAGTTAGTTGGAATTTGGGAGAAATTCAATTTGCAAAAGAGATTTTTTTTACAAATGATGCTATAGTGGTAATAGTAGATGATCCTGATATGAATCTCAATCCTGAAGCACTAGATCAAATACCGATTCAAGTTTCTTCTGATTCCGACATTGCAGGAATTGAGATTACTGCCATTGAAACATCTGAAAGCTCTGGAACTTTTATGGCTTCATTCTTTCCGTCTCAAACTTCCCCATCTAGTGGAAATAGGTTGTACTCTATAACTGGTGATAATATTGTTGCAAAATATAGTGATCATACCTTGCCAAAACCATATTCAATCAATGATGATTTAGAACTAGTTACTTTAACAAAAATTGATTCATCAGTATCCCCTATTGACAGATTAAAAAGTTCACCTGTTTTTCTTTCTGATAGTCTAGGTAGTCCTTTACAGTCAATATCTGAAAGCAATCAAGTCCAAATTGTTGGTAGTGTTACAAATCAACAAAATTTTATGCAAAAATTTGTTTACATTTTTCAAGTGAAGGATTCTGATAATTATGTGGAATCTATCTCTTGGATTCAGGGTGAAATTTCACCAAATCAGATTTTAGATCTATCTCAATCTTGGACTCCGCTAAAATCTGGAACATATCAAATTGAAACCTTTGTTTGGACATCATTAAAAGATCCTACTGCTCTGTCTTCCCCGAATTTCAAATTAATCTCAGTTGAATGATTAGTATAATTTCTACGTGATTATTAAATAGAAAAATAGGTTTTTACAGATGTGTTAGGATATTTAATTGGAATTTCGTTAGTGTTAACTGCATTATTTCCTCTTCTTGCAAGTGATGTTTTTGCAGATTCTTTTGTAGTAGACTTTGATAAGGAATCATATCATACAGGAGATTCCCTTACTATCTCTGGTAAAATTCTTGATTATAGAATGCCAGTGATTGCTATGAGTATCTATAGTCCTGATGGAAAAATACTCTCTGCAAATAATCTGGAAATTGATTCTGAGAAAATCTTTTCAAAAACTATCCAATTGGATTCTCCATTTTATGAACAAGCAGGGGAATATAAAATAAAATTTGATTATGGACAAATATCTCAAAACCACTTTTTTTCTATTAATGGTGATTTTCTAGACTCTGAAATTTTTAATGATGAATATGTAGAGCCTGAAATTATTCTACTTTATACTGAGAAATCTGCATACACTGGCAATGATGTTATTGAAATCACTGGACTAGTTTCTACATTGGATTCTCCCACTGTATTGATTGGAATTTATGATCCCTTTGGAATGCCAACTGGATTTTATTTTGGTACGATTGATTCTAATTTAGAATTTTCTACAAGCTTTCTTGTAAAATCTGGAGTGAATTTTAGAACTGATGGAACCTACTCAATAAAAGCACACTATGTAGAATCAGAAGCAACTTCATTTTTTGATTATTATGAAAACTTAGAACAACATGTTGATAATTCGATAGAAGAAGAAACCATAGAAGAAGAAACCATAGAAGAAGAAACCATAGAAGGAGAAACCATAGAAGGAGAAACCATAGAAGGAGAAACCATAGAAGAAGAAACCATAGAAGAAGAAACCATAGAAGAAGAAACCATAGAAGAAGAAACCATAGAAGAAGAAATAGATGAATTAATTCCTGAACCTACTGTTGTTTCTGATAATGAAACTAAAATAATTCAAAACCCTTCAACTAACAATCCAAATTCCCCTATTGTCTCAGTTGATGTTGGGGAAAATAATGAATTAGAAAATAAACCACAAAATAATGATTCTGCAATAATTAATGATAATTCTAAAAACATTTCATATGAAAATGAAAACCAAGAACAAGACAACTTAACTGTTGAAGATATTGAATTAGGTAAAATGCTGAATGAAATTAATTTAAAATGTGATTCAAGTAAATTGATTGACACCATATCATATTATGATGGGATGGGACCTGCACTATATCGATTGTGTCAATTTGATAGTTCGCTGAAGTTTTTTGATGAATCTCTACAAAAAAACCCAAATGACGTAGAACTTCTTGTAAACAAAGGTTCTGCATTAGCAAAATTGGGGTATTATTCTGAAGCAATAGTGTATTATGATCAAGCCATCAAAATAGATCCTGATTTCCTTCCAGCAAAAAATAACAAAGCAAACGCTCTTTCAAATTTAGGAGAGATTAATGATGCTGTAATATTATACACTGAAGTTCTTGAGGAAAATCCAAATTATTTTTCTGCTAGAAAAAATTTAGAATGGATTCTCTATGAAAATTCTAACATGCAAAACTCTGTCCAACCTATTTCTATAGAACATGTTCCAGAAAACATTTCATATGATGACTCTATAGAAAATGAAAAAACAGGTTTAGTTAATATTGAAAAACAAAAACCAATTGATTTTTTTGAAGAAATGGGCTTTGTATTTTCATCTTTAGGTTCACTGTTTGGATTTTTAAATTGATTTTTCAATAAACCTATAAAGCCCTGTTGAGACGATCGACATAAGGAAATAGGATGAGTAAGATACTTGAAAAATCATTAAAGGATGCCCTAAAAGAGGATAAGTTAACTATGGGCACTAAACAAGTTTTGAACTCTGTAAAAAATTCCAAACTAATTGTATTGTCTCAATCAGTAAAAAAAGAAATATTTGAAAAAATTGAATCAGATGCAAAAAAAGAAAAAATTCCATTGGTGAACTTTCAGGGAACTTCAGTCGCATTAGGAAGATTATGTGGCTTGCAATTTCGAATATCCACAATTTCATTCACATCAATAACTGATGCAAACATCAAATCAATTCTAAAAGATACTGAAGCTGAGGAAAATAATGAATAGATACATTAGTAATGAAAGTTTAAATGAGACTTTTTTTGTTCGGAGTTAAAAAGGAATTTTTATGACACAATCAATTAAACTTACTACTGATCAAATGCGCTTGATGTCTCTTTTCCAAAATGTTACAGGTGCAACTGCACGTGATTGTGTTGAAGATGAAAAACAGGATAGAGTAATTTTTGTAGTTAATACTGGTAAGATGGGATTAGCAATCGGTAAGGGTGGAACTCATATCAAATCATTGCAAAATATTGTTAAAAGAAATGTGGAATTAGTTGAATTTGATGAAGATCCAGCAAAATTCCTCACCAATTTACTGAATTCAAAACTAGTTGATGAAGTAAAAATAAATAAACGAGCCGATGGGTCAAAACAGGCAATAGTGATGGTAGACCCAAGAAAGAAAGGTATTGTAGTTGGAAGAGAAGGCAGAAATGCTGAGAAGGCAAGAATGCTAGCTAAACGATATTTTGATATTACGAGTGTATTAATTAACAGTCCTGAACGCGCTACATTGGAGATGTAATGATTGACAAAAAAATCACCACTTGGATTATTTGCGGGTAGAGTTCTTACAATTAAAAAGAAGAAACAGAGATGGGCAATTTCTACATATAAGAGAAGAAAACTTGGTATTGATAAAAAAGCTGATCCACTTGGTGGTGCTCCGCAAGCAAGAGGAATTGTTTTAGAAAAAGTAGGTATTGCAGCTAAACAACCAAACTCAGCTGTAAGAAAATGTGTTAGAGTTCAATTAATTAAAAATGGAAAAACCGTTACGGCATTTTTGCCACGAGATGGTGCAATGAATTTCATTGATGAACACGATGAAGTTCACATTCAAGGAATGGGTGCAACACAAGGTGGTGCAATGGGAGATATTCCTGGTGTTAGATTTAAAGTATTCAAAGTAAATGGAACATCACTTCATGAATTAGTTATAGGAAAGAAAGAAAAACCAAGGAGATAGAAATGGCTGAAACTAAAAACTTACTACTATTTAGAAAATGGGATTTGTCTAATATTGAAGTTAAAGATCCTGGATTAAAAACTGCCATTTCATTAAGAAAACAAATTTTACCTTATACTTTTGGTCGTTCAGCACTAAAACGATTCAACAAGGCTGATGTGAATATTGTAGAGCGTTTAATTAACAAAACAATGCATTTTGGTAAAAAATATGCAAAAAATACTGGTAGAATGACCGGTAAAAAAACTAAACTTCTCAATACTGTAAAAACTGCTTTTGAAATAATTGCCTTAAAGACTGGACAAAATCCCGTAGAAGTTTTAGTTAGAGCAGTTGAATACTCCGCACCAAATGAGGATACTACAAGAATTGTTTATGGTGGTACTGTATATCATGTATCTGTTGATGTTGCTCCAATTCGAAGGGTTGATTTGGCTTTGAAATTTATCTCTGATGCAATTAAAGAATCCACATTTTCAAATCCAAAACCAATTGAGGAACATATGGCAGAACAACTTATTCTTGCAGCCTCAAATGATCCAAATGCTCCTTCTGTAAAGAAAAAGAATGAGTTAGAAAGAATAGCACAAGCTTCTAGATAATAATTTTACCAGTAGCCCGAGGCAGATTCGAACTGCCGTCTCCGCCTATCCACTCTTGAGATCCAGAGGGCAGAATCCTTGACCACTAGACTATCGGGCTACTTGAAGAAATTTTGATGTTTTAGAATATATTCATTTGTTGTAATCATTTCATTCTAACTTCATGAATTGCAGTTGCATAATCACAATTTGCTCTTAATCTCATGTATGGTATTAATCTAAAATGAATTGAATAAATTTCACCTTCTTTTAGCAAAATTCCTTTTTGCATTAGAGAAACCAACCCTCTAGACGGAATTGTAATCGTTACATTTTTTTCCTTGCATATTTGATTGCGTTTTTCTTGAAATTGTTTTAGTGTAAATGCAACATCATTGATTTCTAAAATTAGTGGCCAAACTATTTCACTCCAAACAAATCTTCTATTTTGAGTGGCAGATGCATATTTTCCTTTATCACTCAACATTAATAACATCTGCAAAAGATGTTATAACTTAATAGTTGTCTCAAAAAGAAATTGAAGAATCACTAGATTTGTTGGAAAAAGATTGGGAAGTGGACCCAATTCTACGGCAATTTATGTTGGGAAAAGTCACTAATGTATCTGATTATCCAATCAAAGTTAAAGATGTGGTATTTCATATTCCATATTTGATTTCTCAAAAAAAATACATTTTATGGAAATGCTTTTGGCCTGATTGTCATAATTGTTGTGATAGGCAGGGAAGACTTCCTTTGACATCTGATGATCTAATTACAATAGGAAAAGGCTTGAAATATCAAAAACCTTCAGATTTTATAAAAAATGAAACACTTACCGTTACATATCGAGAACCTGGTCCCTCAGGTCAAATGACTACAATGACAACAATTAATCTAAAAAGAAAAAAAGATGAAACCGAAGCAGATGATGGAACTCATATATCCTGTAGATTTTTAGATGATAAAGGAGGCTGTAGCATGCATCCTGATAGACCTGGAGTATGCTATCTTTATCCATTTTCAAGCTGGTTGGAGAATGAAAAAGGAATAGCACGTGTTCATGCAACCTACCAATTTACAGGTGATTGTCCTGGGTTCTATCTTGAAGATAATTTGGAATCTATGAAAGAAGAGTTGAATAACTATTCCAAAATAATTTATGATTACAATATGGCTTCTAATAGAACTAATAGGGAAGGATTTGGCTCTGTAAGTTTTACTTAGGCTTTAGCCACTTTCATTAAATCTGCAATTTTAATATCCATTCCAAATCTGTCTTCATTCTTTTTCATGTAACGGAAAATTGCGATGAAGTCCGGTAGTGCTTTGAAGAAATTAAAATCTTTGTGAATTTTTGCTCTGACAAAATTAAACACTTTGGCATAAACTTTGTAATGTTTTTCTACAGCCTTTTCATATGCCTTAAAATCATGCATATTCTCCAAGAAAATTTCAACACATTGCATTGATGGAATAATTCCTTCACCTAAAAGTGCATACACTGTTCCAATAGATTCTCCAACACCTACAACTTTTCCTGAATAATATGGCTTGCATCTATCTGGTGTGGCTAATCGGATTGGACGTCCTTTGGTAGCAATCACTTTTCCTCCATGTTTTTTTAAAAATTCATCAGTAGCCTTGATATGATTTTTGTTGTAATCTCCTGCTCCAATGTGTGCCCATTTCTCACCTAGTGGAAAATACCAAAAGTATCCTGACATTCCAGGAAATGGCTCGATGTAAAAGTCATCATATGGAACTCCATTCTCATATTCAACTTTGTATTCATAAGTTGGTAAGAAAAAATCCTCTTTTAATTTTGGTAGATACACTCTATGAAATCCAGTACAATCAACTATCATGTCATACTCTTTTTCTAACTCTTCCAGTTTTGGTGCAGACCCATAAACTACATTACAATCTTTGATAAAGTCTTGAATTAATCCTAATTTGTTATAGGTACATAGTCCTTTCAATCCAATATCAAATTTTACATCATTGTTCATCTTTACGTGCATGTTTTTTCCATCATGAATTAGAAAATCATCAAAATTTCTCCCAGTTTTTTTACAAAACTCATCTAAAACCGGTTTTATTGTTCCCCAAGCACAAATTGAATCGTGTTTTTCTTGAGGCATTCTTTCGTATCCGACAACCTCGTGTTCTGAATTTTTTAATCTAGCCATGAGATATGATCCTGCAACACCCATTCCCATTACTGCAATCTTCAAGATGATCTGCTATCTGTCTGGCCTAATAAATACACTATCTGAAAATTCTTCATATGTCTATTTTTATGATTTGAATACTATGCATGATTGAATATCTAGACTGATTTATTTTCATTAAATTAAATTTGGTCATGATCTCAATAATATATGGATACAATTGATGCAATAAAACAGAGACGCAGTATCAAAAGTTTTGATAAAAATCATAAGATGACTGAAGATGAAATTAAACAACTTCTTGAATTGGCAATATTGTCTCCAACATCCTATAATATTCAAAATTGGAGATTTGTAATAATTACTGAACAAACTATCAAAGATAAATTATCTGAACTATCTTATGGACAACTGCAAGTATCTGAAGCCTCTTTGATTATCATATTGTGTGCTGATTTGAATTCATGGAATAAAAATCCCGAAAGATATTGGGCTAATATTCCTGAAGAGTCAAGAAATTCTCTTGTTGCTTCACTAAAAAACTCATACAAAGACAAAACTGAATTACAGCGTGATGAAGCAATGCGTTCTTGTGGAATGGCAGCTCAAACTATAATGCTTGCAGCAAAATCAATGGGATATGATTCGTGTCCTATGAAAGGATTTGATTATGATGCTGTGGGGAAAATGATCAATTTACCATCTGATCATTTAATTTCTATGATGGTAGTTGTTGGCAAAAAAGCAAAAGATCCCTCTCAACGTGGTGGGCAGGTTCCTCTATCGGAACTTGTTTTTAAAAATAAATTCTAAATTTTAAAATTATAATAACAACATGTTAGGATTCGTTTATTATTGATGACTCCTTAGAATCTCTATGGGTTTAGATGAGGCAATTCAGAAATTAGATACCTCAAATCAGGGATTGCAAGTAATTCTTGAGAACCTTAATGAGCAATTATCTGATATTCGTTCAGATCCAAGACTTGAAGGCTTAGTTGATGATTTAGAAAATCTATTTTATGCTTACCTTAAAACATGGATGAAAAGCAATAATGAGATTTTGGATATTCTGAAAAAAGAACAAAAACATTCTGCAAAAAAATCATAATCAAATTAATAAAAAAATAATTTTTTATTATTAGTTATTCAATTAGAATCGCAGGTTTGAATGGTCTTGCATGTCTAGCTTTTCCTTTAGGATCATAAATGTCTGAATCTGATTCAGAATACACTTGAACTTCTACACCAAATTCTTTCTTTCCAATACTGACTAATTCATTTGAAAGAAATTCTTTTTCATTAAATTCTGTAGATTCTAATTTTGTTTGTTTTATCTCCTCAGATTCTGAAAGTAAATCTTTGATTACTTTTTGAATATAGTCTGGCATTTTTTTGGCCTCAGCTGTTTTAGGGTCTGCAATTAATTCTTTCATTACTACTCCCATGTTGTTTTGACCCCCAACCATGATTTCAAGTATCTTGTGATACACAGTTTTTTTGAATTCATCTGAATTTACGTAGATTACAATCTTCTGTGGTGTGATTTTTGTAACTTTTAGAATATTTGCAATATCATTAATCGTAGACTTTAACAACTCTTCGGATTGAATTGCAATAGCATCCACATTGTTTTTAGAATATTCCGGCCATTGTGACTTTGAAACCAGTCTTGAATTTCCCAACTTTTCCCATATCTCCTCAGCAATATGTGGTGCAAATGGTGATAGCATTGCAATTCTAGCTGAATTTATCTTGTATAGTATTCCTGAAACATCTTTTCTGTCTTTAGCTTGAACTCTTTTGTTATACCAGCTCAAATTGGATTCAAATGTAAATAGTATATCGTGCAATCCTTCACGTAATCTCATCTTCTCAATTGATTCAGTAACCTGATGTATCAAATTCTGAGTCTTAGATAAAATCCATCTATCTTCCGTTTGCAATTCTGAAATGGGTTCATTTTTTAGCCTAGAGCATTCCTCAAGAAGTGATTCTAGCTTATTTTGAATGCCAGATACTGATTCCATGTTAAAATCAGCATCTTGGAGTAATTCAGCTGATGAAATGATTGCTAATCTGATTGGATCTGCTCCATGATCTCTGATGGCAGTACGTAATGGAATGATATTTCCCATACTCTTTGACATTTTAGCACCATCCATCATGACACTACCATTGACTACAATTTCTTTAGGCCATAACTTCTTTTCAAATATTGCAACATGATTTAAAATAAAAAACGACAAATGGTTCTGAACCAAATCTCTGCCAGAATGTCTTGAATCAACCGGATAAAAGTAAGTAAACTCTTTTTTAATTGAATTAACGATATCCTCAGAAAGTTTAGATGTGTCAGCAGCTAGTTTCAAATCTCCACTGTCTAACAAAATATAATCAAAGAATTCTTTTGTCAAGTTTTCAGGTTGTACTGTACCGTCATTAACAAAGCGTGAAAGAGTATAGTATGCCATATAGATTACACTATCTGATAGGCTCTCTACTATCCAATCTTTATCCCATGGTAGTTTAGTTCCAAGCCCTTGCTGTCTTGCACAAGCTCGCTCATGTAACCAATCAATCACTTCTTTGAATTCTGTTTTGATGTTGCTTGGAAGAATGTTCATCTCATCAAGACAAGTCCTTGCTAATTCTTTCCATTCTTCATCCCCATAATTGAGAAACCATTGGTTGTTCAATATTTTTACAACACATTCTGCACCACAACGACAACGTACTGGTGCATTCTCAAGTACTGGGAATTTTTCTAGATGACCATTACCCTTTAGCCAAATTCTGATTTTGTCTCGTCCAAACTGTACTTTTTCATTATTGAATTGACCGCATTTTTCGTTTAATTTACCGTCTGTAAATTCTTTGAGATACAATTCTTTTGTGGCTTCTTCTAATTTTTGGTCTGATTGATCTGATACTCCTAATTTTTCACAAATATCTTTTGCCGGAATGATTCCATAACCTTCAGTTGATATGATTGGTATGGGCTCAATTTTTGAGGCTAATTCATAGCCTTTTGACTTCAAATCTATCAAAGCTTGGTAATCTTTTGGTGCGTGAGCTGGTACTGACATTACAAGTCCTGTTCCCATATCCGGCTCTACAAAATCAGCTGGTAAAATCGGAATTTCTCGCCCATCATGATTTATAGCATATTTTCCAATAATCTCACTTCCCATTATTTCTCCATCGATTTTTACTTGTTTTTCAAAAAATGAAATCTTTTTTGCACCTTCTTCTGAAATTATCCATTTCTCATTATCTACTGTAACTTTTTTGTATTCTGTATTTGGATTGACCCACAAATTTGTGATTCCAAAAATTGTTTCAGGTCGTAGTGTTGTAATTGGAAATATAAATTCACCAAATTTGAATTTGATTAAGAAATTTTTATCATCAATCTTAGGTTCTACATCGCCCATTGTATCGTGTTGTGATACTGGATTTTGATCATCAGGACACCAACCAACTGGATGACTCCCTTGAATTATTCTACCCTTCTCTTTGAGTGTTGTAATTTGCCATTCAATAAATTTCTGATAACCTGGAACTATGGTGGTAAATTCTCTACGCCAATCAATGGAGTAGCCCATCTCGATCATTCCAGACTTTATCTCTTCATGGAAATAATCTGCTATCTTTATTGGTTCTACAAATGTTTTGATATCTTCTTCTGGGACATGGTAAATATTTCGCAATCCATCAAGAATTTCTTTTTCTCCAGCTTGAATTTTTCTTGCCATTCCAAGTACGGGAGTTCCGGTATAATGAAATCCCATTGGAAATAGAACATTATATCCACGCATTCGATAAAATCTGGCATGCACATCAGCTAATGTGTAAGTTCGTCCATGCCCTATGTGTTGTGGCGAGTTGGGATATGGATATGCTACCGTGATGAATTTTTTTGGTTTTTCATTTGGATTTGTTTCAAAATCTTTTGATTCTATCCATTTCTTTCGCCATTTGTTCTCTATTGCATTCCAGTTCATTGTCATAGTATTATCCTAAAATCATTGATTTTGCTTTGGTTATTGCCTGCTCCATTTTAGATGTGTCTTTTCCACCCCCTTGGGCAAATTTTGCGTCACCACCGCCAGACCCTCCTAGAATTGATGATATTTCTTTGGCAATCACGCCTGCATTTACGCCTGATTGTTCTCCTGCATACACCATTATTCTAACTGTTGGACCTGATTCAAAAATTCCACAAAATGCAGCAGTGTTATCTTTGGCCACTAACTTTTTACCAAAATTCTGATGAAAATATTCATCATAATTTCTACTTGCAGTAAAGCAGAGTTTGTTGTTTACTATGATTCCATCAAGTTCTCCTGATTGACCGTCAAGAATCTTTTCTAACAAAATGGGAATCTGTTCTCTTGCTTTTTGTTTATTCTCTTCTCTTCTTTTCTCCAGTTCTGCTTTTTGTGCAGCTTCATACTCCTTATGTTCTGATTCAATCTCTTGTTGTTTGACATACTCAAATGCATGAGGACCTGAAACAAATTCTAGTCTAACTACCCCATCTTGAATTCTTTTTGTCTTTGTAATTTTGATTAACTCAATGTCGCCCGTTTTTTTAACATGTGTTCCACCACATGCTTCTATATCTTTATCTTCAATTGACACAATTCTTACTGACTTTACAGGAACTACTCCACCTTGATAAATTCTAAATCCATATTTTTGCTCTGCAGTTCCTCTATCAAAATATTCTATATTCACAGCTAGATTTTCTTTTACCATGTTGTTTGCAGTATCTTCAATTTCTTTTACTTGTTCCTCAGTTAATGAGGAATGATGTGTAATGTCTAATCTAGCATGATCCTCTTCTTTGAATGCAGAATGTTGCCAAATCCATGAACCTAAAATTTTTCGTGAAGATGCATTTAGTATGTGAGTACTTGTATGATTTTTTGTAATGTTTGCACGTCTAGTTGCATCTACTTTACATGATACTGTTTCTCCTTCTTTTGGAACTCCTCCTTCTAGCTTGTGAACTATGATGTTTGCATGCTTATCTACATTGATCACTTTGAATCCTGCTATACTTCCATGGTCTGGCTCTTGTCCTCCGCCTCTTGCATAAAATGATGTTTTATCTAATACCACTTGATCATCAAAAACTTTGATTACTTTGGCATCAAATTCCATTGGATCCTCTTTGTAAAATAGAGTGTCTGTCTCAGGTAATTCTTCTAATGGTAATTCTGCAATTGCTTTTTTCTTTTCTGATTGATGTAAATCTGATAGTTTTGAGTAAAATGATGATGGAATCTCTGAAATTGCATCTACTTCTTTGAGATATTCTGGTGTAATTCCATCTGATTCGTAAAGTGTGATTAATTCATCTACACTTGGAATGCCCTTTTCGCGAATCTTTTCTGCCTTCTTCTTCATGTGGACTTTTGATTCTTCATATCTTTGTGATTCTATTTTTAGTATTTTTTTAACATCGTCTCTTTTTTCATCAAGCTCAGGGTATGTATCTTTTAGATAATCAATATGCGAATCAATTAGTTGGTCAATGTCTAGCTTTAGATTTTGTTTGCTAATAGTTGCATTAATTCTACGTAACATCATCCTTAGATTGTATCCTCCTCCCACATTACTTGGAAGGGCACCATCTGTAATTGCAAAAATTAGAGTTCTAAGATGATCTGCAATTAAATAAATTCCTTCAAGTGGTGATATCACTTTTGTTAATTGTTCATCAGATAATCTCGCTTTCTTTATTGCATGTCGTCTCACATCATTTAGATCCTCAAAATTATCAAGAGCCTTTGCAATTTCTGTAAAATATTTCTGTAAAATATCTGAATCCGAATCTATCCCAATCTTTTCAAATAATGTCTGATTAATTGGACCAAAACAGCAATCATATGCAGTAGGTGTTCCCATTGTAATCCATGCAAATCTCTCAAGACCTGCACCCATGTCAATAATCCTTTGATCAAGTGTTGTATGTTTTCCCAACTCTCCTTGAAATTCTGTAAAAACTGCATTACCTAATTCTAATCCTCTAACAAAATATTCTAGCGATGGACCAAAAGAACCCCCACCTGCCCATACATCTTCTACAAACACCACTTCTTCTTTTTTTATCCCAAACTGATCAGTTAGTAATCTATAATCCAAATCAATACATTCATCTTTCCAGTATCCTTTTCCATCAGGAATGCTGTGTTGGCCAATCATGCAAAAACTAGAAAAATGTCTTCCTGTAACTCCAACATTTTCCAAATCTTTGAATCTTAAACAAGTTTGGGGTACAACTAAAGGATTTGCAGGAAATTCAAAAACTACTTTGGAACCCATTATCCTTTGAAAATCAACAACAGATGCAATTGTAAAATATAGATCATCACGCCATCTGCAAACCACAGGATACCTGCTAACTGAAGTATGATTATTTTTTACAAAAAATTCTTCGACTTGTTTCCATGATTGAGTGTAATCAAACCTCTTTGTAGTTGGTGGTTCTCCAATGAAAGAATAAGTATCATCAGCATCATCTGGACATAAACTACGTTCAGAATCTAATGTCCAAAAAAATCTTCCACATTTCAAGCAAGATTTTCTCACAAATCCTTGTTCTTCAAATAATTTTACCTTGTAATATCTGTCAGAATCAGATGAAAATTCTTTTAGAATCTCTTTTTTATCCAACGATGAAGGCTCCTCTCAACCGATATTAAGAATTGTCGATTAATAATACATTAAATAGAATACATGATTCACACTACTCATGTTTGGGAAGAAACCTACTCTAAAGGAAGGAACTCATATCTTCTCTGTAAAAAAGAATGGTGATTTTTATGACTTTATTTTTGGTGTCGTTACTGGAATTGATGGGAGGAAAGTTGGAGTAAATGGTGTGATAGTAAATCCAGTTGGACTCAAAAATAAGATATCTCAAGGAAAAACTGGAGAACGTTCTAGAGAAATTCTTGAGAATCCTACTCCTGATAATGTGGTTTTGGCTTTGGTGTATAGAGTAGAACATGAAAATTTCACTGATGTTTTAGATCTTGATTTAGACAAATGTGATATATTGCCACCAAAAATCTATACAATGTTGGATGGTTGGATTCGTGAATCTCTTCCAGAATTTATCAATGCAGTATTATCATTGCCACCTGGTGCTGAAAGAGATGAAGCAAAACGTGTTTTAAAACATAGAATGGAAACTTTGGTGGATAAAAATCTGAAAAGAACCCTTTATGCGGTATGTCGCAGTCTCAAAATTTTGAACTAATGTTTTAATTTTAGGCATGAATTCTCCATAGTTTTATATTATGCCCTAAGAAATTCTCGATACAATGGAATATGTTTACGCTGCTTTACTTCTTCACAAACTAGACAAAGAAGTTAACGAAGCAAATCTCACTTCAGTTGTTAAAGCATCTGGAGCTGAAGTTAATGATGCTCAAGTTAAAGCACTAGTGGCAGCCTTGGCCGATGTAAATATCGATGAGGCAGTTAAAGCCGCACCTGTCGCAGTTGCCGCAGCAGCAGCACCAGCAGATGCAGCAGCCGGTGGTGAAGCAAAGAAAGAGGAAAAACCTAAAGAAGAAGGTAAAACCGAAGAAGCAGCCATGGAAGGATTATCTTCCCTATTTGGCTAAGCAACTTTTCTTTTTTCAATTTAATTTTGAATTTTATTTTACATAATCCCGATCATCTTCATTAATCTTAATTAGTAATCATACTGCCGTTGTATTGATTGGTTGATTTCTCTTTTCCCATAGATGGCTTTATTTCTATTCTTGATTACTTGGGAACAATTGCCTTTGCAGTAACAGGTGCATCAAAGGCCATCTCTCACAAAGCAGACATTTTTGGAATAATCGTATTGGCATCAGTAGTTGGTGTCGCAGGTGGAATTACACGTGATGTGATATTTGGAAGATTTCCAACTGCATTCTCTGATCCAATCTATATCTCAATTACTGTTATTGTTGGTGTTGTAATGTTCTATCTTTATTCAAAAATGAAAAAACAGATGAACGTCTGGTTAATCTTTGATGCAGTAGGATTGGGAGTTTTTTCAATCATTGGGGCATCAATTGCATATCAGATTGTTGGATTAAATTTTCTGCCAATGCTCTTTGGAGGAATGATAACTGCAATAGGTGGTGGAATTCTTAGAGATGTATTTGTTAGGGAGATTCCTATTGTATTTGTTAAAGAAGTATATGCAGTTGCTTCGATTGTTGGTATTGTAATATTTTATGCAACTCTATCTTCGGGAGTAGATATTCAAATTTCTTCAATAATAGGAATTGTTTCAGCTACTGGAATTAGATTACTTGCAATAAAGTATAACTGGAATCTTCCAAAAGCCAAAGGTAGTATTGACTAGGCAGGGGTGTAATCTTTTGCTTGTCCTGCAAGAGATTTTGCCTGAGCATTTGCCTTTTGTAAGATCTGTTCTTTTGTCTCATCTGTCATAAATCCTGACTTTATTGATACTGAACGTGCGGATTGTACTGCCTTGCTGAGAATCTGTGTGATGTTATCTGGAGTAACGTATGCTGCTTCAATTGATAATGAAATTGCCTCTTGATGTGCTTGAGCAAATTCATTTCTAATCTTCTCGACATCAATTACTAATTCATCTGATGCATAAGTGGTTCCTTCTTCTAATGCTGAATAAAGCGAAATGCCTGCTTCCACTGGTTTAATGTCTAATTTTCCTAGAATTGATGCTAATTTTTCATTGATTGCTTGTCCTTTTAGTACTGGTGTGCTGTCTTTTGCAATCCAAATTGTGCCTTGATCAATTTTAGTTGGAATTCCTGCTTCTTTGAATTCTGTTAGCATTGGTCCTGGGGCAATTCCTGTATTTTTAGCTGGAACTAGGATATCTACACTAGCAATATCTCCTCCTCTTGCAGCCATCATGATTTTGTTTTTGGCTAGAAGAACATTGAGTTTGAATGGGGACATATTTGTGAACATGAACATACATTGTTCTGTCAATTCTTTTGCAATTTCTTTAATTCCTGGAATATCTAAATTCTCAAATGCTTTCTGTGCAACTTTGTCTTTGATACTTACAAATTCAACATCTTCTTTGAGAATTTTTCTTAATGGTAAAATTTGTGTCGAACGTACCTTTTTCATTTTGATTAAAGCAATTACTTTGTACTTTTTTGGTAACTCTTGTAATTGCTGATACATCTGAGCTTTTCTTTTAGGATAAGTGGTTCTATTTTCATGCAAATTTCTTCTTAACCTCTTGTACTTGTTTAATTGGCTTGCCCATAGTTGTTTTAATCATAATTCTTCTCATATTCTTCTCTCCGTTTGGCAGTTTTTTCTCAACTGCATTAATTACTGCATGTGCATTTACTGCTAAATCTGAATCACTCATAGACTCATCTCCAATTTTACATGACATTGATAGAGATGCTCTTGTTCTAACTTTAATTGATGATCTGAATCTTTGTAAGAATGCCTCAATTGGTGCATTAAATGGAACTGGTGTTGGCATTTTTCCTCTAGGACCTAATAGCTGACCTAAAGTTTTTCCAACCACTGGCATTACTTGAGTATCTGCCAAAAAGAAATCATATTTGTTAATGAATTTTCTTGATTCTCTTTTGTTTGTTGCAAATTTATCTAATTCTGCAGTTCCTACCACCGCATCTGCATTTGCCTGTTTTGCCTTTTGACCCATATCTCCTGTTGCCATAACACATACTCTTGCTGGTGAATCTGTTTTTGGCAACTGAACTACTTCGTTTAGCGCAAATCCTTTCTTCACATCAATATCTTTGAAATTCATAATTAATTCAATAGATTGTTTGAACTTCCTCTGTTTTGTAGCAGACTTGGCCTCATTGATCATTTTAGCCAGCTGAGCCTCTGTAATCATTACGAAGGAATTCTAGGAAGCCTACTTAAAATCGTTTAGTGGATAGGATTTCCAAGATGAGTTTATTTTAAAAAATTACACATTTTAATTAAAAATCATGTAAATCCACAGCAAAAAAACCTCAAAACCTACATATATTAAATGACAAATTCGTTTTTCTAATACGTTGCACCGTTTTGATGAACTTGATATGAAATTACTATTCGAATTAACTAAAGATGGCTCAATTTCTGTTCCAGTACTATCTAAAAAACTTGGAATTAATGCATCTGTCCTTTACAGTAGGATTAAGAGATTGATGAAGAAAAAACTAATCAAAAAATTTACCATCGAGATTGATGACTCTCTTCTTGGAATTGGAGTAAAAGCTAATGTGGGTATAAATCGAGATCCAAAGTTTAAGGACGCTATTCACAAGAAATTCTTGGAAACTCCTGAAATTGTTTCAATTTCAGAGGTTACAGGTAGATTTGATATAATGATTCAAGTATATGCTCAGAATCTAGAAGCACTTCATTCTGTAGTAATTGAAAAGATAGGTAAGATTGATGGAATTCAGAATACTGAAACTTTTGTTGAATTACAAAAAACCGATAAAGATCCTGTTTACTTAATTCAATAATTATTTGAATTTTTCATCCCATTTACCTTCATTGATTTCTGCTGTGATTTCTTTAGGTGTCTTTCCTTCTACTTTGACTCCTAATGCAAGACATGTTCCAATGATGGTTTTTGCAACTGATTTAATTGATGAAGCATAAGATTTTTCAATTTTGGTATTTGCAACTTTTAGAATTGAATCCATAGTTACATCGCCTGCCCATTCAGTTCCTGAAGCACCTGAACCTTTCTGAATACCTGCTTCTTTCATAATTAGTGCAGCAGCAGATGGGATTCCAATTTCAATTTCATATTTTTTAGTATCACTGTCAACTATTACTGTTACAGGAACTTTCATTCCTTCAAAATCTTTAGTTTTTTCATTAATTGCATTAATGACTTCCATAATATTTACTCCTAAAGGTCCTAATGCAGGTCCTAATGGTGGTCCTGCTGATGCTGCTCCTCCTGTTACAAGTGATGATACTTTTTGTTCTCCCATATTTTTTCAGTCCTAAATGAAAATTTAATCCTTCCTAAGCCTCACTAGATAATTTTAGATAATTGGCGTCAACTGTTACTGGTAATTGATATGATGCATCTAACAACACTACTGTGGCCTCTTCTTTTTCAACATCTATTCTGGTAATTGTTGCTTTCATTCCCTTAAATGGACCACCTGTAATTTCAACTACATTATCTACTGCTAATTGTGAAACTGTTGATTTTTTGATTAGATATCCTTCAATATCTTTGAATTCTAATTCTCCTCTTAATTGTCCACGAATATGTCTAACGCCTTCTACTGCCATATATGCATCACTTGGATTGATGGCTTCAATTACGACATACCCTTTTAGATTATCAACTAGTAAAACTGATTGAATGTTAATTTGATTTGAATTAGCTTTTGCTTCTAATAATCGCATTACCACTTTTTCTTGGCCACCAGTGGTTCTTATTGCAAACAAATGTGATTTAACTTCCTCAGACAATTTTACCTACCAAATGTAATTACCGAAAAGACAAACTGAATAGTAAACCCTATAGCTCCAACACCTGCAATTCCCAACAATACCAATCTAAGATGTTGCTGATACTCATCTTTATCTGGTTTCTTGGCCATTTTCATGGTATTTACCATATTTTTCAAAGTTTGCCTTGGATTCATTGCTGGAAATTAATAAGGTGTCCTTATATCTCTTATCTCATGGAACTGCTAGTTGCATATCAGGATGACCCTGCTGGAAACAATATGGCAAAATTTCTTTCAAAAAATATGAAGAAAGAAGGTGATATTTTTCGTGGTTCAAACTATGATTTGATAATTATTCCAACACCTGCAATTTCGGCAGATTGGTTAGAGGAAAAATATGATTATGATGGTTTTGTTTTTCTCTCAAAACATGCAGCTGAATCTGGTGTTTTAGCTCTGACATGTCATAGTACAGGAAATTTTTCTGAGGCAAAATTTGGTGGAAATGATAGACAAGTTGCAATTCCACACCCAAATCTTCAAAAAGCATATCTTCAAGAATTATTTAAAAATCAATCAAAATTTTCAGAATTTCAGATCACGATAGAGGCAACTCATCATGGTCCTACTGGATTAACTAAACCAACAATATTCATTGAGATTGGAACTACTGAAAAACAATGGAATGATGTTTCCTTGTGTAATTCCGTTGCATCCATAGTTCATAAAACTATGATCTCAAAAATTCCAGAGAATCCTGTGGCACTTTGTTTTGGCGGAACACACTATCCTACCAAATTTACAAATGAGTTACTTGAAGGAAAATATGCTCTAGGTACAGTTATTCCAAAACATGCATTAGATGAACTTGATGAATCATTATTTTCTCATATTATTTCTCAAAATAATATGGCAAAATTTGCATTACTTGATTGGGCTGGATTAGGATCAAACAAACAAAAAGTTTTAGATTTTCTAAATTCAACAAAGCTTGAGGTAATCAAACTTTGAATCTTGAACAAAAAATATACAAAAAATTACTTGAAGTTCCTAAAGGCCAAATCACAACTTATGGAGATTTAGCAAAAGCAGTTGGTTTAAAAAATGGACAAAGAGTTGTTGGAAAAATTATGAACAAAAATCCCTATCCTGTAATTGTTCCATGTCATAGAGTTGTAATGTCTACTGGAAAAATTGGAGGTTATGCATATGGTGAACACATTAAGACTAAGATGCTAAACGATGAAGGAATTGAAATTCATAATGGGAAAATTGTGGATTTGAAAAATCGAGTTTATAGATTCTAATCTTTTCTCTTTTCTTTGATTTCATCCATCAAAGTTCTAAGATGTGCTTTATTTCTGACAGTATTTCCTCCAACTTTTTTATAGAGTGCCCAAAATTCTGGATTAGTCAAATCTTTTCTGTCTTTTGCAATCTTCAATAATCTTCTAAGTGAACGGACTTTGGCAACGTATACTTCTTTTTTACCTACTCTGGCTCCTTTTCTTCCTTGTTTTGAGCCTTGTTTTGTTCCTCTTTTTCCTTTTTGATCTTTTTTAGTTTGGGCTCTTCCTCTGGATGTTCCTGTAAATGATTTTATCTTGATTGTATTTGCAGTAATTAGACTACGAATATTTTCTCTTGTAATTGCATCTGCAATGTCATCTAAATGATCAGTATCAAATCTAATCCTGTGAATTCCTACTCCAGTAACTCTGGATGCTAGTCTTTTTTTAGCTTTAAGATTTACTACCAATTGCACTCACTCTAGCATTAAATATTTTGAATTTTTCTTCAACAGCTTTGGCAACAATTTCTTTTCGTTTTCTGGTTCCAACGCCATGTCCAAATCTGACTCCGTCTTTTTTAGGATCTAATTTTTCTAAATCATTTAAGTTGAAAACTAAATTATCTGTATATCCTGAAGGATGTAACCCTCTTGCTTCTTTTGGTCCGCCATAACCTACTTTGACAAGTCCTGGGCGACCTCTACTTTTTTGCTTTCTTTGGTGATTGTCGATACCTTTTGGTTTTCTCCAATTTGTTTGCAGTCTGACATAACGCCAGCTTTCTGGTCTGATGAAATCTGGATTGTGTTCTTTTACTTCTTGTCTCTTTGCAATCTTGTCTTTGTTGATCGGCATCATTGTCACTCTTGAATTTTGGAATAAATACGTTCCTAGACTAGAAAAAATTTCTGATAGGAAGAGATAATAAGGAAAATTTAGGCGGATCGAAATATCTTATGAATAAGTCTGAGATTCATAAAATTATTTTTGGAGGCGTAACCTTCTGACCCAAGTCGTAGGCACTTCTGTAACTGAGAAATTTTCGTCTCAAATCAAATCTTTTGGAATCAACCCCTCCAAAGTTCATCGAAATCTCAGTGTAGAAGAAATGGTACGTCTTGCAGTTGAACGAAAAGAGGGTGTTGTAAATTCGACAGGTTCTCTATCTGTCAATACTGGAAAATACACTGGTCGTTCACCCGATGATCGTTTCATTGTATATGATGATAAAACTCACGATACTGTAGATTGGGGTAAAATTAACCATCAATTCCCTAGTGGCAAATTTGAAAAAATTTTAGAAAAGATGAAACAATTCGTTGATAACAAGGAACTCTTTGTTTTTGATGGCTTTGTTGGGGCAGACCCTGATAATCAACTTGCAATTAGAGTAATCAATGATCGTGTTTGGCAAAACCTGTTTGCAAGAAATTTGTTTATCCGTCCTACTGCATCAGAACTTGAAAACCATGAACCTGAATTTACCATTTTATGTATTAATGACTTTGTAGCAGTTCCTGAAGAAGACGGCACAAAATCTGATATTTTCATTTTGATTGATTTAACAAGAAAAATTGTTCTAATTGGAGGAACCGAATATGCTGGCGAGATGAAAAAGTCGATGTTTGGTGTAATGAATTTCATCCTACCTGACAGGGGTATTTTTCCAATGCATTGTTCTGCAAATATTGGAGAAAAAGGTGATACTGCATTATTTTTTGGATTATCTGGTACTGGGAAAACTACTCTTTCTGCAGATCCTCATAGAAAACTGATAGGGGATGATGAACATGGATGGTCTGATAATGGTACTTTTAATTTTGAAGGCGGATGTTATGCTAAATGTATAGATCTTAGTAAAGAAGCAGAACCTGAAATTTGGAATGCAATCAAACCAGGTGCTGTATTAGAAAATGTTGTTCTTAAGGATAATGTTCCTGATTTTGATGATAACAGTTTAACAGAAAATACACGAGTTGCTTATCCTTTGGATTTCATTCCTGGTGCAGTAATTCCAAGTGTAGGTGGCAATCCTAAGGTGATTGTATTCTTAACTGCAGATGCATTAGGTGTCTTACCTCCTGTATCTAGATTGACAAAGGAAGGCGCAATGTATCATTTCATGTCCGGATATACTAGTAAATTAGCTGGAACTGAAAGAGGAATTAAAGAACCAAAATCTGTTTTCTCTGAATGCTTTGGAGCACCATTTATGCCTAGGCCTGCTTCTGTTTATGCAAAACTCCTTGGTGAAAAAATTAATCAGCATAATACTGTAGTTTACCTCATTAACACTGGTTGGTCTGGTGGTCCATATGGGGTCGGAAAAAGAATTAAGATCAAATATAGTCGTGCTATGGTCACAGCAGCACTTACTGGAGCACTTGATATTGTAAAATATCGCCATGATGATCTCTTTAATCTTGACATTCCAACCGAAGTTGATGGTGTCCCCTCAGAAATTCTGGATCCAAAGAATACTTGGATTGACAAAGACTCGTATGATTTATCTGCAAAGAAATTGGCTCAAATGTTTATAGAAAACTTTGCAAAATTTGAAAATGTTTCACCAGAGATTATTAATGCTGGCCCAAAAATTTCTAAATAGGTTGTTTTCTAATTATTAATCCTATCATTCCAACAACAATTACTATTCCTGCAATTATTGTAACTTGTTTTTCTGGAATGTCAATTACTTCAAAGTTTTGCAATTCTGGAGATAGAGTGTTAACTTGTATGGTGTTATATGCACTAGATGTATTTCCACCAACTCTAATCTTGGCGTCAATCCAATAAATTGAATTTTCATAAATCTTAATTGATGCTTTTTTGTTTGGTGTTGTAGTTGTGGTGTGTACAACTCCGTCTTTGCTGTTTGTTACAGATATTTTCACAAAACTCCATTCTTCTGGATGATAAACATCAAAAACTAAATCTTGATTTTGTTGACTAACAGAAACGGAACCTGGGGTATAATGTAAAATAAATGGAATTATGTATTTTGTATCATCATGATTAACAATAATTTTACCTTCATGTTCTCCAAAACTATTGTCTGAAACACTTAATTTTATTTTTAAAATATTGTTTTCAAGAGAATATGCAAAGTTAATGAAACTTGGACCATCAAAATTGACTGATAAATTTTCTAATGTTCCATCAATTAGTTTTAAATTAAATTCTTTTTCAATAATTGGATTATCTGAAGATATACTTGCAACAAAATTTGGTGGAGTAATTACCAGTTTTGCATTATATGCATTACCAATGTCCAATCTTCCTGATCCGGCATCATTTACTGAAAATTCTTGCCCATAGGCATCAGATACAGGCTCAACTGTAGTTAATAGGATGGATTTTACCTCATGGTGGTGGAGCTGGGGATTTTTTTGTAATAATAATGCTGCAGCACCACTTACATGAGGAGCTGCATAACTTGTACCGCTTGTAAAATTGTAGCCTGCATTATTTTGTGTGGTGTTGATGTAAGCCCCTGGTGCTACTAATTCTGGTTTAATATAAAATGGAGATACTGGTCCACGTGAACTAAAATGTGCTACAAAATCTGGGTTATAAAATAAATGAATTGTTGCATTATGACCATTATCAAGTGAATTTTTAATTTCTAATCCTTCCTCTCTATCAATTGACACTACTGGAATTTTTGGTTTATAACCTGGTTCCATAAATTCATGAATTAGTTCACCCAAAAATATTCCTGGTTGATTATTGTAAACAATCAAAGCTTTTGCTCCTGCATTTACAGCATTTTTTTCTTTAATTGAAAAATACAATAATTCTCCTTCAACATCACTTCCTCTCTCTACAATTAGAATTGAATCTTTAACATCCAGATCTCTTAATTCTTCTTCTTTTCCATATCCGCCAAAAATAATTTTTCCCGAAATTGGTTCTGATAATTGCGTTGAACCCACCATTGGTATTACTGTGTAAGGCTTACCGTCAACTTCTAATGTTGCCACCAAACTTGAAGTGAGATTGTTATAAGTTGCACCAACTGTAACTGCACCAAAATTCCTTCCTGGACTTCCAATCGATTTGGAATCTGGCCCGTCATTTCCTGCTGCAGTAACAACAAAAATTTCTTTTTCTAGTGCATTATTTACTGCACGATCAATTTTTGGATTTGTTTTGTTTACTCCTAAACTGATATTGATAATGTCTGCACCATCCTCAATTGCCATATTGATTGCTCTAGTGATAAGATCTGATGATACTCCCTCTCCATTTTCAGAGACTTTGTATGCCAAAATTTTTGCCTTTGGTGCAACTCCTTTAATTTGACCGTCGGCTGCAATTACTCCTGCTACTTGAGTTCCATGACCATTTGTATCTAGTGGTGGTTGTCCTTCATTTATGAAATTGTATCCTCCAACCACTTTACCTTCTGGACCAAATCCAAAAAGATCGGGATGGTTAAAATCAACACCAGTATCTATTACTGCAACTTTGATTCCAGCACCATCTATTCCATCCATTCTTGGAATATCTGTCCCAATAAATGGTACGCTTCTCTCTAGGAATATGTGTGCCTCAGTATTGTCTTGAATTATCTGAAACAATACAATTCCTCCAAACAATATTAAAAATGCAGAAAAAACTAAAGAGAATTTCACAATTTTTTTAAGAAATTTAACAAGTAAAAATGAATTGCTTTCTAAAGCAATAAATGGCATATCGTTTAAAATGAAATTATGGGAAAATACACACTTCCAGAAATGCCCTATGCTTATGATGCATTAGAACCTCACATTGATGCAAGAACAATGGAGATTCATCACACCAAGCATCATCAAACATACACTGACAAATTAAATGCAGCCCTAGAAACATGTCCAGCAGAAATTCAAGACAAAGACATTCTTGAAATTTTATCTGATATTAAATCAGTACCTGAGGACAAAAGAGGCGCCATTAATTTCAATGGTGGTGGTTATGATAACCACAGGCTATTTTGGAACAACATGAAACCTAATGGCGGTGGAGAACCTGGAGGATCTATTGCAGATGCAATCAAAGAATCCTTTGGAAGCTTCGCTGACTTTAAGGAGAAATTTTCATCCACTACAGCAGTAATTCAAGGCAGTGGTTGGGGATGGTTAGTATACAATCCTTCTTCTAGAAAGGTTGAGTACAAATCAATGCCAAACCAAACAAGTCCAAGAACTGAGGGGCTAGTACCATTGTTGGGCTGTGATGTATGGGAACATGCATACTATCTCCACTATCAAAACAAAAGACCTGACTATATTGCCGCATGGTGGAATGTAGTTAATTGGGATGAAGTGGAAAAAAGATTCTCCAAAGCAAAATAAAGCTCTTTTCTTTATTTTTTATTTGTTCAGGGATTTCTATTTCATTAATCTGGAATGAATTTATAACCATCTGAAAGCTGTTTGTTGTAAATGAGTGAAGAACAAGCCGAGCAATTAATGCAACAAATGCAAATGCTTGAAACATATTTTTCTGATCTATCTCAAAGAGAGTCCACCTTCCTAAATATACTAAGAGAAGCAGTTGCTGCAATTGAGTCTATTCAATCACTTGGTAAAAACCCTGAATCTGACACTCTTATTCCAATTGGCATGGGAACTTATATCCCAACAAAAGTTTCCTCTTCAAGTAAGATAGTATTGAATATTGGTGCTGGTGTTGCTGTGGAAAAAGATTTCCCATCTACGATTAATTATCTTGAAGCAAGAATCAAAGAAATTGAAATAGCTTTACAAGATACTGCTGCAAAAAAACAAGATGCAGCAGCTCGATTAGAACAAGGCAAAGCCCAAATTAATCAATTAATGCAATCAATGCAACAATCTAAATCGGGATAAACCATGTTTGATAAACTTCGTAATGCATTTTCTAATGCAGCGAAAAGTCTTGGTGAAAAGGAACTAAATGATAAAGATATTAAAGATATTTTATTTGAATTAGAGATTTCCCTTATGGAGTCAGATGTAGCAACTGAGGTAATTGAATCCATCCAGGCTGATCTTAAAGAAAAATTAATTGGTTCTAAAGTTGATAAAAATGAAATTGAGAAATTTGTTAAAGATAGTTTAATCTCAAGTATATCTTCATTATTTGATTCAGCTGGCTCTGTTGATTTATTTGCAAAAATTAATGAAAAAAAGAATCAGAATCAACCATTTTTAATTTTATTTGTGGGTATTAATGGTACTGGGAAAACTACTTCTTTAGCAAAAGTAGCTTACATGCTTCAACAAGCAAAATACTCTGTAGTAATTGCAGCTGCTGACACATTCAGAGCAGGTGCAATAGAACAATTACGTGAACACTCCAATCGTCTAAATTTGAAACTTGTTGCACAAAATTATAATTCAGATCCTGCAGCAGTTGCAAGAGATGCTGTTTTGTATGCCAAATCACACAAAACTGATTGTGTTTTAATTGATACTGCTGGAAGAATGCAAACTAGCAAAAACTTGATGGAGCAAATTGAAAAAATTACCAAAGTTGTAAATCCAGACATCAAAATTTTTGTTGGGGATTCATTAGCTGGAAATGATACTGTAAATCAAGCGCGTGAATTTTTTGAGCATGTGAAATTTGATGGCTCTATTTTAACAAAAAGTGATGCCGATGCACGTGGTGGTGCTGCTTTATCTATTGTCAAAGTTACGTCAACACCAATTCTTTACGTTGGTGTTGGTCAGGAATATTCCGATTTAATCCCCTTTGATAAGAAAACATTTCTAGAAACTGTTTTTGGTTCCTTAGATAACGTAAAAATTAAAACACCAGAACCAACACCAGAACCAACACCAGAACCAACACCAGAACCAACACCAGAACCAACACCAGAACCAACACCAGAACCAACACCAGAACCAACACCAGAACCAACACCAGAACCAACACCA
>NZ_JAILWM010000004.1 GCF_025698945.1 Nitrosopumilus sp.
GGTGTAGAAGAAGATGAGGTGTTTTCTGAGGAGGATGGGTTAGTGGAAGGGGAAACTCCAGTAGATTCTGTATCTTCAGCTGGTGTAGAAGAAGATGAGGTTGAATCTACTGGAGTAGATGTGTTATCAGAAGTTGTAGCCTCAGAATTTTCTGTATCTTCAGCTGGTGTAGAAGAAGATGAGGTGTTTTCTGAGGAGGATGGGTTAGTGGAAGGGGAAACTCCAGTAGATTCTGTATCTTCAGCTGGTGTAGAAGAAGATGAGGTTGAATCTACTGGAGTAGATGTGTTATAATCAAATACTGATTGTTCAGCATAAGCCATTGGCCAATAGGATGATGAGATAGAATAAGGAGTAATTACAACTGTTGATAAAATAATAAGAATTAAAACAAAAGATAATGGTTGGTGAAGTTTTGATATATTAAATTCAAAACCTTCAGAATGAAGAAACAAAAATAAAATTAATGGTACGAAAATTATTAAGAAGTATTGCTGATTTGTTTCTGGAATAGATAGATTTGGTAAATCATAATGTGAAGTAAAAAGATTTGATGTAAAATCAATTAAATTTTCTGGTAATAATGAAAAGTCAGTATCAATATTTGGTTTATAGATATTATCCAAGATTAAAAATGGATTAATCTGAATAAAGGAATTAGTTACAAGAAATTCAGAAACATCATTTCCAAAATTATTAATAAGTTTATCAGCAGATAGAATGTTTGACTTAGAATCTTTTTTTCTTTCTTTAGTTTTATCATTTGTGAAAAATCTATCTAATATTGTTTGTGGTTGTGGATTAATTGAATTAAAAAATATAGTACTCTCAAATAATCCTGTATCTATCTTTAATTTTTCTGAAAGATAAATCTTCTTTTCAAAAGAATCAGATGTGGATGTATTTACTAAATTAGAATGCATAGAATCTTTTTTCATTGGTTGATTTGTTTTAATTTCAATTGACTCATGTAAAGAAATAGAAACATTTTTTGTTTCTTTTGGTGGAAGAGAAGAAATTGGAATTAATTCGGATTGTGTTAAAGCATCAGTTTGAACATCAGCAAAGCTAAATGGAATAATAGATGTGATTAAAAATAAGATAATGAAAATGGATAAAATATTTCTCAATTAAAAACTCCCCCAACACAAAATGTTGCAAAAATATCTTGGTGTAGAAATTGATTTGCAAGAATTTGGTGTAGACTTTTGTCTAGGGGATTGAAAAACCAATTAATGCTATCCAAAGGATAGTCTAAGGTACCCACCTCATCTTCTTCTACACCAATGAAAGTGGGTGTAGAAAAAACAATAAGGAGGCTGGAAATGTTTCATTAAAAATAATGCCATGATGGAATATACCCTAAATCATTGATCCGTTTTGGATCTGTAATTTTTCATTGATTTTTACTAAAAAAATAGTTACAAAATAACAATCAAAGATTTTCTAGAAAAAATCATAAATGTATTTTCTAAATAGATTAATAATTTATTTTAAATAAGAATTGTTTTTTATCTATGAAAATTTTGTAGTGGCTTCACCAAAATTAATTTCTTTAATTTGACTTTTGCCAGATGGAAGTACACGGACAAAATCATCAAGACTAATTTTTTTTGTAATGTCTTCTTCTAATTTTAAAAATTCAATACGAATTTTTTTAGCTACGTCAACCATTTCTAAACCATGTGGTTCAATAATTGCATAACAAATAGAATTTTTAATTATTGGAATTGATGGACCGCATGTTAATGCATAACCGTCATCTTGTGGAATAATTCCAACAGCTAGTCGAAGTGTTTCTGATTTTATAAAATTTCTTTGCCCATCAATAGTAAAGGATCCTTTTGGCAAGAACTCTCCACTTGGTGCAGATTTTTTTACTTGTTCTGGATTAACCCAGTAAGCACTTACTCCATACATTCCTTCTTTCCATGCTCTACTAAAACAAACTGTTGCATCAGCAACTTCATTCATACTTCGATCAGATACATTTAGTGCATCTTTTAAAATAAAAAATGGTGAACCAAAGATATCTGCATGAAATATTTTATCATTTTTTACTAAATGTTTTCTTACAACAGCAGAGTTTGATGCAGCATCTCTTCCACCAATTGCTAAAAATCCATCACTGGTAAAGAACCATCTATATCGTTCATACCAATTTTTCTTTCTGATTTCTGAAACTAAAAATAAATCCTTTTCTGATTCAGTTTTACTTTGAAATTTTTCTAGCTTTGCTATCGTTTTTTCTTTAATTTGTCGAATTGAATGTATAGCTGCAGACTGTTTTTTTGCTTCATTAAATAAAACAGATGCAATAGACTGTAAAGGGGATTTTGGATTAATTAAAATTTTTTCATCTTGAATAATAATTAAAGAATTTCCTTTTTCATTAACCAATTTAGCATTGTTATTTGCTAAAATGTTTTTTGCAGCAACATCTTCTATAGACATAATTCCTTGCGATATCATTTCAAAAAGAGAATTTGCTACAGCTGTAATATTTTTTGAACGTTCTTTTACAACTTCAATAGCTTTTTCTTGTTCTGAAATTTGAGTTTCTAATTCATGGATTTTTTTATCCGAACCAGATGATTGAATAGATTTTCCTACATTTACAATGTTTTCTGAAAAAACAATATCTAATCCCTCAATGAAGCTATTTACAGTAGTAATTTCACCTTCTAGTTTTTCAAATTTTAAGGGAAGAACTTCTGTTGATTCATTTCTAATAATTACAGGTTCATGTTTACCATTAATTACATCGGATACAATTTTTGTTGTGGTTTCAAATATCTTATTGATTTCTTCAGTTGTTAATAGATTACCTAATTTTTTTGAATCAATTTTTGCAATGTTAAAGATAGCCTCAACATATTTTTTTGGCAATCCTAATGTTCTTCCTATCCATTTTGCAGAGGGTAAAACGGATTTTTGTAGATCAATTAAATCTGATTTATCAATATTAAAAATATCTAATCCATTTACTGGTGGTTGAATGTAATCTAATCCAACACTTAGTTTTCTATGTCTAACATCTATAGAATGTTGTAGTGCAAGAATTTTCATGTCGCTGTTACAAAGTAAAATATTTCCATCACCAAAGAATTCCCCTACTAAAACAAACTCTTTTCCAAATCCTTCAAATGTAAAATATGCAATTCTTTCTGAACCAATCTGTTCAATTTTTTTTAATTTTAATCTAAGAAGATCATTTCGAAGTCTTTTTAGAAGTCTATTTGGTTCTATCTGGTCTATTTTCACGTTTGTTAACCAAACTCCAGAAGTCGAAATCATCATGAAGAGGTCATTTTTTTCTGTATGGTGCAGCTTGAATAGAATACTATCTTTGGTAATTCCATAGATATTACTTACATAATAGTCTTGGACCTTGGTAGAAATTTGATCAACTAAATATCTTAATTCTATTCCTGCTAATGTCATAAGAAACATAATTTGTATCTAAAATTATATCCTTGCTATGATATGCTTGATTTCTGACCAAAGATATTAAACATGGTTTGCTTGAGACACGCTAGAAAATCATTTGGCAAAATTCAAAAAGAAAAAATCTGAACCAACGAAATCACCTGATGATTCCAAAAAGGAGACAGTCAATGAAGATACAGGTGATGTTCCTCAAATAGAAAATTCTGAACCAGTTCCAGAAAATCCAGCAACTGATCCACCAGTAAGTATTGCCGAAAAAAGTGAGAAAGATAGAAAATTAAATAAATTATTTTGGATGCGAGTAGCTCTTGCCATAATTGCAGGTACTGCTGCAACTTTCATATTTGAAGAAATAGAAGGAGAAGAAAGAAGATGGGCTTCAATAGCATTTATGATTATTCTATTTTTTGGAACAATAATTGTTGCAAAAGGAATGAAAATGCAATTACCTGCTTCAGATAGAAAGAAAATTGTTACACAAGGTATTGGCAGCTACGTATTTTTGTATTTGTTTACATGGATTGTGACTTATACCATAGTTCATTCAGGAAGTGTTACAACTGGAGTTAATCTCTAACATGAAATTAACAAATGAGATTTAATGTGGGATTATAAAACTCCAGGGATTCCTGATGAATATTTTGATAGAACAGAGAAAGTTCCTATAACAAAAGAAGAAGTAAGAACAATCCAGATTAGTAAAGCTAGATTAAAACTAGGTCAGACTGTGTTTGATATTGGGTGTGGCAGTGGATCTATATCCATCGAAGCAGCACTACAAATTGGTTCAACTGGAAATGTAATAGCTATAGATTATGATGAAAACGCAATAGAGTTAAGTAAAAAAAATATGAAAAAGTTTGGAATTTCAAATATTACATTGATTCATGGAAATGCTAAAGAAAAAATATCAGAATTGGAAGATGCTGATGTCATATTTATTGGAGGAACTGGCGGTGATACTAAAGAAATAGTAGAGATATCTAAAAATAAATTGAAAGTAGGAGGTAGAATAGTTATAGGGATCATATTAATTGAAACTCTCTATTCAGTATTACAAATTCTTGAAAAATTAGAATTTGAGTCAATTGATATTACTCAAGTAACAATATCAAAGAGTAGGAAAACAACCACTGGAACAATGATGCTTGCAAGAAATCCTGTAACAATTATTTCTGCATCTAGAGTCTAGTCTAGATTTTTAATTGGGATCTATTCCATACATTGTATGTCAGGTTTAATTGGAATTGGTGTTGGCCCAGGTGATCCTGATCTTCTTACAGTCAAGGCAGTAAAAGCAATACAAAAAGCAGATATCATTATGTGTCCTGCTTCAAACGAAGACCGTCCTAGTATTGCATTATCAGTTGTATCCTCATTAATTGATAAATCAAAAAATCAAGATATTGTAAAACTAATTTTTCCAATGACAAAAGATAAGGATGTTCTAGAACAAACATGGAAAAAAAATGCTAAGATTATGGCAGAAAAAGTTTTGTCAGGCAAAAATGTAGTGTATCTTACAGTAGGAGATCCCTATCTTTACAGTACTTGGATCTATATGCATAAAGATCTAAAAGAAAATTATCCAGAGATGAACATTAGTGTAATACCAGGCATAGTTTCTATGTTTACATTTGCATCAAAAGTTGGAGTTAGTATTGCAGAGGGAGCTGAAAAAGTTGCAATCATTCCATCATGTTATGATTTATCCAGTGTAAAAGAGATTGCAAAACATTCTGAAACAATGGTTTTTCTTAAAGATGGGAGATATTTTGATCAAGTAATTAATGTTCTAAAGGAATCAGGATTCCCAGATAATTCAATTTTTGCAATAGGGCAAGATCTGGGAACAGAAAATGAGATTGTAAGAAAATTAACATTAGGTGAAGTTAATGATGATACTTTAACTACAAAATATTTTTCAATACTGGTGGTAAAACGTGTCTAACGTTTATTTTGTTGGCTGTGGACCTGGGGATCCGGAATTAATTACAATTAAAGCAAAGAAATTAATTCAAAAAGCAGATGTAATAGTTTATTCTGGTTCATTAATTCCAAAACCAATCTTGGACCTTTGTAAAAAAGGGAAACTCTTTGATGCTGCAAAATTAATACGAGAAGAAATTTTTGAGTTACTATACAAAAATGCAATCAAAGATAAATTAGTGGTTAGATTGCATGATGGTGATCCATCAATTTACGGTGCGATTAAAGAACAGATTGATAATCTTGAAGAGAAGGGGGTAAAATCAATTGTTGTTCCAGGCGTAACCGCATTTTTAGCTTCAGCTGCAGCTTTAGGAACTCAACTGACATTACCTGGAGTAACCCAGACCATAATTATTACTCGCGCAGAATCTAGAACTAAAGTTCCAAAACGTGAAAAGATTTCAGAACTTGCAAAACACAAAGCAACATTAATCTTCTATCTTAGTATCCATCTAATATCTAATTTAGTAAAAGATGCAATTGCTGGTGGATACAAAAAATCTACACCTGTAGCAATAGTATTTAGAGCAAGTTGGAATGATCAAAAAATCATCAAGGGAACTTTAGAAGATATTGTAAAAAAAGTAAAAGATGAAAAGATCACAAGAACTGCAATTGTAATTATTAGTGATGTAATAGATCCCAAGACTTATGAATATTCAAAACTATATGATAAGAAATTTAGTCATGGATATAGAAAAGCCAAAGTCAAATAGATAGAAAATTTACTTTATTTTTTATTCCAATGTTTTTTAATTTAGTTTGGAATTCGTTAGTGTTACCTGAAGTAAATATTTTTAGTGTATTTTTTTTATTTTGTTGATTTTTAATTTTTGAATAAATATTATTTGCAATGATTCTACCTGGATCTAAGAATTGTATTGAAGGATATTTTTTTTCTAAGAAATGTTGAATAAAGGGTAAATGAGTACTAGATAGGGTAATCACATCAATAGAGTTTTTGATTATCTTTTCATCAAGTATTTTTTTAATTAGTTTGATGCACAATTTCTTATTAGTTACAAATTTTCCAGATTCTACCAGATCAACTAGTTCAGATGCATTTATCTTGATGATTTTAGTAGATTTTGAAAATTTTTGTTGTTTAATGTAATAAGATAATTCTTTGCTTTTTATCGCTGATTGAGTAGCTAAAATTCCAATTTGTTTTGTTTTTGAAAATTTTACAGCTAATTTTAAAGGAGGTTTTACATCAATTAGTTTTTTATTTGTAAAGTTAAGGATTAGGCTTGGAGTATTAGATGCTACAACTATAAAATCCGGTGAAAATTTTTTTTCCAGTAATTTAATTGATCTATTAATAATAGCATTTAGTTGAGACTTTGATTTTTTTCCATAAGGATAGTTTTGATTGTCAGCAAAATAAATTATTTCAGATTTACATACACTTTGAATTTCTTTAATTATCGATAATGAGCCTAATCCTGAATCAAAGACTGCAATCTTAGCCACAAATTATAGGCACAAAGGGGACATATAGTTAGTTAGCTAAATTTAGTCTAAAGTTGATCTAAATATACACCGGTCATTAAGACCAAATTTCTAAATTATCAGCCATGCCAAACTTCGATAAGACTTGGGCTCATCAAGAGACCCAAAGCGTAACTGGCAAACTCCGTGAAGCAGTAAAGCCTCAAGGTGCGTTGAAACCACGAATTCAAACTGCAGTAAACAAACTACAAGTCCAAATATCCAAAATGGACTCTATGTTAGGTAAGCTGCACGAAAGAGATGCGCAACTCTTTCAGAGAGTCGTGACTGCAATGCAGCAACATGATACTAGCACAAGTAGAGTTTTGTCTAACGAATTAGCTGAAATTCGTAAAGTTACAAAGATGCTCGGCAATGCAAGAATGTCATTAGAACAAGTCCAACTAAGACTGACTACGATTCATGATCTTGGTGATGCTATGGTAGCAATTGGACCAGCAATGTCTACAATGAAGGGATTGAAGTCATCGCTAGGAAGATTCATGCCAGAAGCTGATTCAGAATTGAATAGTATGACCCAGACTCTTAATGGACTCATGATGGATTCACTTGCTGGAGATTCATTTAGTATGGAATCTGCAACATCAAGTGAAGAAACAGAAAAGATTCTACAGGAAGCATCTGCGGTAGCTGAGCAACAGATAGGAGACAAATTCCCATCTGTACCATCTTCAACTGGACTTTCGTCACAATCCTCTACTTCCTCCTTTGAGTAGATAGATTAAGACGAACAGTTCATTCTTTTTGTTTTAATTTTTAAGAATTAATTCCAAAGTTTTTCTTTGAACGTTAGTTTCTTATTTAGAATAAAGTTTCCAAATGCTGCTAATCCTACTGCCACAATGAGAGATATAGGATATGTTAATGTCTGTATGTCAACCAAGTAGAATACCATTCCAATTTGTAACAGCCCGCCAATTGAACTAAAACTTACAAATTTTCCATATTGTTTGATAGTATGTGTAATTGTAAAATTTAAATCACTAAATGTCCAAACTTTATTTAAAATAAAATTAGTAGTCATAGATGCAATAATTCCAATAATTGTAGCATGAATATACCATAAATTAGAAATTCCATCTGCAAACAGTAATGATACCAGATAATTTATCACAAGTCCAGACGCTCCAACTGTGAAAAATCTTCCTGCTTTTGATAGAAATCTTATGGACGTTCTTCCTTCTTGTTTTTCACTAATTTTCCCATATTTGTAAAGCTTGAATACAGATTTAAAATAATCAATAATTATGTTAGTATCTAATTTGCTTGATCCAAATTTTCTATTCTCAAAAGTATATGGAATCTCTTTTACGTTAACACCTTTTGTTTTTACTAGGACTTCTAAAAGAAATTTGTAACCAAGTGCATCAAAATTCAATTCCTTAATGATATTTTTTTTAAATGCAAAGAATCCCGACATCGGATCGTTAGTTTTGACTCCTAATCCCTTTTTTGCAATAGTAGTTGCAATTTTACTCATTAATTTTCTTTTTATCGTCCAACCTTGAATATTTCCACCAGTAATGTATCGTGATGCAACAACAAGATCACACTGATATTTTTTAAAAGCTTCAATCATTTTTGGGATAATTTGTGGAGGATGAGAAAAATCAGAGTCCATCACAACAATGGTTTCACCTTTTGCGTTTTGGATTCCATTTAGTATAGCTGAGGAGAGACCATTTTTTGTCTTCCTATGAATTATATCAATTGTATTTTCTGCAATTTTTTTAATACTAGATACATAATCTTCAACAATTTTACCAGTTCCGTCTGGAGAATTATCATCAACAACAATAGTTTGAGCGTATATTCCTTTTGGAATGTTTTCCCGAATTAGTTTAAGGATATTTACAATATTTTGAGATTCGTTATATGTAGGAAGTATGATTGATACCTGTGGATTATTTTGAGTCATATCTATCTTGATGTGTTTCCTAAAACAAATGAATATTAATTTATAATAAAATTCATGCCTGACTATTTTTTTTAACAAGAATAATTCTAAAAATCAATAATTTACTGAATAGAGGAAAAATTGGAATTTTTTACCTAAAATTGAATAGTGGTATCTTAATTTGAATTATAATAACTGAAATGAACATCACTGTAAAAATCAGTATAGGTAAAGATAATTCTGGAAGAGACTTGTCAGGAGATAAAATATCTCCCCATTGAGAGGGAGGAGGAATTTTAAATAAATTTTCACGTGTTATCTCTTCAGGAAAAGAATAGAAAGTATTTGAACTTCCATCATAAACTGACAAATAAAACCCATAATTGTCAGAACGGCCTAATAGATCTAAAGGAATTTTAAATTCATAGCTGGGATGTGGTATTTTTGTATAACGATCATTCTCATCTGATACATCACTGATTGCAATAAACCCATCAGGATTTGAAATTTTTTGAAAGTGCCCTGTTAATGCATTAACAGAGCCACCTTGAAAAGATATTCCATTACTGTTTCCAAGTGTTGATGAAAAACAAAAATCATTATTATCTGCAATATTATTTTTCTCGTTATTTCCATCAAAGCATATTGTTGCTTTATCAATTCCCTTATCTAGTGTATAATCATCAATAGAATCAACTAATACATAGATAAAATTTTCAAAATGAGCAGTTCTTAGAATTATTTGTTTATGATCTAGAGATATTTTTGTTAAACTAGTAGGTTTCCATTCTGTAATAAATGTCCATTTTCCATCAAAGATTATTCTATCCATATCAATAGATTGGGTGATTAAAATTGGTTGGTTGGATTCAGCAAAAGAATTTTCTATTGACATAGTTAAAAATAACAATATGAAAAATATTGTAATTCTATACATTTATGAAATAAAGTTAATCAAGTATTAAAAATCATTCTTAATTTAGAAAGTTTATAGATATAAAATGAGAATTATCAATATGAATAAAATTTTAGGAATTGTAATTGGTTTTGTTATAGTTCTGTTAGTTGTTGTATCATATTCATTATCACAAGATAGTGTGCAGAATGAATCTTTATCTGATGAACTTAATTCAAGTGAGCCAAAACCAACTGGGAAAGATATTCAAGAAGAATCTGGAACATCAGGAAGAGAATTATCAGTTAAATTTGAGGAAAATATTGGACTTTCAACTCCATAAAAGTACCAAAATGGATCCATTTGTTAGTCATATTTTGCCACATTACCTATAATCTAGTAATTCTAAAACACTACAATGAATAGAACAAAGACCATAGCAGTATTTGCAGGTATTTTTGCAATTGCTATGACAACATACGGTCTATCGGGTGTTTCTGCATCTCCATTGGTATTAGCTTCAATTCCACAAGCATCAGAGGGAATGACAACCATGGGACATGTAGAATATACTTTGTATGATGCCGATCAGAGAGTAAAGCAATATGTTCAAGGTGACAATTTTGTAGTTGAAACCGGTACAGATTGTGTTGGAGAATATGTCTTCGGAACAACTGACAGTGCAACTTGTACAAGTACTGGTACAGCATTTCAATACGTTGCTATAGGAAATGCAACAACCCCAGATGCTGCAACAACTGACAGTGAATTAGATACTGATGGTGGTTCTGGATGCGCTTCAAGTACAGTTGATGGCGAACAAGCTAGAAAACTAGTAGATGTATCACAAACTGACAATAGTGGTTCTGGTACTGAGGTAGTACTTGATACACTAACAGACACTTTCAAGTTTGATTCCACCAATGCAACTACAGTTACACAGTCAGGTGTCTTCAACGATCAAGTAGGTACAGTAGCTGCTAACGGCTCATGTGGTACATTAGGGGCATCTGGTACTGATTGGGAAATGTTTGCAATCAAAGATCTGTCACCATCAGTTGTAACATCTGCTGGCGATACTCTTGCAGTCCAATGGACCATTACAATAAATTGATTGAATTTTTTTAAAGATCAATTTATTTTATTTTATTATTTTAAAATCTAAATTATTTAGACTTGTAAAACTTACAATTTCTCTTAATTTTACAAACATCACACATAGGATTTATTGGTTTGCAGATATTTTGTCCATACATTACAAAAGTATCATTAATATCAATCCAAAATTTTTTTGGAATTTTTTTCATTAGCGCTTGTTCTGTATCTTCTGGTGTTTTAGTTTCTACCAATCCCAATCGATTTGAAATTCTATGAACATGGATATCAACTGGAATGGCTGGCTTTTCATAAGCATAAACAAGTACACAGTTTGCTGTTTTTCGTCCAACACCAGGCAATTTTACCAAGGCATCTAGATCATCAGGCACTATTCCCTTGTATTGTGAGTCAATAATTTGTGCCACTTGGATTATTCTCTTGGATTTTACATGATAAAACCCAATTGGTTTTATGATTTTCTCTATATCTTTTAGTTTAGCTTTTGATAATTCCTTTGCATTCTTGTATTTTGAGAATAATGCTTTGACAACCTTAGTTGTACTTTCATCTTTAGTTCTAGCTGATAAAATAGTTCCAATGAGAATACTAAATGGACCGCCTGTTTCTGCCTCATGAAGTTCTCGTAGTGCAGTCATTCTTGGTGGCTTTACTGACATCATAGTCTTCATCATACCACTAAGAATTTTTTCCATATTCATGATATTTTTACGTACAAGTATTATATCTGTAATATTCATTATGTAACATTGGAATTAACTAAAGAAGAAGAATCTGCTCTAAAAGGCGAACAAGGAGAGATAATGCAGATGGCATACAGAATTTTAGTAGCCACAGGAGAGGCAACTGATGCTGAGCGTTTAATTCCAATAGAATGGGCCCACTTGTCTGGTGTCAATTATAATACAATAGGCGATGCTGGAGAAGAATTTCTCTCAAGTATTAGCAAAGATGCTAGAGTTAAAGTAAAGACTACTCTAAACCCTATGGGATTTGATATTGATAATGTTTCAGATTACAATTTAGATCAAAATTTTATTTCAAAACAGCTATCAATTAAAAAGTCTTATCAGATGATGGGTGTTACTCCTTCATTTTCTTGTATACCATATGAAATCTTTGATATTCCAAAAAAAGACACACAGGTAGCATTTGCAGAAAGCAATGCAGCAATTCATGCAAATTCATATGATAATCTAAAAACAAACAAGGAAAGTGCTTTTAGTGCATTAGCAAGTGCGCTTACAGGAAAGAGCCCATACTCATCATTGAGAAAAGAAGATTCCCCAAACATAACAATTAGAATGAAAGTAAAAAATCCAAATGAGCTTACATATGGAATGCTAGGATTTTTTGCAGGAAAAGTTGGGGACTCTTCTGTGAACATTTCAGGTCTTGGTCAGATGGATAGACGTCAGTGTAAAGCCATGTGTGGAGGAATGGGTACTTCAGGTACTTGTGCAAAATTCTTGTTTGGAGAAGGTGATTCAGATTGTGAAAAAGTAGATTTTGATAAAAAAGAGATGCAGAATGTTCATGATGAACTAAATACTGCAGAAAAAGGAGATGTCATCACACTTGGCAGTCCGCAGTTAGGATTAGAAGAGATTTCAGATTTAGTAGGAAAACTCAAAGGCAGATCGTTTAAAAAAAGATGCCTAGTCTTTACGCCTAGAACTGTAAAAGAGCAAGCAAAAAAAATTGGGTATACTAATGATTTAGAACGTGCTGGATGTGAGATTCTATCTGATTGTTGTACATGTTTAACTCCGCTGATTAGCAATGAAGATGTTGATGCGGTAACTACCAATAGCATCAAGGGGGCATTTTATTTAAAAAACTCTAATGGCGTTGATGTTAATCTAAAATCATTGTCTGAGATAGTTGAAGACGAAACACGATGAAAATTCTAGTCCATGGAAATGTACAGGGAACCGTATTAAAATCAGAGAATTCAATTAATTTCTTGGGTACTGTAGAAAAAAAATCTGGAGTAATTACTGATCAAAATCATGATTTATACAATAAATCAATTAAAGACTCTATTCTAGTATTTTCTAGTGGTGTTGGAAGTAGTGTTGGAGCATATACAATCTATTCAATAAAATCAAATAATTCTGCACCGCTTGCAATGATTTGTCTCAAGGCAGACCTTACTGTTGCAACAGGATGTGCATTAGCTGATATTCCTCTTTTAATTGTCTCAGATGATGAATTTAATTCCCTTAAAACAGGTATGAGTGTAGTTATCAACACTAAAGCAGATTCACCAATTACTTTTGAAATAAAAAAATAAAGAAAACTATTATTTTGTAGAATCGTAGATGGCTCCACTATTTACAGATGCACTTTTGATATTATGTGGAACATCTATAGTAAATGAACCAGTACAAGAACCACCATGACCATCTGATGCTAATATGGTTATAACATAAACTCTGCCATCACCATTACCAGAACTTTCAGCCCTTATCTTATTATTTTGCAGATCAGCATCTGGAGATTTGTCATCATTACTTATACCATTTGTTGGTTCATCTTGGAATATACTAAATATGGATAAAGTAATTGTATCATTTTCAGCATCTGTAGTATCCATTGAATAATCAAATGTTACCATCTTGTGATTTGGTGGCCAAATTGTAGAGATTGAAGAAGAGGCATTTGTACATACAGGTGCATCATTGACTGGAGTGATGGTGATGGTTACAGTTGCAGTGTTACTTGTTGCACCAGCAAGATCATTAATTGTGTAGGTGTATGAGTCAGTTACAGTCTCTGAGCCATCATGAGCATAGCCTACGGTTCCGTCATTATTTACAGTAAGAATTCCATTTGCTGGTTGAGTAATGATGTTAATGGATGTAAGATCTAATTCATCATCAACATCAGAGTCATTATTGGCTAAATCAGTAACAGTGGAACCACCTTCAGATACGGTATCAGAGTCATTTTTTGCTACAGGTGCATCATTGACTGGAGTGATGGTGATGGTTACAGTTGCAGTGTTACTTGTTGCACCAGCAAGATCATTAATTGTGTAGGTGTATGAGTCAGTTACAGTCTCTGAGCCATCATGAGCATAGCCTACGGTTCCGTCATTATTTACAGTAAGAATTCCATTTGCTGGTTGAGTAATGATGTTAATGGATGTAAGATCTAATTCATCATCAACATCAGAGTCATTATTGGCTAAATCAGTAACAGTGGAACCACCTTCAGATACGGTATCAGAGTCATTTTTTGCTACAGGTGCATCATTGACTGGAGTGATGGTGATGGTTACAGTTGCAGTGTCTGAGAAAATTCCATCAGATATGGTATAAGTAAAAAAGTCAGGTCCATTGTAATTGAGATTTGGTGAATAAGTTACAGTGCTACCATCAGTAGTAGTTCCATGATCACCATCAGTTACATCTGTTATGCTTAGAGGATCACCATCAGGATCAATATCATTTGCTAGTACATCTATAGTAACAGAAGTGTCTTCAGGTGTAGTGACAGAGTCATCTACTGCGATAGGTGGACTATTAGCAGGTACTATAGTTATAGCTACAGTTGCAGTATCAGATAAGATTCCATCAGATATGGTATAAGTAAATGTCTCAGTTCCAGAAAATCCTACATTTGGAGTATAAGAAACAAAGTCATCATCTGTGATAGTTGGAGTTCCATTATCATTAATTATTCCTAAGCCTCCATTATCAAAAGATTGAACAGAAACAATTGAAAGAATATCTCCATCAGGATCAACATCATTTGCTAGTACATCAATTGCATTATCAATAGAATCTTCAGATACGGTATCAGAGTCATTTTTTGCTACAGGTGCATCATTGACTGGAGTGATGGTGATGGTTACAGTTGCAGTGTTACTTGTTGCACCAGCAAGATCATTAATTGTGTAGGTGTATGAGTCAGTTACAGTCTCTGAGCCATCATGAGCATAGCCTACGGTTCCGTCATTATTTACAGTAAGAATTCCATTTGCTGGTTGAGTAATGATGTTAATGGATGTAAGATCTAATTCATCATCAACATCAGAGTCATTATTGGCTAAATCAGTAACAGTGGAACCACCTTCAGATACGGTATCAGAGTCATTTTTTGCTACAGGTGCATCATTGACTGGAGTGATGGTGATGGTTACAGTTGCAGTACTAGTTCCACTCTTATTATCTGAAATAGTATAGGTAAATGAATCAGTTCCAAAATAGTTTGGGTTTGGGGAATAGGTTACAGTAAGACCATTAGTTGAAGTTACTCCATGAATGCCATTAGTAGTAGATATAATGGTTATAGGGTCACCATCAGGATCATTATCATTTGCTAGTACATCTATAGTAACAGAATTGTCTTCAGGTGTTGTTACAGAATCATTTTTTGCTACAGGTGGATCATCACTGACTGGAGTGATGGTGATGGTTACAGTTGCAGTACTAGTAACACCATTACCGTCTGAAATAGTATATTTGAAAGAATCAATTCCAAAATAGTTTAGTTTTGGGGAATAACTAAAAGTATTATCAATGTTTTTGATTAGAGTTCCATTTTTTGGTGCCTGAAACGATTTTACAGATAATGTTGGATCATTACGAGGAATACTAGGGTTGTTTCCTGGCATGTCATTTACTAGTACATTTACAACAACAGAAGTGTCTTCAAGTGTCATTACAGAATCAGGGTTTGCTTTAGGTGGATCACATTGGATTTTTTTATAATTTTTACTTGGAATAATATTGCCAACACCAGAAATTCCTCTTATTGGAGAGTTTTCACATATAGTTTCCAATATTCCACTTGGAAGATTAATTGAGCCACCATTCTTGAGAGTAATTTGAGCAAAGTTTTGAATAAAATAAGGATTAATCAAAGTTCCAGATATCAAAAGATTTTTCTCAATTACAATAGTTTTTCCATTTGGATCTCCTAATTCTTTTTTAATATCATATACTCCAGTGATTTCAGTAACTGGTAAAATTATCACATCATTACATTGAAAGGAAATTGGGTTTCCTTGTGGAGGTGGGCCATTACCAATTGTTCCACAAAATATTATCCAGCTTCCCTGATTAACTTTTAATGCAGCTAAATGATTAACGTAATCAATTAATCCATATTGTTCTATCACTCCATAATTTATTATACCATTATTAATAGTGGTACCATTAAAAATTATTGTTCCATTATTTTCAACAATTAATTTTCCACCATTTTGAATTGTAAGTATACCAGTAATAGATAGTGTAGCTCCACTATCAATGATCAATTCGCCTCCACTTTCAATTGTAAGATTAGTGATACTTTCATCAGATGTTACATGATAAGTTTCAGATAACGGATTTGGAACTGCAAAAGCAAATTGAGATGACGGGATAACAACTACAATGGCAAATAATATTACCATTAGAGATATTCCTATCCTCTGAAATTTCATTAATTATTATAAAGAACAATTGATATTAATATCGAAGGTGAACTTCCCAAGCGTGGAATTTGACAAATTTTGTCATTATTAATTATGACAGTTAATTTGTGCCTAAAATTTTTGTTATGATCTTTTTTTGGTGATAAACAAAACGCCAACTATTACTCCAATGCCTGCTGCAATGTAAAATGGAAACAATGCAAAGACGTTCTTTGAAGGATCACCGGATAAAAATTCCACAATCATTGTTCCAGAATTAACTGATGGCATATCAGTAGATCCTTCCAGTCCATAAACTGAATACGAATCAATTGCAAAGGTTCCAATATCCAAATTAGTTACTACAATTCTTGCCCCATTATTCACAGTTAGGCCTGCTCTATCCGTATAAGATACAATAGATTTCGCTTGAGGATACCAACCTCTATCCAAATCTCGATGAACTACAATGTATCCTTCTTTTGGAGTCTGAACTGCAACCCAAAATTTGAGATCAGGTTGCGAACCCATTCCAACTTCAATGAATTCATCATCTGACTCTTGATCATAGAATCTAAGAACCGCATTTCCATCTGGATGAGAATATAGAAGATTATTATCAATAGTTACTTGCCAGCTAACTGAATGAACATCATTTAGAGGAATTATCGGAGCATCTCGTAAAACTACGTTAAAGTCTTTAGCAGGAATCTCTAATGTATCAATAATTAGTGAAGGATTTTTCAATTCTTCTTGAGCAAATGCTGGTATAATTAAAAATCCTGCAAATAAAATTAATGCTATTAGATACATCATAAGCTAGAGTAATTTTGATTGAATAAATATCTAATCAACAAAAGGCTTTGGATGATCCAAGATAACTTTTGCTACTTCAGGTCTTAGAATAAATTCAGAAGGTGCTTCACCATTTTGAATCATCTCTCGTAGTTTTGTTCCACTAATCTGTTCTTTTGCATCATCATCATGTGGGCAAACTTTTGGAGTAGTATATGTCAGACACTTCCTACAATAGAAAAATGCTGGAAAAAATACTGGTGTAATATCTAGTTCAGGATATTCATCAAAAATCTTCTGAGCTGCAAATGGATCATAGAACTTTCCAACACCTGCATGATCACGACCAATAATTATGTGAGTACAACCATAATTTTGTCTCATTATTGCGTGGTGTATTGCCTCTTTTGGTCCAGCATACTTCATTTCTGTGTGTAGTGTCCCAAGTAAACATCTATTTTCTTTATAGTACAATTTTATCATGGTTTCATAACATTTTACAATTACTTCATCAACAAAGTCACCGGATTTTTTCTTTCCAATAATTGGATTTACAAATACGCCATCACGCGTAGTAATTGATGTCTTTTGAAGCATCTCGTGTGCTACGTGAGGAGGATTTCTGGTTTGAAATGCACAGATTGTCTTCCATCCTGCTTTTGAGAATGCTTCTCTAGTTTGTGTTGGAGTTAATCGGTATTTTCTAATTTCATTCTCATTTGGTCTTTGAATATAGTCAATCTTTCCGCCTACCAAGTATTCTTTCATAGACATTGTCTTTGCAACGCCGGGATGAGATGGATCAGTAGTTCCATAGACTCCTTGTGAAGTCTTTTCTTTATCAAAGGAGTAAATTTCGTCTACATGCAATACTGCAACACCAGTTCCCTCTGGGTTTTTTAATAACACATCACCAGCTTCTTTCATTTTGGTTGCTGTTTGCTCATCTACATCAAGTATGATTGGAATGGTCCAAGCTAAATTATTTGCTAGTCTTCCTTTAGTTATTACACTCTCAAAGTCTTTTTGCCCCAAGAATCCTTCAAGAGGGCTAAAAATTCCATCAGCAATGTTTTCAACATCATTTGCCAAGTCTTCTGAAATTGTAATTGAGAATAATCCTGTTGGATCAACTTTAGTAATTCTATTAACTAGTATTCCACCGTGCGGTTTGATCATATCATCTGACATGTAAGATCCTCAACTAAGGGTCTATATGAAGGCCACATTCTTTGTGTTCTCCTTGTTCCCACCACCATCTACCTGCTCTAAGATCTTCACCAGGCTTTATTGGTCTGGTACATGGCTCACATCCAATGCTAGTGTATCCTTTGTCTAAAAGACTATTGTATGGAAGATTATTTTTTTTAATATATTCTTGAATTTGTTCCCATGTCCAATCAATTATTGGATTAATTTTAAGAATACCTCCGTGGCCCTGATCTAGTTGAAATATTCTAATATTTTGACGAATTTTGGTTTGATCGCGTCTCAAGCCAGTAATCCAGCCATCTAGTGTTGCAAGCATCTTATTCATTGGATGAACTTTTCTAATTTCACAACAGAGTTTTCTATTTTCTACACTGTCATAAAATAGATTCACCCCTTTTTGATTTACCATTTCTTTGACTTCATTTGCATCAGGAAATAATATTTCAACTGAAATATTGTATTTTTTTCTAACAACATCAATAATGTCATAGGTTTCCTGTGGTAATCTCCCAGTATCTAAAGTAAAGAATCTAAATTTTGGGTTAATCTTTAACATAATATCCATGATAACTGCATCTTCAGCACCAAAACTTGATGCTTTGGCAACTTTAGGATGTAAGTTATCAGATGCCCACTGTAAGGCATCCTCAGTTGTCTTAATCCTAGAATTAAGATCATCTACTTGTTCTTGTGTAAATCTTGCCACAAATTCATTTGAAATATTTGTTTTATATTGATTACCCAAATTTTGTCCTAAATTATAAACAAGTATAATTGAAAATAGAAAATATGGATGAAAAATCATTTGTTGTAGTTTTTCCAACAATATTTTCAAAAAATAAAATTTCTCAGCTTATATCCAATATCAAAAATATTCTAAAAATTAAAGATCAACAATTCAAGTCTGTTAAGAGAGATGGAGATGTTATTTTAGTTGATGCAAATGATCCAGTTTTTGCATCATCGGCAATAAATTTACTTTTTGGCATTGATAAAATAACAATTTCAAAACAAGTTAGAAATAATTTTCAAGATGTTGTAAGTGAGATAACAGAAGTTGGTGGAAATCTTCTACTAAAAGGAGAAAAGTTTTTAGTTAAAGTAGAAGGAATGTCAAAAGGGTTTCTTCCAAAAGATGTAGAGATTGCAGCTACATCAAATATTATTGAAAAAAAATCAAATCTTGGTGCCCATCCAGGAACAGAAGAGAATTATGATAAATTATTATATACTTTTTTAACAAAAAATTATGCATACATTAGTATTTTTTTAGATAAAGGAAATGGTGGAATTCCATACGAATCAAAAAATAAAAAAACAATTTGTGCAATCTATGATGAGATATCTGCAGTATCATGTTTTGAAACAATAAAACAAGGAAATCAAGTTAAGATAATTGTAGTTTATTCCCAAGAATCAGAATTACTAAATCTTGCAAAAATAATAAATCAAATTGTTCCAAGGCTTGCTCATGATAAAATCCAATTAGATTTCTATAATCTTAAAATTAAACCAAATGGAACCAAAAATTATCTATTATTTGTTAATTCAGTTTTGGAGATAATGCTTCATTACTCTATTGATAGAGTATCTCTTGCATTATCACCACTAGCATTCAATTCTAATTTTATTGATAATTCATTAAGAAAAGTATTTTCAAAAAATAAAATTCCAATTTTGCCACTTGCTGGAGTTGATTACAATTTATTTTTAGAAGCAAAAGAGATTGGTTTGGAGAGAAATATCAAAAAACTAGAGAAATTGTTTTCAAATAAATCAAATGAAATTCCCATCATTTCAAAAAAAGAAGTTAATTTTGCACTTAAAACAAAGAGAACTGTAATCATTTTACTTGGACCAAACAATGTTCATGATATCTTAGATTCACTAGATACAAATCATTGAGAATTTAAACGGCATAATTGGTTTGATATTGTGCTCAAAATAGGAGAATTCATCTATCCATGGGGAAGTGGTCATTATTCTCGTATGATGAGACTAAATGAGGTTTTAGAAGATCATATTAAAGAAAAGTTTGAAATTCATTTTTCAAGTAAAGATCATGTTTATGAAAAATTATTAGATAAATTTCCAGATCAACGAGAAAAGATTCATGAGATCTTAATGCCTACTCCAATTGATGGAAAGTTTGGTCCAAGTGTAACAATGTCTTTAATGAATTTGCTCTTACCTATTGCAAAAAATCCACCATTAATTAGACAGATTATAAATTATTTGAAAGAAGAAAGAAAGCTATACAACAAAGAAAAATTTGATCTTGTAATTAATGATGGAGATATGGGTTCAAATATTCTTGCAAAAAATAGAAATATTCCAAGTCTGTTTATCACCAATCAATTCAAACCGAAATTGTATAATTCAAGATCATATTTGTATCCATCATTGATTTTTGTTGCAAAACAAATTGCTAAAGCATCAAAAATACTTGTAGCAGATTCACCGCCACCATTTACTTTATGTGAATACAATCTCAATTTTACTGAAGATGTAAAAGAAAAAATAACATATGTTGGACATTTTACAAAAAATAAACTCTCCAGAAGAGAAAAAAAATCTAGTTTAGAAAAATTAGTAGAAGACAATGATTTTGGTTATTGGATGAGAACAGGAAACAAATCAACTAATGATGGAACGGGTCAGAGATATGAACAAGTGTTTCATCAAGAAGAAATGAAAGAAGAAAAGAGAATAATTTCTCATGCAAGAAATGATTCTAGCATAGATTCTGTTTTAGGTAAAGATGGTAAAAAATATTCAATTATTGATGCAATTGATAAAAAAATTGATTGGATACAAATTGATGTTGGTTTTCTCTCAGAGCATGAAAAGGATTCTATTCTAAATTTGTGCAAATATGCAGTAGTAAATGGTTCCCATACTGTAATGGGAGAAATAATGGGTGGAAAATCAAAACCAATCATTGGATATCCAATATATGATGAGCACACTAACAACATCAAATGGGCTCATGAGAGGAAACTTGGAGTTTTAGTTACAAATACAAAACAAGTAACTGAGGCAATTTTCAATATTAAAGAAAATTATGAAATTTTTAAAGAGAATTTAGTAGAATTTTCGAAAAACTTTGTTCCTAATGGAGCAGAAAATTCAGCAAAGATTGCTGCTCAAACCTTAGAAGAAAAGAGATAATAGATTATTTTTTGAATTTTGTTCATCTGGCACGCGGGATTTCGATGGGCGAACGGACCGAAAGGGATGATGAAAAAATCCGCGTGTCAGATTAATATCGATCTGCTAAGAATGTGGGAACGCTTTTATGGAAAAAATTAAGCCAAATCAACAGTGCCTAATTGTCCTGAATGTACAGCAAGAGAGAAAAAGAAGATTCAAGCAAAATATGAAGCAGATACTCCAGAAGAAGAGAGGGGCAGAGATGATTTATTCAAGCTCTATGATGAAATTGAGATTCCTATGAAAATGGATGCTGCTACAAAGCATTTCATTTGTAAGAGATGCGGATTATATGCTACACGGGAACAAGTATCAGATATTCGATACAAATTAAATCAAAAAGAGAGAACTAGAGATGATAAGCACGATGATTATCTTGAATGGTGGTCAAAAAGTAAGAAAGAAAAACAAGAAAACTAGAGTGAGTTAATATGGTAAAAAAGAAAGACGACATTCCTGATTGGGTTACTGATGAGATCCAAAACGCAAAATTTCAAAAACCAACAGAGATGAAAAAAACAGGCTATATTCTTGAATTGTATGATGCTGATAACAAAATAGACACACAGTTGTATGATCCTGTAGAAGATGGACGACATATTGTTACCATGGATTTATCAAAAAAGATCAAAATGAAAGATCTTGAAAAAGGTGTTGTCTATGAATTTACATTTGATCAACACAAAGCACCATTAAGTAAAAAAGTATCAGAGTATCTTGAAAAAGAAAAAGAAATTGAAATGAATGCAATTTATCAATTTGAATTAAAATCATTAGAAATGTTAGATGTGGGCTCAAGTGAGACTACAGATGATGATTTGGAAGAATAATTGAAACCTATTTCTTTGAATCTAGTTGTTTTTTAAATGATTTTCCAATTATTGGATTAATAAAATATGGAAAAGTGTGTTTTAGCCATACTGCACCTCTAACAACAGATGGAACAATAATTTCTAATCTAGAAGAAGTTGATGCCTTGAGAATTGCTTTTGCAACTGTTTTAGAACTTAATGAAGTTGAGGAATATTGAGGCATTTGTTCAAAAGAAGGATGATCAAAGAAGTTTGTTCGAACCATTATTGGACTAACTACTGTAATTCCAATTCCAGTTCCTTTTAGTTCATGTTTAAGCCCCTCTGAGAATCCAAGCATTGCAAACTTAGATGCACAGTAAGATGCAATTCCAGGTAACCCAAAACTTGCAGCAACAGATGCCACATTAACAATATGACCAGATTTTTTTGCTAACATTGATGGAAGAAAGTTTTTGATAAAGTAAACCATGCCCAAATAATTGGTTTCCATTTGAGATTCAATCTCTTCAATGGATAGTTCAGATACAGAACCATAAATTGCAAAACCAGCATTATTTACTAGAACATCTATAGAATCAAATTTTTCTAAAACTATTTTTGATATTTCACTTACCTGATCTTTTTTTGATACATCGCATTGTAAAACCATTGTAGTTATATGGAATTTTTTTAATTGTGTTTCTATTTCTTCGAGTTTATCTTTTCTTCTAGCAACTAAAATAACATTTGCTCCAAGTTTTGCAAACTCTATTGCAGTTTCTTTACCAATACCAGAAGATGCACCAGTGATTAGAACATTTTTGTTTTTGAAATCCACAAATTAAAAAAATCGTTTAATGATAAAGTGGTTTCTATCAAGTTTGTGGCTTTGATATTCTACTCAAGGCTAATTTTACTAAAAGCAGCCATGTAACTACAATAGGAACGTAGTAAGTAGCAATTCTCCAACCAATAACGGCATCCCAAGCAACAACTCCCTTTGGAATATCAAAATCAAATGGATTCAGATTATTAAGATATGCTACAATACCAAATTCAGCCAATCCAGAACCACCAACTGTAATGGGCAAGTTTCCAATAGCATTTGCACCCATAACTGCCATAATAGAATCAAATGCATTAATCACATATCCTGTACCCATTGCAATGATCATAAATGATATTCCATAAAATGACCACGATACCAGTGAAAAAAAGAATGATATTGTAAAGATTTTTTTGGATTCAGAAGTTTTTAAGTTTTCTTTGCTCATAGTGCAAACTTCTTCCATCCAAATGTTTGTTTTATCAATATATTTACTCCCTTTTGCTTTTCCTAATTTTATTACAAGATTTGCTAAAACTTTTGGAACTTGGAACATATGTACAGAAGATAGGAAAAACATTACCAACCACAAAGATGTTACAACAATACTTGTAGCTAAGATAATGGCTGCAACTAAATATGCTCCATTCATTAATGCGATAATTCCTGCTATGATAGACAAGAGACCTGCAGCAAATACTTCAGTTACAATATCCATAATAGCAATCCATGCAGATTTTGAAGCCTTTATTCCCTTTTTGTGCAAATAATAAAGTACAATAAATTCTGCTCCTACAAACATCGGAGTGGTAAATTTGATAAATTCACTACCAACTCGAACACCAGTTAATTTCCAAAAAGAATCAAAACTTCCAAGATATTTTCTTGCAATATATGCAAATTTTATTCCCTGAAGACCCAGTTTTATCATCATTGCAATAACTGCACCTAAAAATGGAAAAAAGCCAATTGCCAGTACATCTTCTAATTGAATATCAAATTGAATAGCAATTACGAAGATGGGAATTAATGTAACAGGTACAATTACTAGTCTCCAGTTCATTTGATGAGTTTTTTGGGGAATCAAATATGAAAGTTGATAGATGTTCAGTCACAAGAAATTTTACGCCTAGAATTAGGCATAGTTTTTTAAAAAAATAAGATTTTTGATGATTTCTTATTCTTGGGTTTGTAGTTCTAGTTTTATCTCAGAGAATAGCAATTCTAGCTTGTCAAATTCAGATAGATTTTTTTCTTGAAGAAGTTTTACAACTAGATCTTTGAGATAATCTTCCTTTTCTAATGTACTTTGAATCACAAATTGAATCTAAATTAGTAGAATAAAGTCAAAGTGGAATTTTTTGATTATTCTCATGTCCATTTTGGCATTTTCTTAGAGTGTTTAAGATTAGCAAGTAGTTTGAAATATAAGCAATTTAAGAAAATTAGACGGATTGAAAACAATTTTTATTTCAGGTACTGCAGGTTCAGGAAAATCATCACTAACGTCAAAGCTATACGATTATTACACAAAAAATGGAGCATTTTCTGCTGTTCTAAATTTAGATCCTGGAGTTGAAAGTTTACCATACACATGTGATGTTGATGCTAGAGATTATGTGGATATGTTATCAATTATGCAACAATATGAACTTGGTCCTAACGGTGCTTTGATAATGGCAAATGATATAATCGCATCAAAAATTGATGATATTCAAAATGAAGTGAATAGAATTAACCCAGATTATTTAATTGTCGATACGCCAGGACAAATTGAATTATTTGCATATAGATCTAGTGGTCGTTTTATTGTAGAAAATATTTCTACAGATGAAAAAACTAGTATTTTTTTGTTTGATGGAGCTCTAATTACTACTCCAGTAAATTTTGTATCAATTGCACTTCTTGCTACTTCAATTAGACTTCGATTAAATTTACCAACAATTAATGTTGTAACAAAGACTGATCTTATTGGAGAACGATTAAATGACATTCTCAAATGGTCAACAAGTTTGAGTACATTAGAGAATGCACTTGCTAAAGATACAGATGGAGATACCTATTCATTAACCACCAATATTTTACGTGGGCTTAACCTAGGGGGATTTGCTCAAGGACTAATTCCAATATCCAATGTTACAGGTGATGGATTAGTTAATCTTGAAGGTGCTTTGAGCAGAATTCTTAACTTGGGTGAGGAGGTAGAAGATTAGTTGGTATCAAAAATCACCGTTAAAGCACCATCATCAACTGCAAATCTGGGCCCAGGATTTGATGTGTTTGGATTGGCAATTGATGCATTTTATGATGAAATTACATTAACAAAAATAAAAAAAGGAATTACAATAGTTACAGATGATAACGTTCCTACAAATCCTGAAAATAATACAGCAGGATTAGTTGTAAAAAATATGAAAGATAAATTCAAAATTAAAGATGGTATTGAAATCAAAATAAAAAAAGGAGTTCCTGCTGGATTTGGAATGGGAAGTAGTGCAGCTTCAGCAGCTGCAACAGCAGTTGCATTTGATAAATTATTTAGATTAAATCTTGATGGTAACTCATTAGTGGAATTTGCTGGTTATGGTGAAAAAGCAAGTGCTGGATCAGTACATTATGACAACGTAGCAGCTTCAGTATTAGGTGGATTTGTAATTGTAAAAACCACTCCACTTGATGTAATTAGAATAGAACCTCCAACAAATCTTAGAATGTGTATTGCAGTTCCAGAATTAGTCGTTCCAAAAAAGAAAACAAAAGTATCAAGAGGTGTAATTCCTAAAAAGATCAAATTAACAGATAGTATCTTGAATCTATCTAATGCTGCAGCAATAGTTGCAGGGTTTATGAAAAAGGATTCAGATATTATTGGGAATTCAATTAAAGATGTAATTGTAGAGCCTGCAAGGCAACATATGATACCCGGATTTTCCAAAGTTAAGCAAAATGCCATAAAAGCTGGTGCTTTAGGTGTAACAATTAGTGGTGCAGGGCCTTCAGTCATAGCATTTGCAAAAAGCTCATCAAATTTGAAAAAAATTTGTTTAGAAATGTCTAAAGGATTTGCAAGTGCAAATACAAAATGCAAAACCATAATCTGTAAACCAAGTAAAGGTTCAGCAGATAAGAGAAAATAGTAATGTGATAATTTATGAAAAAAGCAGTCATAGTTTTTAGTGGCGGAGTTGATTCTGTCTGTGCAGTTTCAATTCTAAAATCAAAATATGATTTGTATGGGATTACATTTTCTTATGGTCAAAAGGCAAGTATGGAAATTAAAGCAGCGAAAGAATTTGCAAAAAAATTGAAATTAAGAGATCATAAAATAATTGACATTGGTTTTATGAAAAATTTGTATGGTGATTCTAATGTATTAACAAGTACAAAAAGAAAGATTCCTAGTGAATTTGAATATTCAATTGTGGTACCAATTAGAAATGCGGTGTTTTTGTCAATTGCTTCAGCATGGGCTTACTCACTGGATGCTCAATTGGTTGCATACGGAGCACATACGGGTGACAGTCATTATCCAGATTGTAGACCAATTTTTGCAAAAAAACTAGAATCAGCTTTTAACCAAGGGGAAATAGATGGAATAAATTCACAAATACGACAAAAAATAGAAATTTGGTCTCCATATCGTAAAGGGTTTTCAAAAAGTGATTTATTAAAATCAGGGATCAAGGTGTTGGGTGACTCTATCTTTAAAACATGGAGTTGCTATTCAAATAAAAAATATCATTGTGGAAATTGTGAATCATGCAATAATAGAAAAATTGCATTTGAAAAAGCTGGTATTAATGATAAAACAAAATATTTGAATTAATTAGAATAGCTATTACGAAGAATTTTCTTTTTTAGAATAAAACCTCTAATTCCAATATACCAAACTAAGAATACTATTCCAACAATTCCCATAAACACATAGTTTTGTAATTCAGGAGATAATCCTTCAAATGAATTTGTAATTTCCCTTGATGATAACATTGAAACTGCAAGAACAATTCCAAATTCAATTGCATACCATGTCCAACTAGGCCAAGATTCTTTTGGAATATGGACATTAGGATGTGCTCCCATAACTCTGATCAAAAAAGATTCATTATTTAATTTTTCAGTATGGTTAAAAAGATGAATTTGAGGCACGTTTTCGTATTAGATTCATTATACTCTCATTTTCTTCTTTATTTTCATAAATACCTCTAAATGCTGAAGAAGAAAGAACAGCATCATTTCTAACACCTCGCATTTTCATACATAGATGTTCTGCATCTGCTAATACAACAACTCCTTTAACTCCTTGAGAAAATAGCTCATCAGCAATATTTTTTGTCAACCGTTCTTGAATTTGTAATCTCTTTGAATATTTTTCAACCAATCTAACTAGTTTAGAAATTCCAAAAACTCTGCCATTTGGAGAATATGCAATGTGGATTTTCCCAAAAAATGGCAACATATGGTGTTCACACATTGAATAAAATTGAATATCTCTTGCTATAACCACACCTGAATCTTCTGAGAATTGTACAGATAATTCAGAATCAGAATCATAACCGCCAAAAATTTCTTTATACATATCTGCAATTCTTTCTGGAGTTTCTCGTAATCCTTCACGAGTAGGATCTTCTCCAACTTCAATAATTAATTCTCTTACGAGTTTTTTTACACGTTCTTCATCCATGGATAATGACATGGAATTTTTCTAGTATTTGAACCTAAGCTGTTTTTTAGGCAGGTGGTAATTTTATGGAGCACCAATAAATTTGTGTAATTGAGGAACAACTTTAACATCAATATAATGAGGATACACTATATCATACAATTCTAGTAAAAGTTCCAAAGATGGTTCTGAAATGCCATATGTAGGTTGAATGATAAAACCATCAATATCATCTTTTGAAATGTTTTTAAAAATTTGATTTACAAGTTCTCTAAAATCATCAAGAGAGGTTTTTGAGCTTACAACAATTTTGATATAAGTTGTTTTATTTTCTTTGACTGATGAGATTAGACATTTCATCGTATGATCTATTAATTTATCATAATGTTGGGAATCAACAAATTCAGAATCTTTTGTCTTAAATTCTATTTTTACAATATCAATAAAGGGCAAAACATGATTAAATCTATCAATATCAAAACATGAAGATTCAAGGTATGTCGGAATTTTTTTCATTTGAATGTGTTTTGCAAGTTGTGCAACAGCTTCATGTTGAATTAATGGGTCACCTCCTGTGAAATTCACTTTGTATGTTTGATTTTTTAGATTATTATCAATTAGTTGATTTGCATCCTCAATTGAATATTCTTTTCCAGAATTCATTGGAAGTGATTCTTTAGTATCACAGTAATAACATGTAAATGGACATCCAGCAAGTCTTACAAAAAGTGTTTTTGTGCCATAAAGTATTCCTTCTCCTTCTACAGATGTAAATATCTCAAATAATCTTACTTTCAAGTAACAATAGTATTTTTTTTCATTATTTATTCAATGGGATTTCTTTTAATGTAATACAGGTTCTTTTGAATAAAATAAACCTGAAATGAAAAACACTACACCCAAAATTCCAATAGTACTTCCAATTAATTCTACTTGATTCTGGAAAATTCCTTCAATTGGTGCCCATAACCATGCCATTAAAGCTCCAACAACTATCATTGGAATTCCAACGCCCACTGTAATTGTTTTAGAAGCCATGCTCATGCTGTTTAGAAAATGTATATGAAGTTTATGATATTATTTTATAGTGAATTTTTAATTTCTTCTAACTGCTTTGCTAGATTTCTTAGAAGATCATTTGCTACATCGATCTCTCCGTCAGATAAACTTCGTTTAATACTGTTTAGTGTGTTTTTAGCATTGACTATAGCATCTTGATCAACTTGATCAATTTGAGATAATCTCAATAGAGTTTTTTCGACTTGCAAAACTCTTGATTCAAGGCGATCATTTTTTGTTAATTCAAACTGGTCTTTAATTGAGATGATTTTCCTAATTTGTTCCACAATTTCACTTGGATTATCTGCTGATGAGAGATTTTCTTTGGCATTCTCGAGTTTTTGAATTATTTCATCAGATAGATCTTGTTTTTTTGCATTTTCAATCAATCTATCTAGTTGCTCTAGGTATTGCTGAGCATATTCTTTAGCACGTTGAGATTCTTTTTTTGTTGCTTCTTCTCGAATTTGTTTATTAATTTCGATAATAGTCTCCTTAATTTCTTGAAGTGTTTCTAATGCTTGAACAAATTCATGATTACTGATTTGTTGTCTAGAAATTGAAAATAGTTCATCAAGTTGAGTAAAATCAATAGATGTATTGTATTTTTTGGCAATTGTTTTTAGACTGTTAACATATACTTGTAATCTCTGAATATCATTTGATGGATCTTTAACATTTTGGTGTTTAGATTCTGATGTTGTTTTAGGGGCAATATCAGAAGCAGTTGTTTCAGTAGCAACGTCAGATGGAGGAGAATATCTAGAGATTTCAGTAAAGATCTTCATTGCTAAAAGAAAATGATCTTTAGCTGAATCAACATCATCATTTCTTATTGCTTTTTCTAATGCATTAACTTCATGAATGCCTTCATTAAATAATTTCTTAATTTTATCTGGGGAATCAGAAGAGATTTGGTTTTCAATTTGGTTTTGGGCACGTTTAGCTAGTTTTAAGAGAATTGCAGGATCATCTTGAGCATAGATACTGTTTGTCATTCCACCAAATACCATACTTGCAACTAAAATCAATAGACTAAAGGTTGTTATAGATTTCATTCTTCAGCCTCCATTTCTTTTTTTAGTTTTACCAAATTTTGTAGATCTTTTTTAGAAATTTCAATTACACCTTGTCTTTCTAATCTTTTTACTGCTCTCCACATGGTTGTTCTAGGTTGAAGAAATTTCTTTCTGAGTTCACTTTCTAATACCTGACCGCCATTTTCTGAAATAAATTTTACAATTTCTTTGTCATCTTCACGCATGTCAGGTCTTAGATTGAAAATTGTTTCAATCTCCGCTGGATCAATTTTTGTTTTAGATTCTGGAATTTCAGATTGTAGTACAGATGAAGATTTTGATTGTTTTCTTTTGATCATTATTATTACTGCTGCAGCTGCAGCGATAGGAATTCCAATCATAGCAAAGGCATTATTTTCAAGTAAAGGTAGATCAGGAGTTGTTGTTGGAGGGGTTGTTGTTGGAGGGGTTGTTGTTGGAGGGGTTGTTGTTCCAAATATGTAATTTATCTCAGATAATCCACTTCCTAGTTCAAGTTTAGTTTGATCATTTTTAATTATCATGTTAGTTGGTAATGCATTTAATCCAACAATAATGGTGTTAGGAGGCATAAGTAATGAATAATCTGTAGGAGAGTCAAGAGAAAAGGTCCAAACTCTTCCTTCTTTTGAAATTAAATCATGAATATCATAATCAATTGTAATTAATGATGAACCAAATGTATCAATGGTAGCAGTATCTGAATTTATTTCACTAGATAGCAAAAATCCATTTTCTCCAACTGCTACAAAGTTATCAATTGATGAGCCAAATAGATTAACCTCAAAATCGGGTTGCAAAGGATCCACATCTATCTGAGCAGAGATATGAGCAGAACCATCTGAGTATAGAGTTAGATCAAGCATTCGAGTAGTACTGAATGAGGTCTGAAGTGGTATCGTTAAGGCTACAACAATTAAGCCAGTGATTAACAAAGGTGCTCTAACCATTGTTTCGAGGATACCCTCAGTCCTTACAAAAAGCATTCCATCCTCTCGAAGAGACTCTTTCCTGTGAATAGTCACGATTTCTGGATTCATAAGATCAGTACCTTAGATTCATGCTCTCCACTAATCCCTGGAACCGCTTAAATTCCTGGAAAAATTGAAGTCCTTTTTCAGTAATCAAAAAGACTCTATTCCTATCATTTTTGACGGATTCGACTAAGCCTGCTTCTACCAGTTTCTCACATTTGTCTAGTACTGCATAGTGAGATAGGTTGGCTTTGCGAGAGATTGCAGATACAATGACTCCATTACGACCACCATCGGCGGTAACGTCTAAGATATCACCCATTATGCCCATTTCGGACCTGTATTGTTGTTTTGACATGTCTTAGTATAGAACTACTTAGTTTATGAGGGACATTTTGAAACTTCAAAGCGGAACACAAAGCGGAACAGCCATTTCATGTAAAAAAATGGCAAGATTTTTGCCATTTTTAATGCGGGAGACAAATTTCAAGAAAAATCATTCCTAAAAAAACATCTAAAAAATTCTAATTTTTTTAAAAAAAGGATTAATAGTTATTTTTTGGAAAAAATTAATTCAACTTAATAGAAATAGCACAATTTACATTAATTTTAGTATATAAAGAACGAGGTATTCCAAATTTTTTACTTCAATTTTTTAAAAATTTCTTCAAAAAATGAGTTTCAATCATTTTAGGTTTAAAAACCCAGTTAGAAATCAAAAGAAATCAATTATTAGCATTTGAAAATCAAAAGTTAGAAATCAAAAGAAATCTCAAAAAAGTGGCTAATTAGGAGAAAAATAGGAAATTGAAATATTGTTTCAAATTTACAGATCATTTTTCTAGAATAATTAGTATTATAATCTCAAATTCATCCCATACCGGAAGAATTTTTGGAATAATCTAGGTTATAGGTAAATTTGTCATTTTAAAAAATTCTATAATTGAGAAAATCCAATAATTTCTAATTTAGTTTGAATATTTGTAAAAAGATGTCATATTTTCTTTAATAGACAAAAAATCATTCACAAGGTCAGCTTTGAGATTCATAATAACTTTTTATTCCCAATTTTAAAAGAAAATCATAAAATGTTTGATAAATTCAAAAAAGAAGAGGGTGAAGAGATGGTTGAAGAAAGAGTTGAGGAATCATCTAAAGAAACTGTGTCTAGAGAAGAATCCACTAGTGAAATTGGTATTGGAGAATTAATTGATAAACGTGCTAAATTAGAGGAAGCAATTGATTATGTAGGTTTGATGATACGAAATCTGAAAGAAAAGAGAACTAATCTAGAAAAAGATATTGAAGAAGAATCAGTTGACATTAAAAATCTTAAAGAAAAACTTCAAAAAGTTAGCGAATACATTGAAGAAGAAAATAGAGGGATTAGAGAATTAGCAAATAAGAGACAAAAAGTAGAGAGCGAGGCTGATGAGGTTGGAAATATTATCAATAACTTAAGAGAGAAATTATCAGGTATTGATAGAGTTATTGATAATGAAGGAAATAGAGTTAGACAGATCAAAGAGTCAAAAGAAACTCTTGAAAGTTAAAGAATTTTAGTAAAATTTTGATGAATTAGACGAAAGTGTAGAGGTATTTGTATCAGATGGTACTGATGGAAACATCTGACCTGTTGAACTTTCTGCAACAGCAGCTGCCTCTTTGAGAATTTTCTCAGATTCTAGATTTGTAGTTTCATCTAGTCCAAATGCTGCATCACCAGAGAAACTTTCTGTCATAAATCCACCAAGCATCTCTGCCATTTGATTGATCTCTTGTTCTGCTCCTGGCATAATTTTACCTAATGACGATTTGAGATTTTTCATTAGACCCATAGTTGGCATGATAGCAACAACAGTATCTCCAAGATCACTGCATGTGGTTAATCGTAATTCAATTTGTTCTAATGCAATTCTTGCACCACTTAGAATTTTTGTAACTTTTCTTACTTCTGCTAATTCATTTCCAAGTACTCTACTAGTTTGGGTATCATGATTTTGGGTTGCCTCAACAATTCTTTGAAATAATTTTGTATCTCTTTGCTTTAGGTTCTCAAGCATAGAATCTAATTTTTTAATTTGTAATTGTAATTTTTTAATTCCTTCTTGTACTCTTGGTTTTAAAGCCCCTTTTGGTTTAATTGTATCATTAATTTTTTCAGAAATACTTGGTTGAGGTGGTTTTGACCACTTGTTAGATATATTGGGCATAAGTTTGTTTTAAGAAATTGTACTTAATATCAGGTGTGAAGATTGGTTAACCGGACATTAAATTTGACTAACAAGAATTAGATGTTAGGAATTAACTTTCTTTGTGGGTGGATTTTTCTAATATGCGTATCCAGAATTGAGTCTTGAATTAATGATTCTCCGCAAAGTGGACATTTTGTCATTTTAGTAAATTTAACGACTAGGAATATCTATTTAAGTATTTTTTTTATAGGATTAAGATAATTATGGTCACAAAGAAATTTCTCATTGTTATTCCAGTTGTGATCATTGTTTTTCTAGTAATTTTTTCAGCACAGCCATCTGAGAAGAAAAACAATATTGTCTTTCATTCAACAATGGCAGATTTAGGAATCTACAAAAATGGAATTTTTACTGATTCATTTACAGCCTCAAGAGGAGAATATGTTTTCAGATTTGTTCCTAATGGAAGCAGCCCAGAGATATTATCAATTACATTAGTGGGTAAAAATTTGAATTTTCATGAAGATTTTAGGCTTAAAGGAACAGCACATCAAACTGGAATTTCAGAGTATTTTACGTGGGAATATGAAGGGTTGAAGGATATTTTGATTTATGAAGATAGCGAGATCACAATCACAATTAATCCAAATGGAAATGTGAAAGGATCGGTATCGGTGGATATTTTACAAATATAGGAAAGGCGTAACCCCCTAACTGCAGAACACTGAGAGATTTCCTCTCTTTTCTGACGTTAAAACGTCAGATTACCTTTTTCGTTCTGCGGGGTCACGCGATTTTAGTCGATAGGAATTATATCCTTCGGCATTAATTACTATAGGAAGTTTAACTATTTAAAATTTTATATAAAAAAATTTATAATTTTATTATATTTTATGAAAAATTTTCTGCCTATTTATTATTTAATTGAGCTTAAATTACTAAAATCATTGAAAATAATATTGAGTTTATCAGGAAAAGTTGCACTTGTTACTGGAGGGAGTCGTGGGATAGGATTTGCAATTGCAAAAAAATTCTCAGAAAATGGAGCTACTGTGATTATTACATCAAAAGACTCTGATAGGATAAAAAAATCTGCTTTAGAAATTTCTAATGCAGTAGGAATTCCTGCCGATATCAAAAATAAAAACGACGTGAAAAATGTCATTGAAAAGATTTTAGAAAAATTTGGAAGATTAGATATTCTTGTAAATAATGCAGGGATTTTTCCAATGATAAAACCAGTTCACGAGATAGATGAAGATGATTGGAATGAAGTTTTGGATGTGAATCTAACCGGACAGTTTAGATTTACAAAAGAGGCAATTCCTCATTTGCAGAAAACAAACGGATCTATTGTTAACATATCATCAGATGCTGGATTAAAAGCATATCAGGGTTTTAATGCAGATGCTTATTCTGCATCAAAAGCAGCATTAATCTTACTAACTAAATGTTGGGCTTTGGAATATGCTAAAGACAAGATTCGAGTAAATTGTATTTGTCCAGGTGTTGTAGATACTGATATGACAACTCCATTTTTGAAGACTCAAAAAGATAAAGAATTCATGGATAATGAACATCCAATAGGGCGAATTGGCAAGCCTGAAGAAATTGCTGCAGCTGCACTTTATTTTGTATCAGATGAAGCATCATGGACTACAGGTGCAATTTTAACTGTAGACGGTGGAGAATCAATAAAATGATTTCATATGGATTTAATACAACTCAGAGGAATATATTATGATGAAGGATAGAAAAACTAAAGCAAAATTAATTATACTTTTAGGAATTATTTGGATAATCATAACTTTGCCCTTACCTTGGATAGTAAATAATCCAGAAGTTTCAGAATCGCAATTTAATACCATACTGGGAATTATTGGAGTAATGTCTATTCCATTTATTGTTCTAGGAATTGTATGGACCTTAAAACCAGAATTGACAACTTAGGTTAGTTTAATTGAAAAATCTACCAATTTCAGATAAGTTTTCTGAATTAGATATTGCAATTGAAGCTGCAACTAGGGCAGGAGATGCAATTTTAGAGATTTACAAAGAAGAATTTGATTCTAAAATAAAGAGCGATAATTCGCCAATAACTAAAGCAGATATCAAAAGCAATGAGATTATAAAAAAAATTCTATCACAGACACAATATGAAATATTATCAGAAGAAGATGATGATAACCAATCCAGATTAGGAAAGGAAATGATTTGGATAGTTGATCCTCTTGATGGAACTTCTGATTTTATTGACAGGACAGGAGAATTTACTGTCATGATTGCTTTGGTGAAAAATAAAAAACCAATTCTCGGAGTAATTAACTGGCCAACTGAAAAGACTTTGTTTATTGCACAAAAAGGAAAAGGGGCATTTAGATATTCAAATAGAGAATGGCAAAAGATACAAGTTTCTAAAGTTGCAGATCTCACAAAGTGTAAAGCAGTAGGATCCAGGCATCATTTATCGGACAAAGAAAAATTGTTTATCAAAGAATTAGGCATTAATTATTTTACAAGTGTTGGCAGTTCTCTAAAAGTAGGAAAAATTAGTTCGGGAGAAGCTGATGTCTATATTACTACAACAGATAAAATGAAAGAGTGGGATTCAGCTGCCTCCTATTGTATTATTAATGAGGCAGGTGGAAAAATGACAGATATCTTAGGAAATGATCTTACCTACAATAACAAAGAAGTTCATCACCTAAATGGAATTATAGTTACAAATGGATTATTGCATAATAAAATAATTGAAGAATTTAAAAAATTATAGAAGATTTCTACTTTTGAGGAATTCTTTTACTTTGTTTGCACTTTCTGATAATGGTTCATGTTCTGTATCAATTACTAGATCTGCTTTTTCTGGAGACTCGTAAGGATCATCGATTCCTGTAAATCCTTTGATTTCTCCTTTTCTAGCCTTGGCATACATTCCTTTAACATCCCGTTCTTCACATTTTTCAAGTGAACATTTCACATAACATTCTGCAAATTGATCACCAGCATTGATTATTTCTCGAGCATTTTCTCTATTTTCAACATATGGAGATACTAGAGATACTGCACTTGGGACTCCGTGTTTTAGTAATAGTTTTGCTAAATGAGCAACTTTTTTGTTATGTTCATCACGTCCTGCTTTTGAGAAATCTTTTGGGGAGAACCATTCTCGTAGTTCATCACCATCAAGCATGGCCAAATTTGGAATGTCTTTTTGAAGATCTTTGACAATTGTAGTCTTTCCTGAACAAGGAAGACCAGTCATCCATAACACAAAAGGCTTCATAAAAAAAATATTCAGATAACCCATAAAGAGCTTACGCTAATTTTTACACCAAGATTTATTTTCCAAATCTTCAATCTCTTTAATCATATCTTCCATTTTTTTTGATATGGTCATAACTGACTTGAATTGCTCATACATTTCAAATTCTTCTTCTTTAGAAATTATTTCAGATTCAGCTTTATCAAAAAAGTTTTCCTCTTTTGACATGTGATCCATAAGATAAACAGAGTATGTTTTCAGATATCTTGCAACAGCCTCCCTTGAATCCTGTCCTTCTTTCCATAATTTGAGATATCGCTTTATTTGTAGTGCAATTCTTCTAGAGAATTCGTGTTCAATTAACAATCCTCGAATCTCTTGTTTTAGATGATCATAGCTAGCAACACAAGGAAAATATGAATCTTCTTCTCTAGAATAATGAATAGAATCTAAGAATTCTTCTATAACTAATGTGATTTTATCAATGTCATCAAGAGGAATATCTTTTCCTGCATATAGTTCAGTATAGCATTTAATGATAACTTGATCTAATCGTTTAATCTGTTTATGATCTTCTCGTAAAGTATCAGTTGCACTCAACTAAAAGATGTATTTGTAGACTTGATTTAATGTGTATCTAAAAATCTACTAATGAGAGTAAAATAATTAAACAAATCTGATTTAATTTACAACTTCAAATATCAAGATTCAGTTAAAGATGAATCCAATAATTTTTTCAGTGCTTGGTTTGATTAGGGGACAAATTGACGGAATCTTACCCATATCAGATTTTGATCATACTATGATTTTAGATAAATTTGTAGAGTTGCAGAGTTCAATTAGTGCACTATCTATTCATGATGGACCAATTGCTTCAGCTCATGTAATTTTATTGGCTGCAGGTGTAGTAATTTTTCTGGGAGTTGCAGGAGAAGCTTTCTTTAAAAAAACTGGAATTCCAGATGTAGCATTTTTAATGATTCTTGGAGTAATTATTGGGCCAGTATTTGGATTAATTCAACCAGAAGCAGTAATTCAGGTAGTTCCATACTTTGCTGCACTAGCTTTGATTATCATCATGTTTGATGGTGGGTTAAATTTAGATATTAAACATGTAGTCAAAACAGCTCATTTCTCAGTAACACTAGCAATTCTTGGTTTTATTTTATCTGTAGCGATGATTACACTTGCGGCACATTTTGCATTAGGATGGCTATGGTTAGAGAGTATATTGTTAGGATCAATTGTAGGTGGAAGTAGTTCTGCAATTGTTTTTGGATTAGTGAGGAATATAAAAATCTCAGAAGAGGCAAAATCAATTCTTAGTTTTGAATCAGCACTAACAGATATTCTAGCCACAATTATTGCATTTATTTTGTTTGAAGCTGTCTTAGCTGGACATTTTGATTTGCAGACATTACAAGAGACGTTAGGCAGGGCAATAGTTGTGGGATTGGTTTTAGGATTTGGAGTAGGAATTCCTTGGATGTATGTATCAACAAAGCTTGGAAATGCCCAACACGCATACATGCTTACACTTGGAGTGTTGTTTGTTCTATTCTTTTTGGCAAATTCATTTGGAGAATCAGGTGCATTGACAGCATTGGTATTTGGATTAATGCTAGGAAACAAGAAACATCTATCACCCATTCTAAAATTCAAACTTCCAAAAATTGATTTAGATGATCCTACTCACAACCAGCTTACATTTTTGGTCAGATCATTTTTCTTTGTATTTGTTGGATTAATGGCAAGCTTTGGTCAGATAGAATATCTAGTATTTGGAATTTTAATTACAGTAGCTATCTACTATGGTAGAACAATTGTTTGCAAGGTAACTTTGACTAAAAGATTCTCCAAATTGGATAAAGCAGTTACAAACACCATGATTCCAAGAGGGTTGGCTGCGGCAGTACTTGCAACTTATCCAATTACATTAGGTCTGCAAAATGCAGAGGCCTATCCTCAGATGGTATTCTTTATTATATTATCATCAGTCGTTATTACCACAATTGGTTTAGCAAAATCAAAAAAGATTCCGCCACCAGAATCATTTGAGGGAGGATTTATCAAAAAACCTCCAGAAGATTCCAAGTAGATGAACGACTTATAATTTCTACGCGGGCCTTATATGCAAATTTATCTTTATTGATTGTATGGAAGAAATTCAATCAATCTCAAAAAAAGAAAACTCATCTTTTCAACATCTTACCTGGGAGGATATTCAGGGATTGAGTTGGACATTAGATGAAACTAGTTTTGAATTAAATGATAAAATATCTACTTATGCATGTGCATAAGTTTGATTTTTTTCAACATACAGAACTAGGCAATTTTAGATAATTTTGTGCCTGTCCTAAGATAATTTCTGATTCTTTTTCAAAAAATGACTTAATTATAGTTCTAGGGATTCTTTGAGACCTTTGTATCTATTTCTGATTGTAACTTCAGTAACATTTGCAGCTTCAGCAATATCTCGCTGAGTTTTATCCTCACCGTTTTTCACACATGACAAATATAATGCGGCAGCTGCTAATCCCATTGGATCTTTTCCAGCTGAAACCTCATTTTCTTGAGCCATTTTTAGAACCTTTACTGCATATCTTTTTGTTTTCTCCAGTATTCCTATTCTGCTTGCAATTCTTGCAACACATTGAATAGAATCAGTTACTGGCATCTTCAAGTCTAGTTCTTTGACTAGTAATCTGTAACATCTTGCAATATCTTTTCGTTTAATGTTGGCTGCTTGTTCTACATCTTTTAGATTTCTTGGAGTCTCAGTGTCACGACATGCAGCATAAAGTGCAGATGCCATCAATGCAGAAATTGAGCGGCCTCTAACCAATCCCTTCTCAAGGGCTTTTCTGTAAATGTAAGCTGCCTTTTCAATTACTGAATCAGAGATTGCTAGTTTGTCTTTTAATCTGTTTAATTCACTAAATGCTTGTCTAAAGTTTCTATCAACTGGCTCATGGACTTGGCTTCTACTATCCCAAGTTCTTAATCGCTCAATAGTACTCTTCATTGATGCAGTAAGTGGTCTACCAGATGCATCCTTGTTTACTGGATTAATTATAGTTGCAAGACCCATATCATGCATAGTAAGTGATGTTGGAGCACCTGCTCTTGCTCTATCTCCATGTTCGTCTTGTGTAAAGGATCTCCATTCAGGTCCTGACTCTTGTAGTTTTTCAGTAATTACAAATCCACACTTAGAGCAGAACATCTCACCTGATTCATTATCAGTGACAAGCTTACCTTGTGCACATCTAGGGCACATCTCTTTTGTTTTGCTAACCATATACGATTCTAGGGTACTCAGTAGTTTGGTATTTATGAATCATCAACTTTTTTTCTTTCGTTTTAGGCTCAATTTATGCCTGATAATAAGACAGAATAGGCAGAATTTTGTAATTATGATGAAAAGTATGAGGTTTTTTTGGTTAATTTTGATGTTGATTGGATTGGCAATATTACTGCCAAATGCATATGCAGGTAAAATTACACAAAATTATGAGGGAGGAATGGATATTGAAATTTCCTACCCTGATGAAATGGTAATCGGAAGAGAGGGAGTCATATCAATTCTAGTTAAAAATAACGGATGGGAAGAAAAACGAGATATTTTATTTGTGTTTTCAAATGATGGTAATACACTCGATGTTGGAAAATCAGATAGAATAATCATTGAGAAACTTGCACAGGGAGGATCTTATGGTGGAATTATTGATTTGAAAATTCCTAGTGATTCAAAGCCTGGAATTCATTTTCTTAATTTAAAATATTCTCATATACTTGTTGCAAATAATGAAACACCGCAAGATTCTATTTTTCATGACATAGCAATTCCAATTACGGTAAAAGAAGATGCTAATGTAAGAATTTATACAAAAATGCCTGAATCAATTTTTGCAAATGCAGAATTTCCTATTGAAGTTGAATTAGTATCTGAAGATATTGATATTACAAATGTTAACATAAAGATAATCCCACCTAAAGACATAGAATTTAGAGGAGAGACATTACATACATTCTCAAAAATTCAAAAAAACACTCCAGTTGGAATTACGTCACGAATCATTACGCCAACTGAGGAAGTAAATACTGAATACAAATTACCATTTGAAATTATTGTAATCTATACAGACGATGTTGGAGAAGAAAAACAGGACTCTCAAACTGTTTCAGTAATTCTAAGACCTAGAACATTTATGGAATTAACAACTGATGGTGGAATTTGGATAGGTGATTTTTTTATTGCACCATATGTTAGTTTAGGAACTATAATTGGAATTCCTGCAGGGACAATCATTTCTCTATTAATTAGAAAGAATCAAAAATCAAGTAAAAAACGTTCAAAAAAGAAAAAACTCTAAGATTCTAGTCGTGATTTTATTGCATCTAGGTATTTTTCATTAAACTCATTGAATATCTGAATTTTATTTTGAGCCAAAGCCATTGCTCCAGGTCTACTGTTTACATGTTGTTTAGCAGAATTTTGATTCTCTAAGAGTTTTTCAAGATTTTCCTTTGGTTGAGATTCTAAATTCAATAATAAAATCTCAAGTTCTTTCTCAAAAATATTCATAGTGTCTGGAATTGCAGGTGGTTGTGCACCAATGATTTCTTTGGTAGTAATTTTTCCAAAAACTTTTCTGTCTAACTCAAGCACAAGAATCTCATAGATTTGCGATATAAATTTAATTTTATTTTTATGCACTAAAAGTGAGTGCAGTGCAATCAAAGATTTTATCTTTGGATAGAATCTGTATAGTTTGATGACTTATTGTATTGGGAAATGTAAGAAATTCAAAGCCCTCAAGCCATCTGAGATGGGAAGATATGCAGCTGGCCAAAAACGATGTAATTATTGTGAGATTTTTGTAGAATATCCTGGAATTGCTTGTCCTTGTTGCAAACGACAGTTAAGATGTCTTCCTAGAAGTAGAAAAGGAAAAGAAAAGTACCTATCTCAAATAGAACAGAAAAGAGAGATTATTGTATAGAGATAGATTTCTTTTGTTGAATTTTTGTTGGTTTTGATTTTGGCAATATTATTTCTAAAACTCCATCAGTAAGCTTTGCCTTTACTTTTAATGTGGTTATTTTTTCTGAAAGAGGTAGGGTTCTATGATAAGATATCTGATTTCTCTCTTTTCTTAGATAGTTTTTCTTTTTCTCTTCTGATTCTTCTTTGTGTTGGCCTGAAATATGTAAAGAATTTTCAGTGACATCTAATTTTATTTCGTTTTTCTTGATTCCTGGAACATCAAGTTTTACCCTAAATTGATTTCCTTCATCTATTACATCACAAGATGTGTGATTAATTTTTGGCAAAGATGCTGGAAAACTTGAAAATGCTTTTTCCATTTCTTTTCTAAGATTTTCAATTGATCTATCAATATCAAACCATCCTGAGTAAAGAGATGGTGTGCTGACAGATTTTAATTTAGAAGATTTTTTTGTTGCCATAATTTGATTTGGAGATTATTTTTAATAAAATCAAATGATGAAAATCAAATTTGAAAATAATAATTCATGCCTAGGAACAATGTTTTATTTATAAGAAAATACTACAAGTAATGATATGGCAATTCCAGAAGAAATACAAGAATTTGTTGAAAAACATATCAAATTGATGATTTCTCAAACTGAGACATATCTTCCATTTATCAAAGTAGCATTTCCATACTCAAAAAATGTAGCTGATGGTGTTTACAATCTAATTATGGGTAGTGCATTATCTATTTTCATCAATCAATATACAATGAGAATGAAATATCCAACTGCAGAGGAATTTTCAGAGTTTGGAAAAATTGCATTAAAGTATAGAGATCAAGTAGATCAATTTTTCACATAACCTTAAGCTAATTCGCCAAGAAAGTGAACAGTATCATTAAGTACTATTACAGTTCTGTCTTTTGGAATGTGAAATAATTTTTTTGAGCCATTTGAAGATTGGATAATTAATTTTGAGAATGGATCTTTTAGTGATTTGTAGAGTACGCCTTTATCACTCACTGATTGTGACCAGTGTGTTCCTTGTACAAAAGAAATTGATTGAAACTTTACTACTTGATATGAATAAACCATTTCTAATTAATTATTAATGATAGCACTCATTAAGGATTTTCCTCCTATTAATGCAGCAATTGATAATCCAATATTTGCAACAATATTGATTACAAGCGCTCCATAGTGATTAGTCTCAAGAAGATTTGTAGAATCAAGTGCAAAAGAAGACATTGTTGTAAGGGATCCACAAAATCCTATTGCAGCAAAAAGAGAGTACCTACTATCAAGACTCCATTGTGCAGACAATATGATGAATACTCCTAGAATAAAGGCTCCAAGTACATTGACTATCAATACATTTAGTGGTAATGTATTGAAAAGCAGGGGGGATTCAATTACTTTGTATCTCAGAAAAGCACCAAGTACAGAACCGGCAGCTAAAAAAACAAATTCCAATCCTTTCATCTATCCAATTTAGATTATCAAACATTATTAGTTCTATTTGGGACAAATTGATAGATTTTATGCCTATTTTTTAAAATAGAATTACAGGTCCATGGTTTTTATAGCCTCAGCATTTTTTTCAGACTAAATGACCCTCAAATTAAGATGTGAAGATTATGGTTTTGAGTGCGAATACATTTTAGATGAAGAAAAAACTCTAGGCCTAATAGAGAAATTAAGAGATCATTTTGAAGAAGAACACGGAATTGATTATACTGTTGAAGCAGTTACTCAAATGATTACTAATCGTGGTCATTCTTTAGAATCAATAAAGAAGTAAAATTCTTTAAAAGAAATTTTTAATTTTTAACATTTAATACAAAGTATATTGTATTTGTGATAAGAATTTTGTTTGTAAAAGAATTCGAGGAAGTTTTAGTATCTAAAGTCAAGTTTTGAATCCAAAATTACCTGAACCAAATTATTTTTATTTTATAATCACCATTAAGAGCTAACTGTGGTAGAACATTATTCAAATGATTATGATGTCAAGTGTAAACTAGACGCTTGCAAAACCTACCCTGCAATAACAGATTCTGAAAGAGGAGAAATTGTTTGTGGGGGTTGCGGTCTTATCCTAGTGCAAAACATGCCTGACTCTTCATATGAAAACAATGGTTACAGTCAAGAAGACTTTATGAAACTAACAAGAACTGGTCCTGCTACATCACTTACAATGTTTGATAAAGGATTATCAACAGTAATTGGAGATAACAAAGATTCCTCAGGAAAGGCATTAACTAGTAAAACAAAATATGAATTCAATAGATTACGTACATGGGATCAAAGAAGTAAATCAAGAAAAACGGCTACTCTTAGCAAGGCCTTTACTTTACTTCATGCGATGAAGACAAAGTTGGGGGTTCCTGATAGCGTAGTAGAAAATGCAGCATATATTTACAGAAAAACAGTTAGTGCAAAACTAACCAGAGGGAGAACTATGGCATCATTGGTATCAGCTTCATTATATGCAGCATGTAGAGAAAATAACATTCCAAGAACATTAGATGATATTGCTAGTGCGGGTAATATTGAAAGAGGAGTACTATCAAGAGATCTGAGAACAATTATCAAAAAACTGGGATTAAGCCTTAATCAATATGATACAACATCATTTATCTCAAAAATTTCAAACAACATGAATTTGGATGAAAAAATCAAGAGAGATGCATATGATATTTTAATTAGATGTGAAAAAGAGCAAATCACTGCTGGAAAACATCCAGTTGCCCAAGCAGCTGCATCATTGTATATTGCATGTATCTTAAATGGTAAGAATATTAGCCAAAAGAAATTTGCAGTAGAATCTGGAGTAAGTGATGTTACAATTAGAAACAGAGCTGTAATGATTAAAAAAACATTAAAGCTTCTAGACTAGAAAATTTCCAAAAAAGCCTACAATTCTATTGCAGGAGAATAATTTTTATCAAAAATGACATTCTTTAGTTGATTTAGTAAATCCAATATTACTTTGATTTGTTCCATAGTAATCTCTTTGAGATTATCAATCATATCATTGAGTTCCAAAATTTCTTCATTTAGTCTTGATTTTTCATTTTGAAGAGTAGTGATTTGATCTTGGAGATTTGTATTTTGTTTTTTTAATTTGTTATTCTCTTCAGTTAATCTTTGTATTTTTTCAGATTCAGATTCTCCAGGGAATGGATCTGGAACTGGTTCTGGTTCTTGTTTTTTGATAGGATCAGGTCCAGGGGAAGGTTCGGGTATTTTTGGTGGTTCTGGTTCTTGTTCTGTTTCAAATGCATATGAGAATTCTAAATTAGTAATTAAGAAAAGCATAACAAATAATCCAAAAAGTTGATAGTTTTTCATTTAATTGTATCAAAAATAGTAGAACAATTTTGTATATGAATATGATTACTAACTTCTAAGAATAAAAGAGGTTTTACTTGTAAAAGTCAGGCTCTTGGTCTCGTTTTTGTTTTGGAAGATCTTCCATTACAGCTTGAACGACTTCGTTGTGATTGTATGTTAGATGTCTAAGAAATTTTGCAGACTCATCTGCTCTTTTCTTTTCATCAGCAAAAAGCATCTCTGGACTACTTAGTTCTGCCATCATAGTATTACACTCCTTGCATGGTTCAAAATCAAGATAGAGTTTCATAAATTAACCTAAATTTCCTTAGTATTTAGACTATTTTATGAAGTGATGGGCGGAGATTCTTTTTTTCTAGGTTTAACCTTTTCAATTGAATCTATAAGATCTTGTTGGGTAATCTTAATGGATTTGATGTTTCCAGTCTTTGAATTTACATATCTCTTTAGTGCTTCAGTTGCTGCTCTGTTTGTAACTGAGGCAATTTCTGCTCCACTAAAACCATCAGTTAATTCTACCAATTTTTCAATCTCAACATTGCTATCCAATGGCTTCTTTTTGGTGTGAATTTCAAAGATGTGTTTCCTTCCTCTTTCGTCAGGATTTGGAACCTCAATGATTCTATCAAATCTTCCTGGTCTTAGCAATGCTTCATCAACAATATCTAATCGGTTTGTAGCACCAATTATCAATACATTGTTTAGTTCTTCTAATCCATCAATTTCAGTTAGAATTTGAGACACCACATTTTCAGTTACATGAGAACCTGAATCACTACTACCTCTTCTAGGGACTAGGGCATCAAGTTCATCTAAGAAAATAATACATGGTGCTGCCTGTCGTGCTTTTCTAAATATTTCTCTAACTCCTTTTTCAGATTCACCAACCCACTTTGAAAGAAGTTCAGGACCTTTAATACTGATAAAGTTTGATTCAGTCATCTTTGCAAGAGCTTTTGCAATTAGGGTTTTACCAGTTCCAGGTGGACCATGAAGTAAGATTCCTTTTGGTGTTTCTACATTAACATATTCATATGCTTCTTTGTATTTCATTGGCCATTCTACCGCTTCACGTAATTCTTCTTTAAGTTCTTCAAGACCACCAACATCATCCCAACTAACGTTTGGGATTTGTACTTGGACTTCTCTTAATGCACTGGGTCGTACTTCTTTTAGTGCTTCTTTGAAATCATCGCTGGTAATCTGGATTTTTTGAAGAATTTCTGAAGAAATTTTATCTTCATTAAGATCAATCTCGGGTAAAATTCTGCGAAGAGATCTCATTGCAGCCTCTTTTGACAATACTTCTAAATCGGCCCCAACAAAACCATGAGTAGTCTTGGAGATTTTCTTAAGATCTACTTTCTCGTCAATTGGCATTCCACGTGTATGAATTGAAAGAATGTCAAACCTTCCTTCCTCATCAGGTATTCCAATCTCAATCTCTCTGTCAAATCTTCCTGGTCTTCTTAATGCAGGATCAATTGAATCGGGTCTATTTGTAGCTGCAATTACTACTACCTTTCCCCTTGATTTCATCCCATCCATTAATGTTAATAATTGAGATACAATTCTTTTCTCTACTTCTCCTGATACTTCATCTCTTTTTGGAGCAATGGAGTCAATCTCATCAATGAATATTATGCTTGGTGCGTTTTCTTCAGCTTGATTAAATATTTCTCGAATTCTTTCTTCACTTTCTCCATAATATTTACCCATAATTTCAGGGCCACTCAATGAGATAAAGTGAGCATTTGTTTCACCAGCTACCGCTTTGGCAAGAAGTGTCTTTCCTGTACCTGGAGGACCATAAAGGAGGACTCCTTTTGGAGCTTCTACACCAATTTTCTCAAATAATTCAGGGTGTCTCATTGGAAGCTCAACCATCTCTCGAATTTTCTGAACTTCATTTTTTAGACCACCAAGTTCATCATAAGTAATTCTTGGAACAGATGCATCAATTGCCTTTGTCATTGCTCCAAGTTTGAATTCTGTTTTTTCTGTAACAATTACTGGTTTTGATGGTTTGGTACTTGTAACAACAAATTGAACTCTTCCTCCCATCTGAGTTTTCAGAGATACTGAATCTCCTGTAGTAAATACATGATTAAGATAATTATAGATCATATAATCTTGCAATCCTTCTGTTGCAATTTTTTCAGTTGGAGACAAAACAATTTGTTCAGCTTGAGCAGCTTCTACTGATTTTAAGGAAATTTTATCATCAATCCCTGCACCAATATTTTGTCTTGTTATTCCATCTATTTTGATGATTCCAGAGCCATATTCTTCAGGATTTCCGGGCCATAGTTTAACATGTGTTTTTTTGTTAAATGTTAATTCTAAAATTTGGCCAGTACTCCAGTTTTGATCCTCAATAATTTTTGGATCAACTATTGCTCTGCCTCTTCCTACATGCTGTTGTGGAATTTCTGCTATTTTTAAAATAATTTCACTCATATTTTTACCTCAAAAATTAATGGGGGTTTATTCAACCTCCACCGTTTTGCCTTTAGGTTTTTCCTCTTCAATTAACTTGAAGACAAGTTGTAAAATTCCATTCTTGTAAGTAGCCTTTGCAGAGTTTTCATCAACTTTGTATTTCAGAGGAACTTTTACATGGTATTTTTTGTCATCGTGAACTGCAGAGAGATCTACAATTTTGTTCTCTACAACAATTTTTACGTCAGTTTTTTCTACTCCTGGCATCTCAGCTATTAGTTTTACAACTTTCTCTTTTTCATCTACAATAGTATCAACTAATGGTTGTCTTTCATCAGATGATGGAAGTAGACCGGGTTTGGCATTACCATATTCCCTTACAACAGGTTTTCCATCAGGTCCTACAGTCATTGTATAACCATAATAGATTGGTCCAGTTGCATTACCAGTTTTTCCAAATTCTTCAAAAATGTCATCTATGTCAAAAAAAGAGTTTGACATTCTCTTGAAGATTCTATCAAATTCGCTATCAAAGAACATTGTCATATTCACCTATGTTATGTAATGTATATGACATAATATAAAGTTTATTGTTAAATTGTCAATATCTTACACAATCCTATTATAACTGACATATTATAATAATCTTAATGCGAATATCAAGCATGTCAGTTCCTGAGGTAGTCAGGGAGATCATTACTAGAAATCGCTCGATTTATGATTGTATGAAGATGGATTTGATAAATTATACTGCTCTTGCAGTAAAAATACAACCAGAGATTGAAAGAATTCTGGGAAATCCCGTAAATCTCAATACTGTAGTAGTTGCAATCAAACGATATGCTGACTCATTTGAATCAAAAGAGGAGATTAAGGAAGAATCAATTCTAAAGAATGCTAGATTAGCACTAACAGATGGAATAATGGATGTTAAATTTTCAATAAAGGATTCAAATCAAATTGATCCTATAGCGATTTTAGATAAATTCTCCAAGATTACAAATAATTATGAATTTTTTAGAATGTCTGATTCCTTTAGATTTCTAACTGAAGATATGGAAGGTGTAAGGGAGATTTTTAGTAGTCTTTCAGATAATGAGAATTTGTTTAGTACAGGTCTAGCAAAAATTAGAATTTCAATACCACCTACTCAAAATCAATCTGATGTAGTTTCTTATGTAGCAGAGGTATTACATGCAAATGGCATTGAATTGGTAAATGCCTTTTTCAGTCAAGATAGTATAATAATAATTCTAAATGAAAAGGATTCATCAAGGGCTTATGATGTATTACATTCTGAGATTATGAGAGCCTAATTGTTCCAGTGAATTTTTTGAATGTTATTCTTATAGCATATATTCTCCCTGTTTGTGGGAAGGGCGTCATTGGCTAGAAATAAGAAAAAAATTGTAATTTTAGGAGGAGGTTTTGCAGGTGTTGAATGTGCAAGGCAGTTAGAATCCTATTTTGGAAATAATTCAGAATTAGAATTAGTAATGGTTAGTGAAGACAATTTTTTGTTATTTACACCTATGCTTCCTCAAGTGGCATCTGGAATGATAGAAACGAGGCACATAGTTTTACCTATTAGAACAATTTGTCAAAAGACAAAATTTTATGAAGGTCGAATAAAAAACATTGATCCATATGGAAAATTAGTTAATCTTTGGGGAACTGGAGATAAAAGAGGCATTTCAATTCACTATGATTTTTTAATAGTTGCACTTGGAAGTGAAACAAATTTCTTTGGAATGGCAGATGTTGAAAAAAATGCCTATACAATGAAGACTCTCAATGATGCAGTAATGCTTAGAAACCGAGTAATAGATATGCTTGAGCAGGCCGAAAATGAGACAAATCCAATCCTAAGAAAAAGTTTTTTGAATTTTGTTGTAGTAGGTGGTGGGTTTGCAGGAATTGAAACTGCTGGTGAGTTAATGGATCTACTTTTGGATGCAAGAAAACATTATCCTACAATTCTCAAAGAAGATCTTAAAGTCATTGTTTTAGAGGCATTGCCATTAATCTTACCAGGATTTAATCAAAAGTTAGCAGATTTTGCTAAAGAAAAGATGATAGAGAGAGGAATCGACATTAGACTAAAAACCGCAGTAACTAGTTTTGATGGCAATGAAGTCACAATAAAATCATTAGATGAAACCCCAAATGATGCTACTGATGATTCAAAAATAGATGTACTAAGAACTAAAACTTTGATTTGGACTGCAGGTGTTACTCCAGTTAATACAATTAAAAGATCAATGTTCAAAACAGACAAAGGAAAAATAATCATAAATGATTATCTTGAGGTTCCAGAATTTTCAGGAGTTTTTGCAATAGGTGATTGTGCATTATTTTTAGATCCTGAAACAAAACGACCATTTCCTCCAACTGCACAAATTGCAGAAGCCCAAGCAAAGATTGCAGCTAAAAATTTGAAAGCACTGATAACAAATTCTGAGAAGGAGAAATTTGAATATCATTCTAAAGGTCAGATGGCAATTATTGGAAAGAGATCTGGTATTGCCACATTTTTAGGTATGAATATCTCTGGTTTTTGGGCTTGGTTAATCTGGAGAAATGTCTATCTTTCGAAAATTTCAACTTTGGATAAAAAAATAAGAGTTTTTCTTGATTGGACGATTGATTTGTTTTTTGATAGAGACATATCTAGATTAAAACTGATGAAACGTGAAACTGAGAAGGAATACAAAGAATTAGATGAAGTAGATGACGTTTGGTAAAAAATTCAATTTAAAGATTATTTTCTAATTTTATAAATAATGATTGCAGGAGCTACAAAATACATTCCAACATTCATTAGAATGATTCCAATTCCAAATGAAATCATTTCATGTTCAGAATTAATATCTGCATAATTTAGAATTGATAGTGTTGATAGCATTGGCGTAATTGAGAGTTTAACAATTTCTTTAAAAACAGGAATTTCTCTTTCCAGATCTGCTATTGTAGGTGAAAATGAGTAGTACAGTTGATTAAATCCGCTCATAAATGCGGTTCCTGATTCCGTTGATAAAATAGTATTATCTCGAAGTTCCCTTAATTGTTGAACTTGAGGGGCTAATTCAGAACCAAATGTTGCAGTAGCAATTAAACACCCACCTCCTTCCTGTGAAGATTTAAGATTAGTAGATTCATCAGATAGTATTTCAAATGAATCTATAGTTTCATCAAATCTAGGAAGTTGTGAGTCAAACTCATTTACTCCATTACTATATGCTAATGTGTAAAATTTTTCATTTCCATAAACCATTATTTCTTTAAATTTAACATTAAAGGATTGATCACCTGATGAAAAGATCCCTATAGCATCAATTGAATAAGCTTCCTTTCCATCAATGGTAATTTTTTCCTGTGAGATAATATTCAATTTGCCTGAATCAATAACGGGTTTGATAGTTTTTTGTTTTTCAGCAATTAATTCATCTAGTGTTCTTTGATTAGTATCTTGAACAGTTAGTGAGATTACAGGGTTAATTTCTCCAGTCTTTGGTCCAACAGCAACTACATCAGGAGAATTTTCTTGTGTTTTATCAGGTTCTTGTAATAACCATCCCTCAGGAATGCTAAATGAGATTTCATGTTGAGTGCTTTCAAATTTTTGGCTTCCAGTAGATGGAGTGGGTTCAGAATTAGTACGTTCAGGTTCAGATAATTCTAAAACGTTTGGGATATTAGAGCGATTCATAATTGAGGTTTTTGTAATTCTTACTTTTTCAATATCTATTGGTGCATCTCTGTCATTAGTTTCAACTGATGCAATTTTGTCCAGAGTTTCAAAACTTTCTTGAGTAATAATCCTACCAAAAACAGTATACTGTCCATCTAGAAAGTTAGAATTTTGATGAACTATGAAAAACTGTGAACCTGCACTGTTTGGATCAGCAGATCTTGCCATTGAAACAATCCCTCTATTGTGTTTAATAGAATTAAATTCTGCATTAACATTTTCAGTAGGGCCACCAATTCCCCAAGTATTTGGATCTCCATTGATTGTATTTGGATCTCCACCTTGAATCATAAAGTTTGGAATAATTCTATGAAAAAGTGTTCCATCATAAAATCCAGATTCTGTTAAGCTGATAAAATTTTCAACATGTTTTGGTGCATCTTCTGGAAAGAACTCTATTACAATTGTTCCAAGATTTGTTTCTAAAACTGCTACTTTATCGTCACTTTGTGCAAATGCTTGAGATCCTAAACTAGTAAAAAATATTGAAAATATCATTACTAATAATATAATCTTCAATATTTTTTTTCAAATCTGCTTACATAAAAGCCAATTGTATTAGTTTTTAACAAAGCCTAGTAAATCACCGATATGGACCCTGATGAAAAAATTCAGGCACATTTGGTTTCAGTATGGAGAGAATCAAAAAAATTCTTTTCAATTGGGGGAAAGGAAGGGATGTTGGTTTTAACAGATAAACATTTGATGTTTATCCATAAAACTGAAGCCAAGATGAATTGGTGGAAAGCAATAACTCAAAGACAAGTCGTTAATTTCATCAAATCAAAGAACACGATGATTAGACATGATGGATATGATGAGGACGAATTAAGAAATGATGTAGAAGATAAACGAAATACAGTTTTAGCATTTGATGAAATTTCCAGTATAGATTTTCAGGAAAAAGATTGGGGAACTAGTCTTCTTTTAGAATATGAGAAAGATGGAAAACAGGAGAAATTTCAATTTTCAATTGCCCAAGATTGGGTAAAATATCCTGCAAAGGAGCCTACAAAATACATGAAAGTGGATTGGAAACCCTTTGTGCAATATATTAAAGACAGACAGAGATTTACAAAGTAAAATTGGGAAAAATTTATGCAGTAGGTGTTGGTCCAGGTTCACCAAAATATGTTACTGAAATAGTAAAAGAGATCATTGAGAATTGTGATATTGTAATTGGATACAAGTATACTCTAAAGACAATTGAACATCTAATTACTAGTAAGGAAGTTTATGAGGTTACAATGAATGATCAAGAAGAGTCATATCAAAAAATTTTACCAAAATTAGGAGATAGAAAATTAGTAATTCCATTTACAGGAGATGTAAATTTTTCAGAATCAGAAGTTGTAGACAGATTAATAGAAATTTTTGGTGAGGTAGAGATTATTCCAGGGATTAGTTCTATACAAGTTGCAGCTTCAAAGGCACGGGTTCCTTTGGATAAATCTAAAGTTATTACAATGCACGTGACTACGCCAATTGAAGATAAAAAATTAGAATTACAAAAAGCACTAATTGATGGATTTAGTGTAGTTTTAGTACCAAGACCATGGCCAAAACAACCAGACAAACATTTCATGCCATCTGAAATAGCAAAATACCTACGCAATCATCAATTTGAAACAGAAAAAATCAAGGTTCATGTTTTTGAAGCAATTACTACTGAAAATGAAACAAGTTTTGTGGGAACTGTAAAAGATTTAGAAGACAAAGAATTTTCAGATTTGTCTGTAATGGTCTTTAATCAAACTAGTCTTGATTCATATATGAATTACAGATGGCAGTGGGAAAATTAGTTTCCCAAGTTATTTCCTTTGCCTAGAATTATACTATCAGTATTTGGGAATACATAAGCAACTATTTTCATCCAATTATAGTCAGGATCATACAGTCTATAGAAACCTGCATCATTAAAGGTAATATTGACTGATTTTCCAGGTTCAATCGTATCTGTAGAAATTCTTCCATCTGGAGTAAATGGATTGTGACGATCATTATAATTTTCAGTTCCACTAATTATTTTATGAGAAACTGAATCATCATTAATTATTTTTATTGTGGAACCAGGTTCAACTGAAATTCTGTCATGAGAAAAGTATCCTAGTCTAAGAGGTGAAGAAATATTTTGTGAGGATGATGTTTGAGCTGAACCTATTCCAATGTAAGTATTAGAAGTGCCTTTTGATGCTGCTCCTTTAAGAATATGAATAGTTAGATCTGAAGTTTCTTCAGATGATGTAGGTGTAGATTTTATTTTAATTAAAGAAGATAGTTTTGCAGTGTAAATAATTTTGTAAGATTCGGTAGGTGTAGTAATTCTACCTGAAAATCCATAAATTATTCCTTCTTTGCTTTCCTCAACTAATCTTCCAAAGAAACTGATTGTAGTATCAACTCCATTTTGGCTTTCAACATTCCCATTTAATCTAATGTATCGTCCTTCACGTAGAAATTTGCCTTCTAATTCGGAAATCAGTAATTCATCATCATCCAATGTAATAAAACCATCTTCTGTTACAAAATTAATTGAACTTCCACTTTTGAGTTGAGAAGATATTCCAAGATCAATTTCTGAAATTTTGATAAAATTCTCAGTAACTGCAAAACCAGAACCTTCTAGAAGAAATGCGTTATTTGGTAAAACTTCAGCAAATGATTCATTAATAAAATATCCTGAAGAAATAACTAAAACTGCTAAAATTGTAATTGCTGTATACACTACATTAGTGTACTTTAATTTGGTTTATAATTTACTACTAAATTTTTTTAGACTGTTTAGGCAAATACGCTGGAAACTAAAGATTAGAGTTTAGGCAACAACAGTCCTTCATCTTGGGCCATTTCTATCATATAAAATTCCAAATAACCACCAGCTAAAAGTAATGCAATCACAATTGCAATTTCTATAATAGTTGGTTTGATAAATTGTGTTAATGGGAGTTTTTTGGAAATTGCTCTAATCAAAATAAAACTTCGTGATATTCCCATAGAATATGCTGTTAATTCCATCAATCCAAATGGGGATAAGAATAGAATGGAAAGAGGTGGAATGTTTGCCAAGATTGGTGCAGTAGTAGCAATTGAAGCAAAAGCATATCCAGTAGACCATGCTGAAAATATTCCCCAGACAACACCAAACCCTGGAATAAACATGGGTAATGCAATTGTTATATTATGTGTAAATATTCCAAATGCATCAATATCTAGAACTAGATCTTCAAATTCTTTCATGAATGCTTCTGCTTCTTCCTGATTTATTGTAGAAAGTGAACCAATTTGGTAAGCGCCGGTAAAAATTCCTAGAAAAATAAAAAATGTGATTATCCTTTTTTTATCCACATTTTATTTCTAATTGAACATTATTTGAGGGTTGGTAGTTAAGCGCAGATTTAATTAAATGCTATAATATTTTTGGATATGAAAAAAGAGCTTACTTTTGCATTAAACTATGCTTTAAACAAAGGGTTTCAAATTCATCCAGATGCCTTTAAAATTTTAGAAAATGTTGATGTTAAAAAATTAGAGAAAATAATTAAGGAAATTGTTAAGGAAAAAACTAGGCAGAAGTTATTTCAAATAAACCAGAATGATTTAGAAACATATCTAGGAATTAAAGAAGATTCGACAATTCAAAATAATGTTGAGATAATATCTGAACCAAGTGGAAAAATTACTACAGGTGAGGGAGTAAAGGGGTATAATGCCTTATTTTCTAGTCGATTTAACAAGCTAAAAAGAATAGTCTCTGATAGGCCTGAATCAAGGATGCTCAAATCAATGGCTTCAGTAAAAACTGCAAAGTCTGATGATGATATGTATGTGTGTGGTCTTGTAACCCTAAGAAGTTCAGAGAGAAACATTACAAAATTAATTCTAGAAGATCCATCAGGCTCATTTGAAGGGATAGTATTTGATGAAGAATTACAAAAAACAGCTGGAACTTTGTTAACAGACCAATTTGTAATGGCTAGAGTAAGTTTGGGTAAAAATTCAGGATTCATCATTAAGGACTTGATTCTTCCAGATATTCCTGATATGGCAAAGACTAAATCAGAAACAGAGGCGTATGCTGTATTTTTGTCGGATCTACATATTGGAAGTAAGTATTTCATGGAAGAAGAATTTTCTCAGTTTGTTTCATGGATATCAAGTCCAGATCCGGTAGCACGAAAGATTCGTTTTGTGTTAATTGGTGGAGATGTAGTAGATGGAGTTGGAATATACCCTAATCAGAACAAAGAGCTTACCTGCCAAACCATAGAAGAGCAATTGTTTAAAGTAGAAAATTTGATTGATAAGATTCCAAAAAATGTAAAAATCATAATTATGCCTGGAAATCATGATCCTGGAAGAAGAGCTCTTCCACAACCTGCAATCCCTAAAAAATACAACTCAGGTTTATGGGAAAGAGAAAATGTGATTATGGTTGGAAATCCTGCAGTGGTTTCATTAAATGGTGTCAAAGTAATGATGTTTCATGGTCAAAGTATAGATGATATTGTAAAAACTACACCTGGTCTTAGTTACGATAAACCAACTAATGTGATGAAACATCTACTAAAAGCACGACATCTAAGTCCAATTTATGGTAGTCAAACTCCAATAGCTCCTGAAATGGAAGATCTTTTAGTAATTGAAGACGTTCCTGATATCTTCCATGTAGGTCATGTGCACCGGGCTGAATTGGATATGTATAAGGGGGTATTATTGGTGAATTCTGGTTCTTGGCAAAAACAAACTCCTTTTCAGGCAAGTGTTGGAATGACCCCAAATCCAGGTATTGCAATTTTAGTAAATTTGAAAACCTTTCAAGTATTTCATGAAAATTATAATTCTAATCTAGACAATATCCTGCAAAGTTAGATCGTCTTTGAATGTTTTTTTAATAGTTTCAGATGATATAGTAAGTTTGTATTTTTTTGTCCTACCATGAATACCTTGGTGGACTAATCTTCCATTAATTATTCCAGAAAGTTCTATTTCACTAAGCATTTGTGTAATTCTCCTCTGGGTTAGTTCATCACGGCCAACTGTTTTACAGAGACTTTTGTATAATGAGTAGATTTCACCAGTAGAAGAACCGTTGGCCTTCATTATTGCCAAAATTACGAGTTTTTCATGAAGGGGATATGATTTGAGTGATGTTTCTTCTTTATTTTCTTCAATTTTTAGTGAGGCTTCTCTGACATGGTCAATTGTTACTTTTTCTGATGGTTCGCGTTCAGCAATTTCTCCTGCGACTCGAATTAGGTCAATTGCTCTTCTGGCATCTCCATGTTCTCCTCCAGCAAGAGCAGCACAGAGATTCAGTGCTGGATCCTCTACTGAATTTTCAATAAAGGCTTCTGAAATCCTTTCTTCAAGAATTTTTTTGATTTGTTCAACATTATAGTTTGTAAATACTACCTCTTCTTCCCCAAGGCTGCTAATTACCCTAGGATCTAATTTTTCTTTAAACGTAAGGTCGTTTGAAATTCCAACAAGAGTAAGTGAGCCTGTCTTTAATCGTTCATTGGCCCTTGTGAGTTGATATAGAATATCTTTGCCTGTTTTTGAGACTAGTTGTGCCAGATAATCAATCTCATCTATGACAAAGATTGCGTTAAGTCTTTTCTCATCGATTTTGTTTAGGAGCCTTTTGAACACCTCACTAATAGCGAGTCCAGTTGATGGAAGTTCTTTTTCATCCAAATCTAGTTGCCTTCCAAGACTTACCAATAACCCATAGAGGGTTGTTTCCTCTTTAGAATTTGAATATACTAATTTTATTGGGAAATTTGATTTTTTTACACGTTCTTGGATTTTTGATAATACTTTTTTGACAACTAAAGTTTTTCCAGTTCCTGGCTTACCATAAACAAGAAGATTTGATGGTCTTGATTGTTTTAGAATGGGTAGTAGGGATTGTGTAACCTGTTCTTGTTCTGTGTTTCTGTGTTGGATAGTGTTTGGAATATAGGTAAAATGAAGAATGTCCCTGTTTTTAATAATTGATTTTCCAGATTCAGCAGCATCAAGTAATCTATCAATTGGATCAGACATACTCACACACCCTTGTTTCCTCTCAAACTAATCATATTCATATCTAAATAAAGAGAGTATAGAATAGAATAGTTACTCTAGTTTAGTTTGTAATTAATTATTTTTAGTTAGTTTTAGATTTCCTTTTAAAAAAAATAAATTAAAAAAGATAGAGTGGAAATATTGGTGTGTGGGTTTAGCCTGAAAAGATGTTTAGTTAACAGTTTTGTTAAGTATTAGTTAAGAAATCCCTAAAAAAACCCTTTTTGACCCCTTTATTTCCATTCCAGGCGTTAAGAAAGACGTTAACATTGTTAATATCTTAATCCCAACCCCCTTATTTCCACTCCAGGCATGAAATATTCTTAATATTATGTGAGTTTTTACCACCTTTTGTTAATAACAAAAATTGGCCCAGGCGTGGGCTAGGCAGTCAATGTTAACAAACCACTTAGTTAACAAATATTTTCGGATCAATTGAACTGTTAACATCTGATCATTTAGATCTCAAAGATGGCTAAAAAACGGATTAGAATTGATATGGAAGACTCCGATGGGGCTCGTTATGATATCAAATTAGAGGGAAACGTAACTAGAGACAAAGTCTTAAAAATTTTTGAAATGATGGATTTGATGAATATTGAAGAAGAGCAAGAAGCAACAAACATGGATTCTGTTGGCTCCAAAATTTGGTATATTGTAGATAAATTCTTCCCAATGGGCAAGTTTACCTCAACCAATATTCTTGAAAAATTTGAAGATGAATTTAATGAGCCAATTAAACTAAGTATTATCTCCACTTATCTGTCAAGATTTTCTTCAAAAGGTAGGGTTGATAGGACCAGAACGGGTAGAGAATGGACTTATCAGACCATTAAAATCCCTCAAAAACAACAATAAAAGATCAAGAAATAATGACTTTTCTTACAATTAATCTATCTTTACCAAGAATCATCTTGACATATTCCCCTTTTTGAATGTCCATAAATTTTCTAAACTGCTTAGGAATAGATATTGTACCTGCAGAGGTGATCTTTACCAAAACTTCATTATCTTGAACAGACATAATATTACTATAAATTAATAATATATATAATTTATTAAATTATATAATTTATAATTAATTATAAAAATAGGTAGATTTTCCTTAAATTGGTCATAAAAAATTATATTTTCTCTCTAAAAAAAATTAAACTACTGTTGGATTTACTTCAACTTTTCCAATTTTGGATTTACCTTTATCTGTAATTGAATAAGTGTAGGGTTTACTTTCAGTATTTCGTTGCACATAACCATCATCAAATAACTTCTTCATTAACCTAGAAGTATGTTCTCTACTCTTCTTTAATGTGATTTGTATATCACGTGATGTCATAGGTTTGGTTGTGATTTGATGCAACACAAAATCTACAGGGTTTGTGTAGTCTGAACTAGGGGTTTTAGGCGTGGAAATTTCTTTTTCAACAGTTGGTTGAACTGTTGGTACCTTCTCAACAGTCTTCTCTTCATTATTTTTCTGGGTTAATTTTTCTAAAAATTCCTTTAATTCAACATTCTGATCCTCTGGTTTTTGTTCAATTCCTTGTATTTCTAAGGCATCTAGGCGTATTTTCATATCAATTAACTGTCTTTCGTAATATTCTAATCGTTCAGCCTGTGATACATCAGTTAACTCTGTCTTTGTTTTGATAAACGGACGGATTTTAAAATAAAAATACAACCCACCTAATCCTACTAAGAATGCCAAAATCACACCTAAAATCACTTCAGGATCAGGAATTTCAACTAACATCACAACATTAACGCCTGAATCGTGATTTATCGTGATTGAACAACAAAATTTCACACTTTAGATTAACAATCTCACATACACTATCACAATGATTATGATTCGAATCTAACTTTACTTATCACACACATCACATATTACATGCCTGACGAATGAGCCTATCAATCACAGATATCACTTCATCTTCTCTTTCAGGAAAAATATCACTCTCATTTATCACACTAATCTGCTCTGATAGTTTAGTAATCACATCAATATCATCAGGCAAAAGTATGCCTAAACCACGAAAAAGGATAATTGAGTAAAATAATCCAATTAATTTCTCTCTAGATTGCCCAACTTGCCTGTAATAGGCGCCTCTACTAATTGTAAAGTTAGATTCTAGAATGTTCTTCTGATTTAAAATAATTTCAATTTGTCGTTCAGTAAACAGTGATTTTTTGATAATTTTCTTAATAATGTTATTAAAATTAGATCCTTTAACTTCTTCCATAGCTATACAAATCTGTATACAGACATTCCAATTAAACTTTAAAGAGTCATTTACAAACCTCCATTATGGCTGGAAATAAAACTGAATCATTCCTAAAATCAGAATTAAAAAAGAAAAAGGCATTGTTATTCGTGTTAATAGACTCTGAAGTGTCTAATTTAGAAGCCTCAAGTAAACTTGCAAAAGATGTTGAAAAAATAGGGGCCTCTGCAATACTTGTAGGCGGCTCATCTGCTACAGATCAAATTGAAATGTCAAAAGTTGTTAAAGGAATTAAAAAAGGAATTAAAATTCCTATAATTCTTTTCCCAGGCAATGTTACAGGAGTTGTTCCTGATGCAGATGCCATACTGTTTAGCTCATTAATGAACTCTGAGAACCCTTATTTTATTACTCAAGCACAAGCATTAGGTGCACCAAGTGTCCTAAAATTTGGCTTAGAACCACTTCCAACTGCATATTTGGTAATAGGAGATGGAACATCAGCATGGTTTGTAGGGGCAGCCAGGGGAATACCATTTGATAAACCTAAAATTGCTGCAGCATATGCCTTAGCTGCACAATTCTTAGGGATGAGATTTGTATATTTAGAAGCAGGCTCTGGTGCAAAAACCAATGTTACCCCTGAAATGGTAAAGACAGTTAGACATGTATTTAATGGCTTTCTGATTGTTGGGGGTGGGATTAGGGATGTTAAAACTGCCCAAAGTTTGGTCAAAGCAGGAGCTGACGCTTTAGTTATTGGCACCTTCCTTGAAAAAGGAGGAAGCATTAAAAAACTCCATGAAATAGCAAAAGCAATTCAAAGAAGCAAGTAATAGTGTTGTATTATGTCTGAAAATGACGCTATTTCCCGTATTAGTGGCATCAAAATGCCTGCTTATTATCAAGATTATTACTCAAATTTATCCACTGAGACTTACTCTATTTTTGAACATGCAGCAAATGCAAAATCTAGTCTTGTAGATTCATCTGGAATTATTGAGCCTAAAATTGCATTTGATCTGGCTGATAGAGTTGCCAAGATGCACGAAATTGATATTGCAGAACCATTAAGGGAACTTCTAAAAATTAATGGAAAGGAACTTTCTGCGTTAATTCTATCAAAAGAAATCGCTTTAGGAAAATATACTCTTCCAGATTCATCACTAGAAGAAAAACTTGATTTAGCAGTCCGTGTTGGATTAGCAATTGTAACTGAAGGAGTTACAATTGCACCACTACAAGGTATTAGTGAAGTTAAGATAAAGAAAAACAAAGATGGTTCAGATTATCTCTCAGTTTCAATTGCAGGTCCAATGCGTTCAGCAGGAGGTACTGAATCAGCAGTAACTATGTTAATTGCTGACCATGTGAGAAAAACAGCTGGTCTTTCTAAATTCCAAGCAAACTCATTTGATGATGAAACAGGCAGATTTGTTGAAGAATTGAGGATTTACGAGAGGGAAGCAAGCAGTTTTCAATTCCATATTTTAGATGAAGACATTGAACATGTAATTTCTAATCTTCCAGTTGAATTAGATGGTGTAGATACAGATCCTTATGAAGTTGTAAATCACAAATCCATGGTTAGAATCAAAACTGATAGGGTTAGAGGAGGAGCATTAAGAGTCTTAAATGATGGTTTGATTGGCAGATCTAAAAAACTACTCAAAAGAATTGAACTGTATAATCTAGATGGATGGGAATGGCTTAACGATCTGAAGGGAGCAGTTCAAACCGGAGATAATCAAGAAGACGCTGCAGCAAAAAGAATGCGTGAAGTAATTACAGGTAGATCAGTTTTATCAATGCCTAACAAATTAGGAGGATTTAGACTAAGATATGGCAGATCTTGTAATACGGGATTTGCTGCGGTAGGAATTCATCCAGTAATTGCAGAGATTTTAGATCATACAATCGCAGTAGGAACTCAGGTTAAAATCGATATTCCTGGAAAGGGGGCAACTGTAGCATTTGTGGATTCAATTGACACTCCAATAGTTCGTATGAAAAATGGAGATGTTGTAAAAATTAGAGATGTAAAACATGGAATAGAAATCAAAAAAGAAATTGAAAAAATCTTACATCTTGGAGACATCCTGATTTCATTTGGTGATTTTCTTGAAAACAATGCTCAACTTGTACCATCTGGGTATGTTGAAGAATTTTGGATAGAAGAATTAAAACAAAAAATTCAAAAATATGAACCCGATGACAAAAACCTATCTCAATTTTTGACAAAAATCCCAACATTAGACGAAGCTATCAAACTATCTCTTGATTTCCAAATCCCCCTACATCCACATTACCTGTATTTTTGGGATAAGATTTCCTCAGAAGAACTACTTGAACTTTTAAAACCAAATAAAGTAAATGATGAAACAATCGAATATCCAATTGAAAGTAAAAAAATTCTGGAAAAACTAGGAGTTCCTCATAAAATTAAAAATAATTTGATTTTATTAGAAAATCAAGAAGCAAAAATATTTTTTAATTTACTTTTTAGGGAAAAACCAATTATTGCTGAACTATCTGTTCCACAAATTTTAACAACCTCATCTGGAATTCAAATTAAAAATAAATTTTCTACTTCAATTGGTGTTAGAATTGGAAGACCTGAAAAAGCAGCTCCAAGACAAATGAAACCTCCAACACATGTCTTATTTCCAATTAGTGATAAAGGGGGACCAACCAGAGATCTTCTAAAAGCCTCTAGAAATGAGCATTTTTTCACAAACATCTACAATCGACATTGTGCTCAATGTAACGAACCTTCCATTGGAATAAAATGTTCAAAATGTGGAATTAAAACATCAATTAACTATAGATGTTCTAATTGTAGAGATACTCTTAACGAACCATATTGTGTAAAATGTAAGAGAAAGGCTCAGGCTCATTCACATAAAGAATTCCCACTAAAAGCAAAACTACTCTCAGCTCAAGAAAAAATTGGATTACGTGCACAAGAACCATTCAAAGGAGTAAAAGAACTTATCAATCAAGATAGGATTGCAGAACCATTAGAGAAGGGACTAGTACGACAAAACAATGGGCTAACCGTTTTCAAAGATGGAACCGTGAGATTTGACGCAACAAATTCACCTTTAACCCAATTCAAACCTTCTTGGATTGGAACATCAATTGAGAAACTCAAGATGTTGGGTTACACTCATGATGTTGAAGGAAAACCTCTTGAAAACTCAGATCAAATTTTAGAACTTAGAATGCAAGACGTGATAATTCCATATGAGAGTGGAAAATATCTCGTTGCAACATGTAAATACATAGATACTCTTCTAGAGAAATTCTATGGAAATTCTCCATTCTATAAAGTAAAGAATATTGAAGAACTAGTAGGACATCTAATAATTGGTCTTGCTCCACATACTTCAGTTGGAATTGTAGGGAGAATTATTGGTTATACTGAAACTCATGTTTGTTTTGCAACACCAAATTGGCATTCAGCAAAAAGAAGAGATGCAGATGGTGATGCTGATTCAATAATGCTCTTAATGGATAGTCTTCTTAACTTCTCAAGGCAGTTTCTTTCTGATAGAATTGGTGGATTAATGGATGCTCCATTACTAATCCAACCTCTCGTTTTGCCTCATGAATCCCAACCACAAGCACATAACCTTGAAGTAACAAAATCTTTACCCCTTGAATTCTTTGAATCAACTCTTCAACAAGTTAAAGCATCAGATGTAACAACAGTGGAAATTATTAAATCACGTCTTGAAACTGAAAGACAATTTTATGATTACTTTTTTACTCATTCTACTACATCTTTAACCACTTCAAAATCACGTAGTGCATATTCTACACTTGGTTCAATGCTTGACAAATTTGATATGCAAATTAAAAATGCTGAATTAATTGATGCTGTAAATACTTCAGAAATTGTTTCAAATGTGATTTCAACACATCTTGTTCCAGACATAATGGGAAATCTCAGAGCTTATGCTAGACAGAACTTTAGATGCACAGGATGTGGAAAATCATTTAGAAGAATGCCATTAATTCAAACATGTATTTGTGGCCATAAACTAATTCCTACTATAACCAGAGGCTCTGTGGAAAAATATCTAAAACTAGCTAAAAGACTAGTTGAAAAATACGATGTTAGTGAATATCAGAGAGGAAGAATTCATGCTCTATCTGATGAAATTGAATTAGTATTTGGAAAAAATCAAGGCGACCAATCACTTCTAACTGATTATGCCTAATTCTATCTTAATTTTACGTACTCATAAGCACCCAATTTATTATCAAAACAGAATTTTACTTTTTGATAATTTTTTCTGAGAGCCTTTACTTTTGGAAGAATCTTTTTTGGATCTTTTTTCTCAATTACAACCTCTTTAATGAAAGAAGCAATCTCTTGCATCTCATTCTTTTTCATTCCAAGACGTGTAATCTCTGAAACTCCTAACCTAATTCCACCCGGATGGAAATAATTTCGTCCTGCCTTAATATCTCCTGGAATTAATTGTCTATTAACAATAATGTTGGCTTTTTCTAAATCTGCTTCTACCTTTCCACCATCAGAATAATCTAAAACATTAACTGCAATTTGATGAGATTGTGTAAAGCCTTTACTTTCTCCTAAAACTTTGAAACCCATATTATTTAGTGCCTCAGCAAATAACTTTGCATTTTTAATTACCTGTGTAGCGTAATCTTTTCCAAACTCTAATGCTTCTGCAAAAGCAACAGCTTTTGCAGCCATATGATGAATATGATGACTACTTGTTAATCCTGGAAATGTTGCTTTCTTAATTCCTTCTTCATGTTCTTTAGATCCTAACACAAGTCCTCCTTGAGGTCCAAACAATGTTTTATGAGTACTCATAGTCATTGTATCGACTCCCTCTCGAAGCGGATCTTGAAACTTACCTCCAGCAATTAAACCTGCAACATGAGCTGCATCATAATTTATGTGCATATCATAACTCTTTAGAAAATCTGATAATTCTTTTACTGGATGAGGAAACAAGAATAATGAACCACCAAACATTGCCATTTTTGGAAGTCGATTTTTTTGTTTTAGTTCTTTGACTTTTTGTTTTGTTTTATCGACATCAATCGTCATCTCTTCTGCATCAAATGGATAGAACTCAATTTCCAAACCATGAACTAATCCCGCAGTTCCAGAATGTTCTTTTTTCCCATGAGAAATATGGCCTCCTGCAGGAATTGATGGAGCTAACATTATGTCACCCGGATTTGTAAAAGCTGAATAAATTGCTAAATTTGCAACCACGCCCGAAATTGGTCTAACATCAGCAAATTTTGCTTTGTAAAGTTTTTTGGCTAATTTCATGCACTCGAATTCTACATCATCAATGTAGACACATCCAGCATAAACTCTCTCCCCAGGCCAACCTTCAGCATATCTGTTACCAAAATCAGAAATTATGGCCTCTCTTACTGCTGGACTTGGAATATTTTCACTGGCAATTAATGGAATAGAATTTTCAAACCACTTGTGGTGTTCTTTTAATTTACTGAAAATTTTATCATAAGATTCCTTATTAGCTGATTTAGCCATATTTGGCAACTTTATTTTCCCAATTTAAAAACACCGATGATTACTTTCTAATTTCTTCTTATGATCTGGAAGGTATAAAAGGGGAATCTGGAGTTTTTGCATCTATGGGCATGCAAGCAACATCAAAAGGAACTATGCCGGTTGTTCTTCTAAAAGAAGGCGGTTCTGAGACAAAAGGCAGAGATGCACAAAAAAACAATATCGCTGCTGCTAAAATAATTGCTGAAATTGTCCATACTAGTCTAGGACCAAGAGGCATGGATAAAATGCTAGTTGACTCTCTAGGTGATGTTACAATTACAAATGATGGTGCTACTATTTTAAAAGAAATTGACGTTCAACACCCAGCTGCCAAAATGCTTGTTGAAATTTCTAAAACCACAGACAATGAGGTTGGAGATGGAACTACCTCAGCTGTTGTTTTAGCTGGTGCACTTCTTGCAAATGCTGAGTCTCTAATTGATCAAAATGTACATCCAACAATAATTGTAGATGGATATAGAAAAGCTGCAAAAAAGGCAAAACAATTTCTTGAAAGTATTGCAGATACAATCACTCCAAATGATAAGAATATTCTTACAAAAATTGCAAAAACCTCAATGCAGACTAAACTTGTAAGAAAAGATTCTGATTTACTTGCTGAAATTATTGTAAAATCTATTCTTGCAGTTGCTGAAAAAGAAGGTGAAAAGTTTGATGTTGATATTGATGATATTAAAGTTGAAAAGAAGGCAGGCGGATCTATCAAAGATTCAATGATTATTCAGGGTATCGTTCTTGACAAAGAAGTTGTTCATGGAGGCATGCCTAGAAAAATTTCTGAGGCCAAAATTGCATTAATTAACACTGCACTTGAAATCAATAAAACTGAAACTGATGCTAAAATTAACATTTCAAATCCACAACAACTAAAATCATTTTTAGATGAAGAAAACAGAATGCTCAAAACAATGGTTGACAAAGTTATTGGTTCAGGAGCAAATGTGGTTTTATGTCAAAAAGGAATTGATGATATGGCACAGCATTATCTTGCAAAAGCTGGAATTATTGCAGTTAGAAGAATAAAAGAAAGTGATCTTACAAAACTAGCAAAAGCAACTGGTGGTAGAATTGTCACTAATTTAGATGATCTTTATGAAAAAGATCTTGGTGGTGCAGAGATTGTTGAAGAAAGAAAAATTGAAGAAGACAAATGGGTTTTCATTGAAGGGTGCAAACATCCAAAGTCAGTTACTTTACTTCTTCGTGGAGGCTCACAAAGAGTAGTTGATGAAGTAGAACGATCAGTACATGATGCTTTAATGGTTGTAAAAGATGTAATTGAAAAACCACAAATTGTTGCTGGTGGTGGAGCACCTGAAACTTATGCAGCAACCAAACTAAGATCTTGGGCAAAATCATTAGAAGGAAGAGAACAATTAGCTGCAGAAAAATTTGCCGAATCTTTAGAATCAATACCTTTAGCACTTTCAGAAAATGCTGGAATGGATCCTATTGATACACTAACACTTCTTCGTTCAAAACAACAAAAAGGAGAAAAATGGACTGGTATTGACGTAATGAAAGGTAAAATTGCAAATATGAAATCAAGTGATATTATTGAACCATTAGTTGTTAAATTACAAATTGTTTCTGCAGCTGCAGAAGCTGCATGTATGATACTTAGAATTGATGATGTAATTGCTACTCAAAAATCAGGTGGAGGACCACCTGGTGGAGGAGAAGGTGGAATGCCACCTGGAATGGGTGGAATGCCACCTGGAATGGGTGGAATGCCACCTGGAATGGGTGGAATGCCTGACATGGGCGGAATGATGTAAAATTTTTGGATAGATTTCAAAAGTTTATTTGATAACTGAATTTACGAAAAACATTGAATAAAATTTCTTCAAAATTATTAACTGGATTCAAATACATTTACTTGGTTGCATTTTTTGCATTACTTGCTGGATTCTTTCATCCATTAATTACTAACACAAGTTTTGATGGAGTAGTAGTTGGGGTTTTGGTTCTATTTGTTGGTCTATCTGGAGCAGTTTTATTGTACAGGGCTGCAACATCTGAGAAGAAAAGAGAGATTTATCTTGGAATAGGATTTGGACTAATTGCTATTTCATTATACTATATCTTCCAACTTACTGGAAGAACCTAAACATCAAAGTATAGATAAAATTCATGTGGATGGGGTCTAATTGCTATTTCACGTTGATCTCTTCTTTCTAATTCTATAATTTTATCTACCACGTCATTTGTAAAAATAGGGTTAAGGAATTTTCTATCACTTTCTAATTCGTCTAATGCTTCACCAAGACTCTTAGGAAGTACACCTATTCCTCTTTTTGTTCTATCTGATTTAGTCATCTTAAAGATATCATCACGTACTTGTTCTCCAGGATCCATTTTCTTTTTAATTCCATCCATACCAGCAGCTGTTACTGCTGCAAAAACTAGATATGGATTTGATGAAGGATCAGGTGCTCTAAATTCAAGTCTTTTTAGATGTGCATATTCTTTACCCGTAAGATGTTTTGGAACTCTTACTATTGCAGATCTGTTTCCTGAACTCCATGCAATATATGCAGGTGCCTCATATCCTGGCACTAATCTATGATACGAATTAGTAGTAGGATTACAAATTGCTGAAAGTGCTTTTGCATGATTAATAATTCCACCACAAAAATATCTTCCAACTTGACTTAATTCAATCTCATCATCTGGATCAAAGAATGCATTCTCTTTACCTTTCCATAAACTAACATTAACATGCATTCCTGAACCTGAATCCATAGCAATTGGTTTTGGCATCATAGTTGCTACTTTTCCATATTTCTGAGCAACATTTCTAATCACATACTTGTAAGATTGTGCAGCATCAGCAGCATTTGTCATGTAATCATATTTGATATCAATCTCACATTGGCCTGCAGTAGCAACTTCATGATGATGGTTATCACAAAGTATACCAAAATTATTTTTCAGTATGTTTACACATTCGTTTCTATAGGGTGTAAGAGTATCCGATGGTGTACTTGGATAATATCCTTCTTGTAATCCCATTGGATATCCATTCCCTTCTTGACTCCATGGAGCTTCTTTAGATTCAATTGAATATGATTGTCCTTTGTATGGTGTTAAAACATCCCAATGCACCTTATCAAAAACAAAAAACTCGACTTCTGGACCCCAAGTACTAAAATCATATCCCTGACTCTTGATAAATTCTTCAGCTTTTTGAGAAATACCTCGTGGATCCCGAGATAATCTTCCTCTATTTTCTCCCCAATAAACATCACAAAGCATTCTAGCAGTTTTATTTTCAGTCATCCATGGAATTATTGCAAATGTATTTGGGTCTGGCTTTAAGAGTAAATCTGAATCATCAATGGTAGTAAATCCAACAATTGATGAACCATCTAATTTAGGTAACCCATCTCTCATTTGTTCAGGTGTAAATGTATCAGCTGAAATTGTAGTATGATGAAAATGACCTGTTAAACCTGTAAATTGTAAATCGATAAATTGTATTCCCTCATGTTGTATTCTCGAGAAAACTTCATCAGGTGAGTATGTTACTTGTATTGCTTTTCCATGACTAACTTTATAGGGCAATTCTGTTCTTCAATCAAACACAAATACATCGGGGATTTAAGGATTAGGTAAGAAATGTCTGAATCAAATCAAATTGATATCAACTCATTACATCATTTAGTTTTAAGAGAAACTGAAAATGATTCCTTATTAGAAATTGAACCAACTTTTTACATTGATCTTGCCGATTTTATTGGAAATTTAAGAAAACAAGAATTTGATGGAGTAGAAAGCAAAATTAAAGACACTATGATTGAAATGGCAACTGAACTAACTTCATTACTAATTCAAATTAGACTGGACAAAATTTCAAAATCAGAAGATTTTGAAATGGCATTTCTTCTTGATGAAGAAAAATACATTCTAGATTCTCAAGAAGAACAAAAAGAAAGAATTGAAATGATTCTCTCAGCTACAATTAATGGTAAATCAAAATTTCTTGAATCTTTATCACAAAATCATAAAACAAAAAAAATTGTCGTAAGATTTCTCAAAGAAACAGATGAAATTGTAGGCGCAGATCTAGAAAAATATGGTCCTTTCAAAACTGAAGATATTGCTACAATTCCATATGAAAATGCTCAGGCACTAATTTCTAAAAATATTGCAACCAAGGTACGTTGGGAAGATTAGATAAAAATTACACCAACAAAGTTAGCCTATTATGTCCCATACTGGAGTTGATGTGATTGATTTTCTTTTCTATACTATTTATCCAGTAATTGGAATTTTTGTCGTTGAAGTAATTAGTAGATTAATCAAAGTACCAAAATGGGCAAAACTTTGGACACAAGCAATTGTATCTATTGGGTTTGGAATTTATTATTGGTTTATCTTACCTGCACCACAAAATTTCCCATTAACTGCAATGGTCATGTTTGCTCTTGCAATTGCTTTGATTTATCAGGGAAGACGTGCAAAAATATCACCAGACAAAAGTCCTTACTAATTTTAAAATCTACCAAAAAATCGTTTAAGTATATTTGGTCGGTTTCTTCCCCCATCTCTAATTACTTTTCTCTCACCAAATCTTTTTGCTCTGATTTGGCTAAGTTTAACACATCTGTGTTCTTCTGGAAGTCTGTGTTCTGAACAAAATGGGTCTTTACAATAATTACATTGAAAAGGTAAATCAGTTAAATCTCCACAATAAGCACATTTTTCTGATTTCACAACTTAAGTAATCTTTTTTCTTTTAATAACCTTGTTAGAAATTCTAAAATTTATCTAAACATTTTTACCATGATTAAATTGAAATTATTTTAGTGATTTAATTGATTAAAGATAAAGTTGCAATAATTACTGGGGCAAGTAGTGGAATAGGATTTGCTACCGCACTTACATTATCTAAAGCCGGAGCAAAGGTTGCAATTGGTGCAAGACGAGTTGATAGATTAGAAGAACTTGCAAAAAAAATAACTGAAAATGGCGGTCAAGTTTTTTATCAAAAATTAGATGTCACTAAAAGAGAAGAATGTGATAATTTTGCCAAGGCTGTTTTGGATAAATGGGGCACAATTGACATTCTTGTTAATAATGCCGGATTGATGCCTTTGAGTTTTTTCAAAAACCTCAAGGTTGATGAATGGGATAGAATGATTGATGTGAACATTAAAGGAGTATTGTATTCCACAGGCTCAGTAATCAATCATATGAAAGAGAAAAAATCTGGTCATATAGTAAATCTCTCATCAGTAGCTGGCAGAATAGTTTTTCCAGCGGGAAGTGTTTATTGTGCAACTAAACATGCAGTTGCTGCATTTAGTGAAGGTCTAAGACAAGAATTTAGTGTCAGATCAAACATTAGAGTCACAAGCATTGAACCTGGAGTTGTTGCAACAGAACTAAATGATACAATTACAGATGAATCTTTACAAGGATTTGTTGAAAATGCAAAAAAAATGGAAGCATTACAAGCAGATGATATAGCAAATGCAATATTATTTGCAGTTGATTCTCCTTCACATGTAAATGTAAATGAAATTTTGATTAGACCAACTACACAAGAACGTTAAGTTGACAAATATTCCACATGTTGTAATTTTAGGAGGAGGTTTTGGAGGACTTGCTTCTGCAAATGAATTAAGAAATTCGCTAAGTTCTTCTCAATTAAAAATTACAATAATAGATAAAAAAGATTGGTTTATGGTTGGATTTGCAAAATTATGGATTATTAATGGAACACGAACTTTTGAAAACTCAGTAGGTTCTCTAAATAATTTAGGAAAAAAAGAAATAACTTTCATAAAAGAAGAAATATTGTCAATTGATCCTAAAACCAAAAATATCAAAACTAATTCCCAAACAATTTCTTATGATTATTTGATAATTTCAATGGGGGCTGTTTTAGCACCTGAAAAAATACCTGGTCTTAAAGAACATGGATTCAATCTTTATGATCATGATCATCTTTCACAAATTCATGAAAAACTAATGTCGATAAAATCTGGAAAAATTGCTATCTCAATAATGGGGATGCCATACAAATGTCCCCCAGCACCATTTGAGGCTAGTTTACTCATAGATGCTATGCTTAGAAAACGTGGTGTTCGTGATTCCATTCAAATTGATTTCTATAGTCCTGCACCAATTACATTGCCAGCAGCTGGACCTGATGTAAGTAAGAAAATTCTTGAATTAGTAAATTCTGAACAAATTGTTTTCCATAATTCTTCAAAAATAAAATCTGTTGAACCACACAAATTAATTTTTGAAAATTCTCAAACTGATTTTGATCTATTGTTAGCAATTCCACCTCATATTGCTCCAAAAGTTATCTATGATTCAGGTTTAGCAAAAGAATCAGGGTTTATTCTAATCAACCGAGATTGTAAAACAAAGTTTGAAAATGTTTTTGCTATAGGTGATGTAACAAGTTTACCTGTAACTGAATCAATGGCAGTTCCAAAAGCTGGAATATTTGCAGAGGGTGAAGGCATTACCGTTGCAAAAAACATAATTTCTAAAATTCTGTCAAAGGAAGAAGAAGTATACTTTGATGGTAAAGGTGGCTGTTTCTTAGAATCAGGTAGGGATACAGCTTCAGTAATTGAAGTTAATATGTTTTCAAATCCAAAACCAACAACAAATCTTACAGAATCTAATGAAGACAACCTTGTTAAAAAACAACAATTTGAAAAAGAAAGATTAAGTAATTGGTTATGATTCTTCGTCTTTTTCTTTTGTAAGATGTTCTAAAATAGCTCTAACTTCAACTCCTAAGGCTTGATTATCTTTTGATAAATTCAACTTTTCAGGAATTTGATTTTTAAAATTTTCATCTTCTAATTCAATACTTCTTTTTTGGATACAATCAAGATGATCTTGATCCGTTGCAGAAATCTTATGACAAATATTACATATCTTCATAATTATTCTCACTCAATACGACGATTTAATAATTTCATTTTGTGCCTCAGTGATGAGGGATCGTAGTCTAGCTTGGTATGATACTAGTCTGGGGGACTAGTGGTCGCAGGTTCAAATCCTGCCGGTCCCGTTAAAGTTTTAAAATTTTCAATAAATAATCAAAATTTTCTCTTGTTTTCTCTTGCTTGTATAGTTGCAAGGCTCTGATAATTTCATTTTTTGATGGGTTTTTGTATAATTTCTGAGCTTTTTTTGCAATTCCAGATCCAATAAAAAATGCTTGAGTAATTGATGTTACATTTGATGATCTTCTATTTGTGCTTGAACTCTCAAAATCAATTATTGTAGAATTAGTTTTTCCAACAATAACATGTTTTGATATATTACTTAGTTCTCCATGATCAAAACCTATCTCATCTAATCTATAACAATCTTCTAAAATTTTTTTTAGTGTGTTTTTAAATTTTTTTACACTACCAGTTCCTTGTAGTGTGTTTATCCACTGACTTATTTTTACACCTTCAAGGTATTCCATTACAACAAAATTTTTTGAAAATGCTATCATTTTTGGACCAACTTTTACCTGATTAACTAAATTTAGTAATTTTGCTTCATTCCTCATTTCTTTTCTCTGAGAATCTGTTCTTCGAATTTTTAATGCAACTAGTTTATTATTTTTTTTTGCTAAAACTACAACACCCACATACCCTTTACCTAAAACTTTCACATTTTCAATAGTAGTTGGACCTGTAAATGATATTGATTTGATTTTTAATTTTTCTAACTCTTTGATTCTTGACTTAATCTGAGTTTTAGTTGATTTAGGATATCCCAGAATTTTAGAGTATGGTTCATTGGTAAGTTTCTTAATTGAAATAAAGGATTGTTGCATCAGTTGAAATCAATTTATTTGCTGCCTCTTTAATTGATTTGCTTAAATTTTTACTTCCAACAGAAATGACAAAACCCCGTTCTAAATCAGACTGAATACCGTTTGGGATTCCTGTTTTAAGATTATTCTTCAGAAAATTAGTTAAAAATTTGCTTGCATCGGGAAACGTTCTTTTCTCTAATGAAATAATTTTTTTATTTTTTCCTATCCACATAAGTTCAGAATTTTTTATATTTTTGCTAACAAAACTCTTAGAATCTTCTTCTCTGAAAAATTCTGGACCATTTTTTATGTAGGTTGGCGATATTTTCATTGATTCTAAAAAGAAGAACAAATAGGCGTCATTCTCTTGATCAGTAAAGGAATTACTACGTAATACTCGAAAACCTCCTAATTCTAACTGTGTTGATAAGGACGTTGAGGCTCTTTTAATCTGACCCCAGATAATATCTGGACTTCTTTTCTTAAAATTAAATTTTACAACCAACAAATTTTCCCAATGTTTTTTTGAAATTCTAATACTTCTTTTCTTAAAAAATTCTAGTTTAGCTTTTTCTTTAAATGCTCTTGCAGTAAGAATAAATTTTCCAATATTTTCATCTGAAATCGCTGCAGCTAAATTCCTATTATTATCTATAGGATCCATTATTACAATTGATGTGTCAAACTTCTTTTTTGCATTTCCAATGTTTTGATTTTCTTTAATTTTTGAAATTGATTTTATTACATTTTCAAAACTTCCATAATGTAATATCAATACTTCAGATACATATCCACTAAAACCTTGCTTTGCAATTTCAGCACCATAAATTTCGTTAGCTTTAAGAAATGTCTTTAGAATTCTAACCTCGTTTTTCATTTTATCTGTTAATGATTTTTTCATAAATTTTGTATGAAATGGAGATCTATCAGCAGAACTTTTCCATTGACCTGATTTGACATCAAAAAATGGAACAACATTTATCTTTGTATTTTTAATTTTTGCCTCAACATATGGATGCTCAGAATATCGAACATAAGGAGAATATTTTTTTAATGATTCAAATCCTATTTTCCTAGAAATTTTCTCAAATCTATCATCTGAAACAGACTTTTTAAATCTAACAAAAATGTCTACATCAGCATCTTGTTTTAACCATGTTCCTTTTGCATACGAGCCTCCAAATTCTATTCCTATTACTTCTGAGAATTTTTTAATTTCATTTTTTACTAAATTAAAAGCTAGTTCTGCAGTTTCCTGTTTAGCTTTTTCTAATGATGTGGATGGAACAACTAATTTCTCTATTTTTGAAATTATTTTTTTCATCTAGCTGTTATCACCTCTAAATCAGAATAAATTGGTCCATTTGGAGTTAGCTCACTTTTTTTCAATTTTATACTATTGACTTCTTGAATTCCAAAATTCAATGCTTTTTGTTTTTCCAACTCCTCAGTAATATCTCCAATCTTCTTTTTAATCCTAAATACTGTCATATGAGGCTTGAATGGTTTATCTTGATGAAATCCCAAGGGTTCTAATATTTTTCCAACCTCCTTTGATAATGCAACTAATCTATTTCCTCCATCATTATCTGTACCAATCCAAACCACTCTTGGAAATTTTGGCTTAGGAAACGCTCCAACACCTCTTAAATTCACTTTAAAATTGGAAAATTCTATCTTTCTAAGAGCCAAAATAGTTTTCTTTGAGACATCATCTGAAATTTCACCTAAAAACTGTAATGTAAAATGAAAATTTTTTGGTTCTACTGATTTTGCATCAATATTCATTTGGAATTGAAATTCTTCAATAGATTTGATTACACCTGTATTTGTTATTTCAACTGCTACAAAAACACGCATCATAACATTCTTTGAATAATCTTTATAATAATTTCCGGTAGCTTCATAGACCTGAGTTTTTTTTCTATATTATGACAAAACTTATTGTATGTTTAACAGGCATGCCAGGAGCAGGAAAATCTACAATTGCTGATGGTCTAAAGTTAAAAGGATATGATGTTATCAATATGGGAAATGCAGTAAGAAATGAAGCAAAAAAAAGAAACATAGAGGCAACCCGTTCAAATCTTGGAAAACTAATGCTTGAATTAAGAGAAAAAAATGGTCCTGGAGCAATTGCTGAATTGATTAAACCAGAAATAGAATCATCATCTGCAAATGTAATCTTAATTGATGGTGTAAGATCTAATGATGAGATCAAAGTACTAAGAAAATTTGGAATTGTAAAATTATTAGCAGTTCATGCATCAACAGATCGTAGATTTAATTTTTTACAAAAAAGAGGAAGAACAGACGATCCACAAACAAAAGAACATTTTGAGGAACGAGATAATCGTGAATTAGGAGTTGGCATCAGTAATTCAATTGCTTTATCTGATTATGCAATAACAAATATTGATTTAACCAAAGAGCAATTAATTGAAAATGCGTATAAAATTATTCAAAGCTGGCTAAAATGAAAATACCTAACATTAGGTGTAAAATTGAAATGTTTTCATCAATTAATCCTTCAGAGGATTCTCAAAAAATACATAAAGCCATCTCAAATATTTTTCCATTCTCAAAAATAGAAATTCAAAACTATTCTGTCAATGCAGTATCAAACGATTTGAGATCATTTGAAAAAATTTATGAAACAATTCATTCTAAACGTTCTCAAAAAACCTATAGACGTTATCTTGAAAAAAACCTATTAGATAATTCCACATGGTTTTATCTGAATAAGCAGGCAGCCTTTGTTGAAAAAATAGCAATTTGTGAAGAAGCAGAAGAGTCTCCACTTGGCCCGATTAAAGTGGTTATTTCTTCACCAAACATCGACAGAATTATTGAGTGGATATCATTTGGTAATGATTAGTTAAGAAAATTCAATCATTATTGACTATTTTTTTTAGTTTGAATGTAAAATCTGTTTTTTAGAACTTTATGATATGTTCATTAAATTAGGCATAATTGCGGGAATAATTATTCTTGCAGGCATGATTTTCTCAAATGAAATCGATGTTCTGTTCCCTTCAACCTCTGCCTCGGTTTTTGATTCTCTAAAGGAAGATGTATCCAATATTGGTACTAAAACTACAGATTCCGTAGAGAAAAGACTTGATGATTCAATTGATAATATTATAGATAAAACTAGCAAAAGCGTAACTAATGAAATAAGTGAAGTTGGTGAAAAAATAAGTGATCAAATTAGTGATGCAAAAGATTCTTCACAAAAAACAATAAATGAAGAAATTTCAAACTTTGATCCACTAAAAGCTGTTAAAAATATTTTTACAGATAACTCAAAAGCTAAATTCCAGACTGAATCAACTGAAATATCCTCTAGTACAAACCCAGTTTCTCAAAATACTGATCCTATAATCTATGAGACATTATCGTTATCAACAATACAGGAATCAGATAATGATATTCTGCTTCGATATTATGATTCAAGTGGAAAAACAACTAGTGTAAATGTAAAAATTAGAACAGATCATAAAGAAATTTTTTCAGGAACATTTTACACATCAATGTTTGAAACAATTGTAAATGATGCTTCAGGTATTCCCTATTATGTTGACATGATTGTTGATCATCAAGAATATGGTATCGTAAATTCTTCAGTTTTTAATCCTGGCGATAATTCAGATTCAAAAATAAATGGAATGTTCTCACAATCCTGATTATTTTTCTTTAAACAATGATAGAAATTTTGGTAGTGCATTTGCACTAGTATCTCTAATCACTAAATCCATTTCTGATGACATTTCGGTATCTTTAGGATTGACTTCAATTAGAAATGCTTTATTTTGTTTTGCATATATTGGAAGTATATTTGCTGGGGATACAACTAAGGATGTTCCTGCAATAACCATTAGATCGCATTGATTGATATGTTTAATTGATTCCTGCCAGACATCTTGTGGTAGTGGTTCCCCAAACCAAACTACTTCTGGTCTAAGTAAATTACCACATTTGCAATAGGGAGGATTCTCAGAAAATTCAGTTAGTATTTCTTCTCTAAAATCACAAACTGTACATTTGATTTTAAGAATACTACCATGTAATTCTAACACTCTGGAACTTCCTGATTTTTGATGAAGACCATCAATATTTTGCGTAACTACTACTACCTCAGCATATTTTTCTAATTCTGTAATTGCTATATGTCCAAAATTAGGCTCTGCAGCTATGATATTCTTTCTTCTTTCATTATACCATTCCCATACTAATTTTGGATTTTGATAAAATGCATCTATTGTTGCTAATTGCATAGCGTCATAATTTCTCCATAAACCATCTTTTCCTCTAAAAGTTGGAATTCCACTTTCTTGAGAAATTCCAGCACCAGTAACAAATACAATTTTTCTAAAATCTTTAATCTGTTCCCTTATAGGTTCAAACATATTCATTTAATCTCTAATTCTAAAAGATCTTTAGCAGTAACTACTGAATTATGAATTTCTTGAGCTTCTTGTAAATGACCAACTTCATCTTTATACCTTGCAGAAAAATGTGTTAAAATCAAATTCTTGACATTTGCATTCTTTGCTAATGTTGCAGCTTGTTTAGCTGTTGAATGTGATGTATCTTGAGCCTTTTGTTTCTCTTCATCTAAAAATGTTGAATCAAAAACCAAATAATCACATTTCGAAAAAAATTCTTCTAATTCTTTAGTAGGCATGGTATCTCCTGAAATTCCTATTTTTTTGCCAGGACGTTTTTCACCTAATACTTCTTGAGATAATATTTCCTTCCCTTCTATGATTATACTCTCACCACTTTGCAATTTATTCCATAATTCTCCTTCAGGTATTCTCAATTCTTTTGCTTTTTCAACATTAAATCTTCCTGGCTTATCTTTCTCTACAAATAGATATGAAAATGCAGTAACTGAGTGATTAGCTTTGCATACATACATTGAATATTTGTTATTCTCTATAATTTTTCCTTCTTTAATTATATTTATCAAAACTGGAAATGTCAATCCAAAATTTAATACTTTGATATTTGCAGCAATAAATTCTTCAATTCCACTTGGACCAAAAATTTCTAATTTCTCAGTTCTTTTTTGCATAGACATAGTTTGCAATAATCCTAAAATTCCAACACAATGATCACCATGAAGATGTGTAACAAAAATTGTCATTTTTTTATTCCAACCCAAACCTGATTTCATATAAGAAATCTGTGCAGATTCTCCAGCATCAAACATTAGAATTTCTCCATCTCTTTCTAAACAAATACATGACAATCCTCTATTTTCAGTGGGCTGCGCAGCTGAAGTTCCCAAAAACACAAGTTTCATTTTATCAAAATTGTCCTAGTCAAGCTTTTATGCCTATAGATTTCATATTTTTTTAATCCTTTTAATTTTAAATTCTGTCCTAGTTCTTTTTTGTACATAACTGCTAATTTCTTTCTCTTTGGTAATATTGTAAAGAATTTTTTTATAATTTTCTCAGGATTATCAGAAACTTTTGATGCCCTCCCATAAGGCAAATCTGTAACAATCCCATCAAATTTTTCAGAAATCTTTGTCATTTCTTGAAAATCTGAATTTATTACCTCTGATTTGTATCGATTTGCTTTGAGATTTTGCTTTGAGATTTCACACATTTTTTCATCAAAATCTATACCAATCGCATGAATACCCATTGATTCAGCCTCTAAAAGGGTAGTTCCTGTTCCACAAAATGGGTCGCAAACTGTTTCTCCTTCTTTTAATCCAACAAGGTTGAGCATCAATCTAGTCATTTTTCTATCTAATTCATGAGGATGATTTTTTATTTTTTTAGGAATGTGTTTATTGCCATCTTTTTTAGAAAATCCAAAAAAATTCTCTTCATTTGTAAATATTAGATATACTGTGATATCAGGATCCTCAAGTTCAACTTTTGCATGAGAAAATTTTGATATCATATCTCCCATTGAATTTTCTAATTCTGGAACATTGAATTGATTTGAAGATAAATTAATAATTCTACAAACAAAACTTTTTGCATTTTTTAAAACTTCAAAATTGTCTTCATCTAAAAACAATCCTGACATTTTTCTTAATATTTGCCCAGATATTTTTACAAATGAAGCACGTTTTTCAATTTCAGTCCAATTTATTTTAGATTGAACAATTACTAAGTTAGATAATACCTTTATCTTAGAAAATCTATCATACATTTTTGCTAAAGCAGTAATTTCATCTATTGCAAGCTCTAGATGATCTTTTGATAAAACAAAAAAACTTTCTGGCATTATATTATTGCCTTTGCAATTGTCTTAGAAACATCCACCAATGATGTTTTATTAGGAATTGTATTTGCACTAACAATTCTTGTTACTCCTGATTTCTTTATTCTTTCTTCTGCATTATTCATTAGCAACGCATGTGTACATGCAACATAAACCCGGTTACATTTTTGTTTTTTTAGAAATTGTGTTGCTTTGATAATACTTCCTCCAGTACTAATCATATCATCAACTAAGATTACATCTCTTCCTGAAACTTTATCAATATTTTTTGTTTTAATTTTTACTTTTCCTGTTTTTCTATCTCTGTTTTTTTTTAGTGCGATATATTCTGAATCAAATTTTAATGCAAATTCTTTTGCCCTATTTTTGCCACCTTGATCAGGGGAGATCACAATAGGGTTTTTTAGGCTCATTTTTTTGAAATATGCCACAAGATCAGGTACTGCAGATACATTTTTTGTTTTAATTGAGAAGTATTTAAGGCCAATTTGACTGTGAATATCTACAACAATAATCTTTGATGCACCTGCAGCTGCAAACAACTTTCCTAGAACTTTCATAGTGATTATTTCACCTGGTAAAAACTCTCTATCTTGTCTGGCATATCCCATATACGGAATCACAGCAATTACTTGTGATGATATCTCTTTGGCTTTTGAAATTAATGATAATGCATGAAGTAAATTGGTATCCACTGGAGGATAAATTGATTGAACAATTATTGATTTCTTTTTTGATAACTTACCTGTAATGGTAATCTTACTCTCCCCATCTGGAAATATTCTGATCTCTGATTTAACAAGATTTGCTTTGATTCTTTTTGCTAAACTTTTTGCTAAACTTTCAGATGGTTTTCCAGATATTACTGATAAATTACTCAACAATGAAATGTGATTTGATGGGATTCTTAAGTTTTGAGAAAACTAATCGTCTCCACCTTTAGAGAGATCGCCCACTCCAAACTCATCTATTACTTTGTTTCTGATATCATCTAGACTACCAATTTCTTTAGCTTCTCTCTTTTCATCTCCTTGGTAAACAGTCCTAATTGGCCATGGAATTCTAATATCATATCTTTTAAACTCTTCATACATCATCATTCTCATTTCTGTTTGTACTTTGAATTGCGCACCATAATCTGTCACATAAACCCATAATGCAAAATCAAGAGATGAATCATTAAATTGGTTAAATCTCACAACTGGCTGATTCAAATCTTCTAAAATTTCTTTATCACATCCACAACTTGGTAGATTTTGATCCAAATTTGGACATCTGTTTTGTACTACCATGTGTTTTCCTCTTTCATCAACTATTTCTTTCATGGCTCTTTTTCCAATTTTTACAAGAATTGCTGCAACCTGTTTTGGATTGTTCAAATATGATACCCCTACTTTTACAATTGCAGGTACAGTTTTGAGTTCTTTTGAATAGTTAATTATCTGAGAATTTACCAAATTCCTTGTAGGAATTACTGCATATGACTCATTTAGAGCATGCCTGATATAGGTTACCCTGGGAGTAATTTTATGAACATATCCATTAAAATTAGTTTCTAATTGAATTCTATCTCCTTCAACAAATATCTTATCTTTTCTAATCATTATGTAAGCAAAATAATTCTGCATTGTTTCTTGTAATGCAAGTCCAACACCTATGGCAAATCCACCAGTTGCAGTAGCTAATACAAAAAGATCTACACCCCACCAACTGACAATTCCTAAAACAACTGCAACAAAAATTCCTATTGGAAGAATTTGTTTATATGATTTAGGAAGATCTTTTCTTTTTCTTTCAGCATATCCAGCTGGACGACCTCCTGGAATTATTGGATCATAGTGATTAAGTCTTTTTTCTTCTCTCCACATATCAATTTGATATATTTCCTCAGGATCTTTTCCAGGAAGTAATTTTTTTCCAGATTCATTATTTCCAGTTATGCAAAAATTGTAATACTCGTTGTATTTTCTTCTCTCTGATTCTTTGAATTTTTCAAATGGATTCTTCACCAAATTTTCAAATCCACCAATTGGATATCCTTTCTTGGTACGAAGAGACTCAAGTTTTCTTATACCTTCAGAAGTTTTTAATAATTTTTGAAATTCTGATTCATCTAATCCATCGGGTGGATGCTTTGGTGGAACCCATTTAAATAATTTATGAAACAAATCATCTTTATCGTCTTTAAAACCACGTAGTTCTTTCCAATTCAGATAATCCTCCTTTTCAAGATTGGATTTTTCTAACTTATCAAGAAAAATTGGAATTAAATGTGCTATTGAATAACCAATTACTAAAATATTGATTGTATTGAGTGTTTTTGCAAACGTCTCAGAAGCATTAAATTCTTCAACAGTTTGTTCTGAGTCATTAAATAATTCTGTAGTTTGAATATACACATTTGTAGAAGAAACTAAGGCGATTGCAAAGAAAGGTAAAACTCCTACACGCATAAATCGGGCAAAATGTGGTCTGGTATAGGAAAACTTTTGTTTTTTTGTCCAATTTGCAAAACTTCTATATGCAATTACAATTCCAATTATTCCTACAATTAATACAGTTAGTGCAATTTGTAGAGATGGAGATGACGCAATAAGTTGGGGGAGTGCATCGAACTTACTAACTTGATCTGAAACTACATTTAACACTTCTTCTGCCATTCTACTTCACTAAGTAACGATCACAAATACAAAGGTTAAGAAACTTTACATTTTTTATAAAAAAATCACTTTTGAGATTTAATTATATAAAAAATATGTGTAACCTTTAACAAGGGTATCTGCGTTATTTACTGAATGACCTATCAGGCAACTATATGGGATGATTCTCCATCACTAAAATCCTATACTTTATCAAATTTCCGCCAAATTCCACAAATTCAGAAACTTTCTGAAGAAACTCAATTTGAGATGGAAGTAGTTGGTAATGTATTGCCCTTCAAAGCAAATAACTATGTTGTAGAGCAACTTATTGATTGGAATAATATTCCAAATGATCCAATGTATGTTTTAACATTTCCTCAAAAAGGAATGCTAAAACCAGATCATTATGATAGAATGGCAACTGCATTAAAAAATAATGCAGATAAAAAAGAAATTGCATCCATTGCAAATGAAATTCGTCTTCAACTAAATCCACATCCAGCAGGTCAAATGGAACTTAATGTTCCAACACTAAAAGATGGTACCAAATTATTTGGAATGCAGCACAAATATAATGAAACATGTTTGTTTTTTCCAAGCCAAAGTCAAACATGTCATGCATATTGTAGCTTTTGTTTTAGATGGCCACAATTTGTTGGAATGGATGAAATGAAGTTTGCTATGCAAGAAGGTGATCAACTTGTTCAATATCTGAGAGAACACCCTGAAATTTCTGATGTTCTCTTTACTGGAGGAGATCCAATGATCATGAAAGCAAAAATGTTTTCAAAATATATTGATATTTTAATAGATGCAAAACTTCCAAATCTTAAAACAATTAGAATTGGAACAAAATCTCTCTCATATTGGCCTTACAAATTTTTGACAGATTCTGATTCTCAGGAAATGTTAGATGTATTTAGAAAAATAACTAAAAATGGATTACATCTTGCATTTATGGCTCACTTTAATCATCTAAATGAATTATCTACAAGTGCTGTTGTTGATGCAATTAATGCAGTAAGATCAACAGGTGCTCAAATTAGAACACAATCTCCACTACTGGCACATATCAATGACGATGCAGATATGTGGGCAAAAATGTGGACAAAACAGGTTCAGTTAGGATGTATTCCGTATTACATGTTTGTAGTAAGAGATACAGGAGCTCAACATTATTTTGGCGTTCCTCTAGTCAAGGCATATGAAATATTTAAAAAAGCATACTCATCTGTGAGTGGATTAGCAAGAACTGTTCGGGGACCAAGTATGTCTGCTACTCCAGGAAAAGTTCATGTTATTGGAACAGCAGATCTTCAAGATCAAAAAGTCATTGTTCTCCGATTCTTACAAGGAAGAAATCCAAATTGGGTTCAAGTTCCATTTTTTGCAAAGTATGACGAAAATGCTATTTGGTTAGATGATCTAAAACCTGCACTAACTGATAAATTCTTCTTTGAAGATGAATTAAAGAATTTCAAAAAAACAAATCCAATCGAAGATTATCCAGAATCCTAAAAACTTTACATGACTATATTGACAATTCTGCTTTACTAACTATTATTAGTAAAGTGATTTTAAAGTATTGTAATGGATGCAGACGCTGCCCTAAAAAAAATTCAGGCAGAAAATATTACTTTTGTTAATTTATGGTTTGTAGATATTTTTGGAGAACTACATCGACTTGGAATGCCAAGCTATGCAATTGATAAAAATAGTTTTGAAAATGGTTTAGAAAAACTAGATGCAAGCTCAATCGTCGGGTTCAAATCTGTTAATAAATCAGATATGATCTTAAAACCAGATCCTAATTCATTTAGAATTCTACCAAGTGATTATGATCAAGGAAACAGAAAAAATGCTGTCTTCTATTGTGATTTGTATGAAGGAAATTCTGTAGATGAAATTAGATATAATCGTGATTCTAGGGGAATTGCTCAAAAAGCCTCTAAAAAACTCAAAGAATTTGGTTTGACTCATACTAATTGGGGACCTGAGATTGAATTTTTTGTTTTTGATACTATTAACGTCTATCCGTCTCCATATGGAGCAACTCAGTCTTATGGTGGTTCGGGATATTCCATTGAATCAAAAGAATCTCCTTGGGCTAAAGGTAATGTAAGTACTGCAATTAATCTAAAAGAAGGATACTATCCAGCTCAACCAAAAGATACACTTGAAACATTTAGAAAAGACATTTGTGAAGATCTATACAATCATTTTGGTATTAAAATAGAGGCTGAACATCATGAAGTTGCAACATCTGGTCAATGTGAAATTAATTTAGTTTATGATGAAATGATTAAAATGGCAGATAGTGTTGTTGCGGTCAAAAATATTGTTAAAGTTAAAGCAAAACGAAAAAACAAGGTTGCTACATTTATGCCAAAACCAATTTTTGGTGATAACGCATCAGCAATGCATACTCATCAAAGTTTATGGAATGATAAAATCAATGTCATGTTTGATCCAAATGATGAAGTTGCCCAACTAAGTCAACTAGGGCGTTATTATGTAGGGGGAATCTTAGAACATGCATCAGCATTATGTGCAATTACAAATCCAACAACAAACTCATACAAACGTCTTGTTCCTGGTTTTGAGGCTCCTGTAAATGTTTGTTGGGGAATGGGAAACCGTTCTGCTGCAATACGTGTACCTATGTATTATAGAAATCAAGAAAAAAGTAAAAGAATAGAATATCGTGTTCCTGATCCAACTGCAAATATCTATCTGCTTGAAGCTGCTTTGTTATTAGCTGGATTGGATGGCATTAAAAATAAAATCGATCCAGGAGATCCAGTTGAAGAAAATGTATACAAGCTTTCTGCAGAAAAGAAAAGAGAGTATAAAATTGGTTCTCTTCCTGTTTCATTAAAAGGTGCATTAAATTCATTACAAAGTGATTCTGGTTTCCTAGAAGAAATTTTCACAAAAGATTTTCTTGATATATATTGCGAATTAAAAAATAAAGAATATACTGCATTTGCACAAACTCCTACTGCTTGGGAAGTTTCAATGTATGCTGATGCCTAATATTAACTTCAATTAACGAAAGCAACTATAACATTTTTAAAATCATTTTAACTTTTTTTAGTATGAAATTTCATTTTATGTTTTTAATTTTGATACTTGTACCTGGGTTTATTGGAATTGCATTTGCACATACTGTAGATTCAGTTGGTGAATACAGAGTAGAAATTGGTTGGATGAATGAACCAGTTGTTTCTGGAGAGACTAATGCAATTGAATTCTATGTTAGTCCACTTGAGCCTGGATTGGAACTTGAAGAACAAGTATTCAAAAATGGAATTACTGGATTAAAAAATACAGTTAAGATTCAACTAATATACAAAGATGAAAGCATAATTCTTCCATTGTCCCCTGATCATGATGTTACTGGAAAATATTATGCATTTGTTAATCCTACCATTGCTGGATTCTATCAAGCTAACATATTGGGAACAATCAATGATACTCCAATTAGCCTATCAATGCATCCACCAAAGGTAGAAGAAAGAGAATGGATAGAATTTCCTGAACCATCTAATCTAACTCTAATGCAAATCATTGATGGTCATACATCGTTAATTGCAGAAATTCATGATCTTAAAGAATCAATTAATAATTTAGAAAATCCAAATTCTCAATTTAATTTTGGAATTACTGGACTTGTCTTTGGAATAATTGGAATCATTATTGCCATCTTTGCATTAATTAAATCAAAGAAAAATTAATTTATTTAATTTCCACTTTTCTTCTTCCATATGACAAATAGAAAATTATACCAACAACAATTATTCCTATTCCTACTGCTACCACTTCAAGATCAAATTGTAATGCCATATATCCAGAAATAATTAATCCAATTAATGGAAGAACTGGAAATTTCCCAATATTGATTGGCACCTTGAATTTTCTCTCGATATCAGGTTGTGTATATCGTAAAACAATTACAGCTAAATTGACAGCTGCAAATGTAATTACAATTGCAAAAACTGTAATGTTTGCAACAACTACAATATCCCCAAATGTTGTAAAAATTATAGATGTAATCATTATAACTATAATTGATAACCATGGAGTTTTTGTTTTGAAATGAACTTTCTCTAGAATCTTTGGGAATACATTCTCTTTTGCCATGCCATAAAATATTCTAGAACCTGCAATGAGAGTAATTAGTACAGTATTAGTAATTGCAAACAATGCTATTGCTGATAAAATAATATGTGCCTCTGAACCTAGTCCTCGTTCCGCAACCATGGCCATTGGAGCTGATGAGGTAGCAAGTTCCTCCCAATTTACCACTCTAACTACTGCTAAAGAAACTAGAATGTATATTATCCCAGAAATTATGACTGAAAGAATTATTGCTCGCGGAAGAGTTTTTCTTGGTTTTTTTACCTCTTCGGCTATATTTGCCATATCTTCAAACCCAATAAAAGCAAAAAATATCAGTACAAAGGCAATAGCAATTCCTGAAATTCCGGTAGGACTTTCCATATAATTTACAGGTTCTGGATTTGCAAATGTAAAACCGATTATTATTATTAGTATCAATCCAGCCGCTTCAATAATTGTAAAAATAGTATTAGTCCAAGCTGATTCTCTAATTCCTATAAAATTTACAATTGATAAAATTACTAGTAATCCTATTGCAGAAATAATTATTGGAATGTCTACAAATTCAATAAAATAACCTCCAAATCCTAATGCAACTGTTGCTGCAGTTATTATTGATGTAATTGCTGTCAACCATCCAATTACAAAAGCAAAAAAATTATTTTTAAAAGAATTTTTAATAAAAACATATTCTGCAGCTGCCTTTGGAAAAATTGATGTTAATTCAGCATAACTAAATCCTGCAAACAAAGCTACAATAGATCCTAAAACAAATGCAATCCATACTGCATCTCCAGCAAATCCAGCTGCCTCACCAATTAGTACATAAATTCCAGCACCAAGAATTAATCCAACTCCGTACATTGTGAGTTGAAAAAGACCCATGTGATGCTTTAATTCAGACATACCATGCTATCCTATCAACAAATGTAGACCATACCCAACAGTATAAGCAACTATTGCAGCTCCACCACCTATTACTAGCGTATTAATTCCAGAATTAATCAAACATTTTTTAACAATTTTTCCCTTTATCATTCCAACAATAAAAAATGCAGAAATTACTGATATTACTGAGTAAAGAAAAGCCTGTGAATTCAATTCAATTCCAATTGTAAAAAAAATCATAAATGGAATTAATGGAATTATTCCAATTAAATTAAAACCAACAAATGTACTTATAGAACTGTGAATTGGATTTTTGGAATCTTCAATTAAACCTAATTCTTCTTTCATCATAGTATCAATCCATACTTTTTTCCTTGATGTGATTATTCTAACTACATCTTCTAACAATTCATCTTTGAATCCTTTTTTCCTGTAAATCTCTCTGATTTCTTCTCTCTCATCATCTTCTAAATTCTCAATCTCCCATTCTTCTTGACGTTTTTTCATTGCAACAAATTCATTTCTGGCCTTTGATGCTTGATAATTAGATACTGCCATTGAAAATCCATCAGCAAATAGATTTGCAAAACCCAAAATCAGTATAATGCCTGCAGGTAAAGAGGCACCCATTACACCTGCTACTACTGCAAATGTAGTGACAGCTCCATCAATTGAACCATAAATAAAATCATCAAAATACCATTTCATTTTTCTCTTTTATTGTAAATTCACATTATTTGATTAGAATGAATAATACCAACATTGAAAATCATCGCTGTTTTTTATATTGAATAGTTTTTGAATTATTTTATGGCAAAACTCCAAAAAATTCTCGTACCACTTGATGGCTCTCCAAATGCCATGCGTGGTCTAGATAGAGCAATTGAAATTGCTAAGGGAAGTGGTGCTGAGATTACCGGATTTTATGTATTTCATTTACCTCTTGCCGCAGGAATAAAGTATACTAAAAAAATGAAAGATGACGCTCAAAACAAAGCAGTCAAAGCAATTGGTCCTGCAATGAATAGAGTTCAAAAAGCCGGTGCTACATTCAAATACAAAACTGGCGGTGGCCACACTGGATCAGAGATTGTTAATTTTGCACAAAAAGGAAAATTTGACATGATTGTTATTGGTGCAAGAGGTGTGGGTGGAGCAAAAGAAGCATTTCTAGGTAGTACATCTAACTATGTAATGCACAAAACAAAGATCCCTGTTTTAATTGTCAAATAATAAACAACATAGAATTCTCCTTGTTTTTCACAATTTGATTATTATATAATTAATAAAAATAGTATGATCAATTTGATATATTAATGAAAGATAGAAGTTTTATTCTAATTGGTTTAGTAATTGGTATTATTGGTTTTGCATCTTTTATTGCAGTTATTGGACAAGGAAATATTAGACATGTAGAAATTTTTTGGCCAGAAAAAGTTCAACAAACTGTTGCATTCAAAGACATTGATGATCAAACCATTCTTGTAGGAATTTTAGGGACTGCTGAAGAAAATAATCCTACATTAATCATGAGAACAAGTTTTGCATATGTGTTAACAGTTGAAAATCATGGTAACAAACATCATCGATTATACATTGATGATTTTAATGTTCAAACAGATTTATTGGAACCTGGACAGAAAGACATCATCACAATATATCCTGACAAGGAAGGAACTTTCAATTATTATGATAAACGAGAAAAATTACAATTTTTAGGGCAATTAAGATCAGTCGAAGTTGTGCCATCTGATGGTTTTACTGGTTTTCTGAAAGATTTGATATAGAACAAATAAGAATCCTTGATATTTTATAATGTAAAAAACTAGAAGTATAAGAAAATGAAAAAATTAAAGGGAAAACACAAGAGATAGGCATGGTTGAAAGTAATTATGATATTTTAGGCATAGTTGAAGGCTCTTCTGAGAAAGAAATTAGAGACGCATTTCGAAGATTAGCACTTCAGTATCATTCAGATCGTGGGGGAGAAAATGAACAATTTATCAAAATAAAGCAAGCATACGAAGATCTAAAAATTGGAAAAAAATATCCAGAAACTGATTTTGAAAAGATAAAAAATTCTAGAGTATATTCTGGGGATTCTGAAAGTGATGTGAGAAGAAAAAATCAGATTCTTGGTCAAGAATTATCAAAAGAAATGAAAACTGCAGAAGAATGGGCAGCAGCATTGAATCGAGCAAATTCTACTGCAACGAGATTATTTGGTTCGAAAACTTTAGGTGAAATTGAATTAGAAAGAAAAGCTAATGGTGCATTATCAATAAAAGGAAATTTCATGGCAGGAACACTTACTTATGATGGTCCAATAATTATGCAGGGAAATATTACAAGTCCATCATGGACAAAAGAATTTCAGACAAACATTCATCTGACAAATGGTGATTTTAAATTTCTTAATCCATTAGAGAACAAATACAAAATTGAAAATGGTGCTAGATTAATTGTTGATAATGGAAATATTGTTGTAGGAAATATTTTTGGCAGGAAATTTAGAGTTGAAGATCCTGATGGTAGAGTTGGAATCTTTCAGATCCAAGAACACCGAACACATGTTTCTGCACCCAATGGAAAAATTATTGCAGAAAATGTGGTTAACACGGTTCGCCTTGAAGCAGACACAATTGTTGTACTTAATGTAGAAGATGATGTAATCCTCTCAGCACGAGAAATTTTATTTTATGGAGGAAAATTAACTTATGATTCAGTAATAGAACTAAAGCAATGTGGCAGTATACGATTCTTTGAAACATTTTCAATTCAAGGATTAAGTGGAGATGCAATCATAAAACTTGAAAATGGTAAAAAAATTCGATTATTTGATTTAAAAACCAAAAAAATCAAGGATTTAGCAGATGAATTTGTGCCTGATAAAACACAATATGCCAAAGATGCAACTATGGTTGGACATGGTTTTACAATTACATATGAAATGCTGGAAAATCTTTCTAAGAAATCCAACAAAAAACAAAATAATGGTTGGGCATCAAAATTTAGTTTTAAAAAAAATAATCAAACCAATTGATTTTTAGATACAGAATAGCCAATGTATACCTCTTCTGTTGAAACTATTTTACTTTCAATCTTCTCAAATTTGTATTCTTCAAAATCTTTTACTTGATCATAAAAACTCTCTCCAATAATAACTCCATTAGGGGGAGAATTTCTATTCAATTTAGCACATCTGTTTACTGTACTTCCAAAAATATCATTAACAGAAGATGTTGATGCTCTTGCTATTCTAACAATTCCATATGTAGCACTAATTCTATAATCTAAGGTTGGCAGATTAATTTTTTTTAATTTCTTTACTATTTCATCGTGTGCATTACTTAATGCTAGACAACAATCTAAACATTTTTTCAAAGTATCTTTCTCATTTCCATTTTCAAATGAAAAATAGAATAATAATGCGTCACCAATATTTTTTACGACAATTCCTCCAAATTTATTAATTATTGCAGCAATAGAATTAATAAAAATATTATAAAATTCACTTGTTTCGGTCTCTGATAGATTTGAACATATTTTTGTAGAATCCATAATATCTATCATTCCTACACAATATTTTTCACTTTGATCAGAGAATTGTAACAAAATATCTTCTTGTTGCCTAATTACTTCTTCTTTCTCTTTGATTTCAAATAGTGATTCTTGAAGCTTCTCTGCCATTGAATCAAATGCAAAAGAAAGTTCTCCTATTTCATCTCTAGTTTTAATATTTGTTCTAACATCAAAATCTCCACTTGCTATTTTATTTGCAGCATTTTTCAATTTAATTATGGGTCTTGAAAGAGATTTTGAAATTAGAAAAGCTGCAACTCCCATTCCTAATGTAATTAAAATTCCTGTCTGAAAAATTCTACTTTGTAGAATATCTATTGGTTTTTCTACCTCAGCCTGATCAATTTCTACAAGCAAAACTATTCCTAAATCATTTGCACAATAAGATGAACCATAAATCGGTGTCTTCCTATAATCTGTATAAAATCCAACAAAATCTATTCCTTCATTTAGACATTTTTGGACTGCTAAAGAATCCACTCTTTGTTGAAATACTGCATTTTCTAAAAATCTAGACTCTGATAACATCAAATAATTACTGTTAACAATATAGACCTCGCCTGTTTCTCCTAGTCCACTTCTGTTAATCAGTATGTTATCTAATGTAGCAGTTCTCATTTTAGATATAATTACACCAATAGCCTGCTCTCCCCTTTTGCTATCTTTGGCAAACACTGGTGATACAACCAACATTTTTTTACCATTTTCTGTTGGCGTGAATTCAATAAATGATGAAGTTAGACCCTTTTGGAATAGTGGATCATCTGAATAATCTTCATTTGTAATTCGCTCAAGTGAAAAGTAAACCTTACCAGAGGAACCAATTATCTTTACATCTTCAAGTCCTATTGAAAATCCAACTGATTCTTGGAATGCCTGAACTTGAATTAAAAAATCTCTACGATTAAGTTCTCTGTTCTCTTTTATTTTTTCTTCCGAAACTTCATTCATCTTTGCTAACAATAATTGAATCATAGGATCATTTGCAAGAATATTATTTTGTTCAATTCTTGATTCAAAAAGTAATCTTAGAGTCTCCCCACGTACTGTAGATTCTCCTATTAATTGATCACCTGTTCTCTCCTTTAGAATCTGATCTGCATAATTGAAACTAAGAATACCTGTAATTGATAATGCGACAACTGATACTAGCATTACCAAAAAAATTAGTTTTTTATCAAGATTAAATGTGATTGACAATGTACTTCATAATTTATTTTCTATTAATATCAAGTCTTCTAATTTTTACTATATTATACTTTAAGTAATTCTATAACTTGATAATTACTTGCCATTATTGAAATTAATGATATTCATTTAATTATTGATTTTATTATAAAAATATATGAAATTTTTATTTCTTCTTTCAATATTGCTGCTCATAGGCATAATCCCTCTTGTTGACGCAGAGGAATACATCATTGATATTCCATTTGGAGCCTATAATCCTGAATTAAATACACCTACAGAAGTTTGGTATGATCCACCCCAAATGTTTCTCAAAGTTGGTGATACTATAACTTGGTATAATGACGATATTGAAGGTCATACTGTAACAAGTGGTGAGGGCTCTGGAAGATTTGGATGGATGAGTGATAATTTTGGTACCCCTGATGGTATTTTTGATAGTGATAGAATACTTCCGGGAGAATCTTGGTCTTACAAATTTGAAGAATCTGGAACATTTTCTTATTTTTGTACAATTCATCCGTGGATGGATGGAATTTTAATTGTTGAAAAACAAATACCTGATTATCCACATGATGCAACTGGTAAGAAATTAAATTTTCCTTTACTACAATACACTCCTGATCTAGCCATTGAAGTAAACTTATCGTGGGATCCGCCAGTTATCAAAACCCATGAAAAAATTCAATTTGTATATCAATTCTATGATCCACAAACAAATTCTAATCTAGCTGAAATGAAATATAATTTTATAATATTTCAAAATGGAAAAGAAATTTTTCGTGATGAAGGTCTAAGTCAGATTGGAGGGGATTATAGAAATTTTGTTTTTAGTGATTCAGGTTCAATCATTATAAGAATAGAAGGAATTCACTCCCCATCTATTTTTGCTGAAGAAAGTGTTACAGTATCTGGTGATGTACAAAGTAAAGAACAAAGATCAGTTGATTTTACTACTGCAGTTTATGATAATCCCGAAAAAACTTCACATGAAACATATCACATAAAACCTGCTCAAAGACTTACAACATACTATGAATTAATGTTAATCATAATTTTAGTTCCAGGAATAATGTTCATTGCTGCATTGCTTTGGCTAAAGAAAAAACCAAAGATTCCTGAAGCGTCATCAGGCGCTGTTTAAATTTAAAATAAGAAAAAGAAATTAAAAATGATTGAACTAATCTAATCGATTAATTCAGTCCAACCTTTGACGAAGACTGAGTTCTTGTAGAGTGGAACTGGTTGTCCAACGGTAAAGTCCATTGGTCTCATCCAAAAGATTGCTTTTGTTGGGCATACACCAATGCATGCACCATCTGAAATACATCTTTCTGGGTAGAAAACAAATGCTTTACCTCTCTTCCAGCCTTCAACTGGTTTTACTCTAAGTACATCTGGTCCCAATGTTGTACAGATTTCTACACATAGTGCACATCCGATACACATCTGTTCGCTGATGTCTGGAATAATTCCTACTGGCATAACAAAAGTAATTCTTGTTTTGCTCTTAATATAATTTGCCTAAAAATATGATGTTATAACGGCGTTTGAAATTTTATAACGGCGTTTGAAAACTGATCGCTAAAAATTATTTCTTTCTTTTTTTATCTTAAATGACTTTGAAAATATATTATTCTCATCTAAAATATTGATTACTATATCATCTTTAGATTTTTTTAGGAAATATACTCCTGTTTTTCCTGATTTAATGACATGTTTTCCTCCTGGAGATATTACCCATTCCCCATTCTCTTTCTTTCTAGCCATTGCAGTAACTACAACTGAAGAATTTACTTGTCTTGATATTGATGAAAGCAACATTATACAAGAATTGATGAATCTAGCTGATTCTAGATCATCAAACATATTGTAAACCCCATTAAATGAATCAATTATTACTAGAAAATTTTCTTTTGAAATTTTTGATATGATTTCTGATAACTTCTCTTTCCAATCTGTCTTATCAGGATGAAATAATATTATATTTTCTTTTTTTGGTATCATTTTAGATTCCACATATCCAGTGTATAACAAATCCATATCGACAAAAATTATTGGCATTTCTAAAGAATTGATTAGTCTATCTAGAAATTCCATTTTATGAAATGGCTCTGAGCATAAAATTATACTGGGAACGTGATTTTGAAATTCATTTTTAATATGGACTAAATTATCATCTAAAACTTGGTCAGGACTTTTATCCAACAACATTTTAGCATTTTACAGATATAATAATGAATTTAGTTTCAAAAGATATTTCTGATGATTTTCCACAAACAGATAAAATCTATCTAAATAATGCTTCAGTTTCCCTTATGCCTAATCAAAGCATACAAGCAATGAATGATTTTTTAATTACCTACAATTCTATTGGCCCTGATTCAAATGAATCTAAATCCTTTATTGAGGAAAAACTTCGAAACGTCAGAAAAATTATTTCAACAATTATTTCCTGCCAACCTGATGAAATTGTTCTAACCCAAAGTACATCTGATGGAATCAATATAGTGGCAAATGGATTATCATATGGAAAAAATTCGAACATAATAATTCGTGGAATGACACATGAGCATCATTCTAATTTGTATCCTTGGCTAAAACTTAAAGAGAAAACTACGATAAGAAATTTACCTATAGACAATAATGGATTTTTTCAAATAGATGATCTAAAAACTAATCTAGATGATAATACAAAATTAGTTGCACTTAGTCATGCATTATACAATACAGGTTCAATCTTACCTGTAGAACAAGTAGGAAAAATTCTAGATAATAAGATTCCATTTTTTATTGATAGCGCACAAACTATAGGATGTATAGATAATGTTGATGTATCAAAGATAAAGTGTAGCTTCATGTCTTTTAATGGATCAAAATGGCTTTGCGGTCCAATGGGAACTGGATTGTTTTATTGTAGTAGAAGTTCTAGTGAACTATTAGAGCCTAGAACAATTGGTGGTGAGTCTGCAATGATATATGAAAATGAAAAACTTGCCTACAAAGAATTACCAGACAAATTTCAAACTGGTTTTAGAAACTATGTTGGAATTGTTGGATTAGAATCATCTACTAAATACCTCCAAAACTTTGGCATGAAAAATATTCGAGAAAAAAACATTCATCTATCAAGTTTATTCAGAGACGAGTTATCTAAAATTCCAAATGTAGAGTTGTATGGACCTGAAGATCCAAAGGATAGAACAAGCATCATATCTTTTAATATTGATGGCTTTGGTGCACAAGAAATAGTTGACAAACTTGAAAAACAAAATATCATTTTAGCAGTTAGAGAAATAATGGAAAAAAAGATTGTTAGAGTCTCTCCTCACTTTTTTAATAAAGAATCTGAAATCCTTCAGGTAGTTGATGCAATTAAAAAATTATAGATTTTCTTGCTCTTCTATAACCATCATAGTCAAAGTTGATTGTACTTTGCTAATTTTTCTGACTTTGTTTGTGATAATTGAGCGAAGTTTTTCAGCATCATCTGAAGATAGTTTGAGGACAATATCATATACACCGTATACCCCTTGAACCTCAAATGATATTTTTTCTTCAGCAAGAATTTGCTTTACCTCGCTAATTATTGACTCATCTGATCCAAGATCAGAATTCAATAGAACATATGCAGTTGGCACATGAAAATTTTCATCAATCACTATTTAACCTTTGATAGCTCAAAAACTGATTAATTACTATTCTATTGTATTTATGTGAAACCAATAGATCTTACACTAACAATATCTGAATCTATTCCCAGTTTTCCAGGTTCTCCAAAACCAATCTTCATTGATTGGTCCAATATCAGAGATGATGGATATAATCTTGAACTGCTTTTCTTAAGTTCCCATACAGGAACCCATCTTGATGCACCTTTTCATTTTATTAAAAACGGAATCAAAATACACCAAATTCCAATAAATCGACTAGTTGGAAACGCCTTCTTAATCAAAATTCCAAAATCAAAGAATTCATCAATTACAAAACAAGATATTATCTCATTTGAAAAAAAGAATAGGAAAATTCCTAATGGCTCATCAGTATTCTTTTTTACTGGTTGGCAAAAAAATCTAAAAAAACCAAATTATTTCACTGAAAATCCTGGATTAGATACTTTGGCATCAAAATATCTTTCATCAAAAAAACTCAATCTAGTTGGAATCGATTCACCTAGTATTGATCTTGGAAAAGCAAAATCATTTGCTGTACATCATCTTTTATCACAAAATAATATCTTAATTGTTGAAAATTTGGCAAACTTGAACAAAATTTCATCAAATGAATTTAATTTCACTATTTTACCTCTAAAACTAAAAGATGCAACTGGTTCTCCTGTAAGAGCTATTGCAACAGTCTTACACTCAAAAAATTCGTAATGCTAAAAATACAGGTAATATCAATCCAAACTATGAGCAAGCCTGGAAATATTTGGAGAAAGGTTCATGGTAAAATTACCAAGAAACCAACCAATTTCTCATGGTTAATTGAAGACAAGCTTGCAGGTTCTGGAATGCCAACTAGTTATGATGAATTTCAATGGCTTGTAAACCAGGGAGTAAAATCAATTGTTACTATGACTGAGAATGCTCTGCCTGAAAATTGGACACAATCAATTGATTATCTTCATGTACCAACACCTGATCTTACTGCTCCTGATATGGAGAAAATAGATTCTGCAGTAGAATTTATTCATCAACAAATTTCAAAAGATTCTTCAGTAATGGTTCATTGCGCTGCAGGAATGGGAAGAGCAGGAACAATCCTTGCATGCTATTTTGTAAAGTATAAAAAATTATCAGCAAAAGATGCCATTAAAAAAATTCGTGATGAAAGACCAGGCTCAATACAATCTGAAGTACAAGAATTAGCAATTACTTTTTATGAAAAACACGTAAGAAATTAAATAAATTCAGAAACTAGTTTACCATCAACAATTTTTATTTTTAATTTTTTATCTCCTTGAAAAATCATTGTCATATCGCCGTCTGCATCAGGCTCTTCAACCTTTACAAGTTCAGCCATTTTGATATCATCAAATTTTGCCATTTATGTCACCTATTCAGGAATTGAAACAGTCTCAATTTTACCATCCACTGCTTTTATGAACAAAAATCTATTGTCTTTAAAGATAAATGTAATTCCATCTTCCTTATCAGGCTCTTCAACTTCAAGTATTGGCTGTCCTAAAAGACCATCATATTTTGCCATAATGATTCCACAAAAAAGTTCCTTATATCCCTAATTGATTGTGATTTCAATTTCAGGGGAACTATTTTTTACGTTTCCTGGCTCTGTGTAATCATGTTTTTGCCATGATGCAAAAGCTTCTGCGCTTATCTTGTGCTTTCCCTTTCCTAAATCTGATGCTTTGAATACAAATTTTTCATTAAAGTCAAATAATTCCTGTCTTACTTCCTCTTCTGATAGTCTGATAAATGGCTCAAAGTTTTTAGCTACCTGAACCCAAATCCTTCTATCTTTCATTGGATTGACAAGTTTTGGATTTCTAGTCCAAAAAATTGATGCCTTTCTGTACGTATCAATGGTTCTTCCCAGTTCTTTCTTCCTAAATCCACCTGTTGTCAGTTTAATACCGTATTTCATTTTGAATGAAACATCATTGTTATTGTATGCCTTTGTCCAATTTGCTTCATTGAACGCATTTCTAAGGTCACCTTCAAGTGAAAATTGGACATTTATCTCCACATTTTCATCAGATGAATATTCATCCTTTGATTTTACTAATTCTATTGCTGAAATCTTACTTTCTCCCATTCTAACCGCTCATAATGATTTATATCCACAATAAGTGCTTTTTCCGAATACATGAATGCCCAAGTGATCAGCTCAGAACCCAAAGAAATTAGCCTTTCAATCACCGAGACTGATATAGGAATCTTATACATTATTCAACATGAGCTCCTAAAGGGGTCAAATATCGATTTTGCAGGTGTTATAGTCAAACACCCACTTACAAACGAATGTTGGATGAGAATTAATTCTAGTACAAAACCACTCGGTGAAATACAAAAAGCAACAGATTCAGCAATAAAGATGGCAGACGAATTAAAGCAATTGTTTAATTCGAAAATCAAGGTAAATTAGCATTGAAGTTTTGCCCCAAATGTGAGGTCAAATTAAAAAAGAGTGGGTCTGGTCTCCAATGTACAAAATGTGGATATTCTGAGGGACAAGTAGGAAAAACTATTTCAAAAAAAATTAATGAAGACGAACCAGACTTTTCACTTCTTGCTTTTGAAGGAAATGAAGGAGAAGACACAAATCCAACGATCAAATTAGATTGTGAAAAATGTGGTCATGATGAGGCAATATGGTGGATGTTTCAAACCAGAAGTGCAGATGAACCTACAACTAGATTTTATCGTTGTACAAAATGTAAACATACTTGGCGAGATTACGCATAACGTTTAACTGGTACTGGTAGTCAAGAAAGTTAAATTGACTTTTGGTGCAAAAACAAGTGGCTCAGACGATCTAAAGGCAATCATCTCTGCAATTTCAACATTAGTTGAAGAAGCTACTTTTGTTGCAACAGCTGAAGGAATTACCTTTAGAGGAATGGATCCTTCACATGTAGCATTAATTGATATCTCTTGGCCAAATTCAGCTTTTGAAAAATATGAATGCGATAGTGACATAAAATTTGGTGTACGAATTGATGAATTCTCAAAACTGATCAAGCGAGCAGACAAAAAAGACAGTATAGAGATTAGCATCTCTGAGCAAAACATGTTGCTTGTTACAGTTGGTAAAAATAAAAAATACAAAATGCGATTAATTGAAAGTTCAGCTACTGACACACCATTACCAAAAATTCCTTATGATTCTAAAATAATCTTATCCTCTTCAAAGTTTGATAAAATTCTTGGTGATGTCCAAGTAGTATCTGATTATCTAACTATAAGCACAGCTGATTCTAAAGGAGAATTTTCAGGAAAAGGTGATTCAGGTGAAGTAACAATTGAGCTTGACAAAGCAGATGAAGATATTGAAGAGATATCATCAAAAGATGATAGTACTGGAACTTACAGTCTTGAATATCTAAATCCAGTAGTAAAAGCAGTAGGCTCTACTGCAGGCTTTATTACATGTGAGTTTTCAAGCGCAAAACCACTTAGAATTGAATTCAAAGTAGCAAATATTGGTAGAATTCACTTTTACTTGGCTCCACGCGTGGAAAGTTAAAGCATTTAAAGATTAACTAATTCAGGTATTTTGAATTGAGACTTGTTTTAAAATATGGTGGAACTTCAATCTCTGCCACTAAAGATATCCAAACTGTAGCTAAACACATCAATTCGTTATCAAAAGAAAATCAAATTGTAGTTGTTTGTTCTGCAATAAGTGGCACTACTGATGATCTTATAGAAATATCTGAATCAATAAAAAAAGAAAATAAATCAAAAGCAGATCAACTAGCAGCAAAGATTACTAATCGTCATAAACAATTAGCAAAACAAACTATAAAAAAATCTGATGTTAGAAAAAAATTACTTTCAAAACTTGAAGAAGACTTTACAGAACTCTTTGCATTAATTGATGGAATGGTTCTGTTAGGTGAAGTAACCCCAAGATCCATGGATTATCTCATCTCATTTGGTGAGCGACTATCAATAAAATTAGTATCTGCTGCAATAAATGATTCCGGTAAAAAATCAATTCCATTAACTGGAAAAGAAGTAGGAATAGTTACTGATTCAAATTTTGGTGAATCAAGACCACTAATTGATACAACCAGATTACGAGTATTAAAAACAGTGGAAGCATTATTCACAAAGAAAACAATACCAGTTGTTGGTGGATTTGCAGGAGCAGATCAACATGGACATGTAACTACATTTGGTAGAGGAGGCTCTGATTATTCAGCATCTACAATTGGTTCTTGTATAAAGGCTGATGAAATTTGGTTAATGAGTGATGTTGATGGATTAATGACTGCAGATCCAAAGATAGTAAAGAATGCAAAATTACTCAAGGAAGTATCTTATGTTGAAGCAATAGAGATGGCTATGTTTGGCGCAAAGCAAATTCATCCACGAACCTTTGAGCCTCTATTATCAAAAAAAATACCAATGAAGATTAGAAATTCTTTCAATTTGAAAAATGAAGGAACTCTAGTAACTGCTGTACCATCGCCATCAACAAAAAATACTGTAAAATGTGTAAGCTACGTAAAAAATAATGGATTAATTGATATCCGAGGGGGTAGTATGGTTGGAACTCCAGGAACTGCAGCTAAAATCTTTGCAACCTTAGCAAAGGCTGGAATCAATGTAATGATGATTTCACAAAATCCCTCAGAATCTAGTATCACAATAGTTGTAAAAAATACTGATCTTGACAAAGCAGTAGGTGCACTTGAAATGGAATTATTAGGAAAAATAATCAAAAAATTAGAAATTACTACCGATGTAGCAATTATTGCGTTAATTGGTTCAGGAATGAGAGGAACTGTTGGCGTAGCATCAAAAGTTTTTGGAGCAATTGAGAAAAATAAGGTAAATGTTTCTATGATTACTCAAGGTTCATCTGAACTTAATCTTGCATTTGTTGTTAAAAATTCTGATACAAATGCTGCAGTTCGTTCATTACATGATGCGTTTAAGCTTGATAAAATCAACTAGAACAAAATCATTTAAAGGAATAACTTCAATCTGTGTCATTGAAAAAACTCTTCGTTGTTTTATCTATAGTCCTATTCATTTCAGGTATTCTTTCTGTTTCTCTAGTATCTGATCAATTCGTTGATGCAGGTTCTCGTAAAAAAATCCACTTTACAGAAACCATTACATCTACCCAAGATCTTGGATTGGGTCATGAAAATCATCAATTGGCTTTAATACTATCTCCAAATAAGGGAACTCTTTATGATGGTTCCATGACCTTTACTTCAAGTGAGCCTGTACAACTTGTTGTACTACATGAAATTATTCCTCAGCAAGCAAAAGGACAGGCTACATGGAGCGTTGATGGAAAAACAGTTTATGGCTTGTCTCTAATTGATCTTGATAAAAAATCTGGCTCCTTTGAGTTTACAGGTGCTGCATTGGCATTGCATTCATCAAATTCCAAAGAATTTACAGCAACTGTAAGTGTTGATGGTTGGATTAGAGGACAACCAACTGAAGTCATTATGCAAAAAATAGAACTTGAAAAAGAAGAACCATCATTAATGCTCTCTAGAACAAATGTTGCAGCTACAATTCCAATGCACAAAGGAATCTATAATGGAAATCAAGTTCTATACATAATTACTGATGGAAGTGATGAAAATTTTACAAAATTACTTTCTGAACAACAAGGATGGAAAGTAGAACTTGCACCAGTTTTGGGAACAATTCCAGATAATTCATTACAAAAATTATTCATTTTTAAAAATGGGATAAAGGGAGATGGAATTTATGGATTTCAAGATGAAGTATTATCTTCTACACCTTCACAACAATCAGAATACAGTGCACTTAGTTCTGTAATTGAGGTAAAATGGAAAACCGGTCAAAAAGAAATAGTCTTTTCATCAGCTGAAGAAATTATTGCTGCAAAGGAAGCTGGTAGAGTTGAATTTAATGAAACAGGTATTGTTCTAAATACTCCTCAAATTGTTTGGCCTGATGGACAAATGAAAATTCGTTCTGAAAAAGAAATTACAAATGATATGCCATACAATGGAGGACAAATAACTGAAATAAATAAAAAAGAATTAACAGTAACTTTTGTTGCACATAGGGGTTGGGGTCCTCAAGGAGAAACTATCTACTATATTGTAACTGATGCAACACCATCAGGACCTGCTGAAACTATGGGTGTGGCATCCTCTCCAAAATCTGCAAATCTTATAGCTCATGCTGGAGCAGTAGACTTGTTTCAATTCAAAAATGGAATAAAGGGAACAGGCCCACTTGGATTCCAGCCTGGAATTGCAGGTGCATCATTAGGTGATGCAAATTATAGTCCAATGTGGAGAATTTACTTAGTTGAATGGAATGATGCAAAATCTGCACAAATTCTTGAGACAAAATCTGATATTGATTCCTTTAAGATAGACAAATTGGTCACGGTCAGTATTGCTCGCCCAACAAACAGTGATCATATAGTTAATTGTCCATTCATAGATCCTTTCCAATAAATTCTATAAACGGATAAATTACTTGATTAAAAAATTATTTTTAAATTGACTGGTAAACTATACATCGTCGGCGTTGGTCCTGGGCATCACGATCATATGACATTTAGAGCAAAAGAAGTAATTTTAGAAAGCGATACAATTGTTGGATACGAAACTTATGTGAATCTAGTTCAAGATCTTATTGAAGGTAAAACAGTCTATCGTTATGCTATGACTCAAGAAGTAGAGCGAGCTCATCAATGTATTGATCTTGCTAAATCAGGAAAAATTGTTTCTCTTGTATCAAGTGGTGATCCAGGAATTTATGGAATGGCAGGATTAATTTATGAAACACTTGCTGAAGGAGGATGGAATCCTAAAGATGGTCTTCAAGTAGAAATAGTTCCTGGCGTATCAGCATTAAACTCATGTGCATCAATAGTTGGTTCACCATTAATGACTGATTTTGCAGTTGTTAGTATGAGCGATTTATTAGTTCCTTGGGAAATTATTGAAAAAAGAGTAGAAGCTGCAGCACAAGGAGATTTTGTTATTGTAATTTATAATCCTGCAAGCAAAAAAAGAATTCATCAATTACAAGATACAAGAAAAATTCTTTTAAAATATAGAAAACCTACAACTCCTGTTGCAATTATTAAAGGTGCATTTAGAGAATCTGAAACAATTGTTATGACTGATTTAGAGAACTTGCCAAATCATTCAGACAAATTAGGCATGATCAGTACAGTAATTATAGGAAATTCATCTACATACACCTACAAAGATTTGATGATCAATCCAAGAGGTTACAAATCAAAATACAATCTAGAAGAACAAACTAATCCAAATCTTAAAGTCTAATAGCTCTTCTTTATTGCCTCACTTAGTTCTTCACTAAGATTAATCTTATCTCGAATTGGAGAAATTATTTTTGTCAAGTAATTTCCAACAGTTTGCTTTAGATCTCCTGGATGTAATTTCTTTTCAGCAAAATCTGATTCTAGCTGTGAAAAATTACCATATGATACATTGCCACCAAATTTTTCTGGTCTTTCAACATTCATTTCTTTGAATTCATGAAAAATTATTGTTCTTGCAATTTCTAATAATGGATTGTTTAGAATATTTGCCTCCTCACACCATGCTTTGCTAATTTTCTTCTTTATCTCATCATCAGAATTATGAATAAAAACGCCTGAATTTGGATCTGACTTGCTCATTTTTGCAAGTATTTGAGAATTACTTGTATCTACTGGTTTTGTAAGTCCAGGTAGAAGTTTATGATGAACTGCAACAGGAACCTTCCATTTCATTTTTGGAAATATCTCCCTAACTAACATGTGGATCTTTCTTTGATCCATTCCAGCATGAGCAATATCCACATCCAATGAATGAATATCAACTGCTTGCATAGGTGGATAAAGCAACTTTGCCAGCTCTATCTTATCTTCATTTTCTGAACGACCCATTATAGTAAGAGTCCTCATTGTTCTAGCAAGTGACATATGTTTTGTAAATTTGACAAGTTCAGACCAATATTCTGTTTTTTCCTCATAAAGTTTTGAGCCAAAAACAATTTGTGCATCAGGACATACTAGTTTGAATGCATCTTGATAATATTGAGAAACTTTTGAAATGGTATCCCAATCTCCACCTAGTTTATCATTGATCAAAGTATGCCAATCTGCAAGAAAAACTGTACATTTTACTCCGGCCTTTACAAAATCATTAATCTTGAAACCTGTACTGATCAAACTTCCTAAATGTAAGAATCCCGAAATCTCTAAACCAATGTAGTGTTTTGGTGAAGAATTTGTTTTGAATAATTCTATTAATTCATCATGTGTAACAACTTCTTCAGTTGGAGGCTTTTCAATTAACTCAACTTTCTCCATAATATCCAAATCAAATCAGCTTTTGGGATCTAAACCTATAAAGTTATTCAAACAAGTTTAATGAATTTGGAAGGTTTGAATATTGGATTTATTTACATTGATTATGACTCTAGAAGAAGGACTAGAACTGATTGAACATTACAAGAAAGGATTGAAAAAATTTTTAGAAACTTTACCTGAGCAATCTGTACAATTAGGATCAGAAATGATTAATGCACTAACTTTGAATTCCAAAAATGAAATTTCAAACCTAGAATCTATTGAAAAAGCACTAAAACGACCTGCAAAATATGAATCAGGATTATCTGAATAATTTTCTATAATTCTATTTACAATTTTTTTTATGTTTTCTTAAATCCTCTTGAGTATCAAACTCAGTATTGCATACTCTGCATTTTTCTTTTTTCTTGTTATGGGCCACCTCTTGATGTCTCTTTAATCGTTCAGAATCTGATAGAACAGTACCGCATTTTTTACATTTTAAATCGTTTTTACTGGATCCAAAGAGTCCCATACCCAATCCATTATCTATACTAAGAGAAATAGTTTCTATGCAAAATTAAAGAAAAATCTAAATTTTCTTGATTATTCAACTACTCATCTAAGCTTTTTCTGGGTTTGATGCTTAGATAAAATGCATGAGTACTAATGATAAATGCTGCAAGAAAAACTTTGGTTGCAAAAACTAAATTCCATGGCCGATCTGGATCTGGATAGGCAACTGATAATCTATCAATGTCTGGTACTATTCCATCCACAATTCCTGCAGTGATTTGTGCATTTAGAACTGTAAAATTGTATAATACTTCATAGAGTGTAATGATAGAAAATCCTAACAACATTAACTGAAGTAGAGCCATTCTTGTTCCGACTAACTTATTTCCTGCAGTTCGTCTCCACCCAATTCTAGAAACACAATACCATCCAATTATTGTTGAAAAAAATATCCAAGTTGAAACTCTAGCAAAATTTTCAAATGGAATTGTTGTATTGTGTATAGCTTCACCCATAACATAAGTGCCATTTTCTAACCATTCAACAGTGGTTACATAAACTCCAAAAATTAGTGATGATATCATAATAAATCCACATACATAGAAAATATACAGATAAACTCTATATCCTGAATCTGTTTTTTCAAGATGACGTGGTTTCATAATGCCGTTTGCCAAATTTTGAAATATAAAAATTCATGTTTACTTGACGAGATTTATAGAGTAGTTATTAACAGAATTACTAATGAAAATTGCAATTAATGTCCCATTAGTAGGCAAAGAAGAGATTGCTGAAGTAACTTCTATTCTTAAAAATGGAGCATTAACCTCGTCAGCAAATCAAGGGGGTAAATATGTCCAGAAATTTGAAAAATCTGCATCCTCTTTTGTAAAATCAAAATATGCAATTGCAGTCAACTCTGGTACAGCTGCTCTTCAAGCAGCACTATATGCATTAGATATCAAAAGAGGTGATGAGGTAATAGTTCCATCATTTACCTTTGTAGCAACTGCAAATGCGGTTATTTCAACTGGAGCAAAACCTGTTTTTGCTGATATACTAAAAGAGAATTATACATTAGATCCTGCTGACGTTAAGAAAAAAATTACTAAAAAAACTCGTGCAATAATCCCTGTTCATCTTTATGGACACGTAGCAGATATAGAAGAATTCTCAGAAATTTCTAACAAGAATAACATTCCAATTATAGAAGATGCTGCACAATCTTTAGGTTCAACTTACAAAGGAAAACACACTGGTACATTTTTTGAAATGGGATGTTATAGCATGTATCCAGCAAAAGTTATGACCGCAGGAGAAGGAGGATTTATTGTAACAAACAACAAAATGCTTAGAGATAAACTATTGATGATCAGAAATCATGGAATGGTTAATGGTTATGATACCAAAATATTTGGTCTAAATTTACGATTACCAGAAATTAATGCTGCAATTGCAAATATACAAATAAAAAAACTTCCAAAATTTTTGAAGATAAGAAAAAGTAATGCAACTTTATTATCAAAATTATTATCTGAACTTAAAATACAGCTTCCTTTATCACGAAAAAATGAAAATGTAAATTGGTATCTTTACACGATTGGAACTAACAAACAAACTCAGCTACTAAAAAAATTAAATCAAAAAGGAATTGGTGCAGCATCATATTACCCCACACCGGTTCACAAAACTCCATTTTACAAATTAAAATCTAAACTTCCTGTTACTGACTGGGCAGCATCTCATGTAGTATCTTTACCAATTCATCCAAAAGTAACTGAAAAAAATATTGAATATATTGCAAAAACTGTTAGTGAAATACTTTGAATTCTCTAGGAGAAGCTATAGGAGAACTTTGTAAGGTAATTTTACCCATACCTGAGCACTATTTTATAGGAAATTCTGATTCATCTGTCTGTGTTTGCACGCTCTCAAGCATAGATCTTCTCAAAAAATTTGAAAATTCTGAAATTTTAAACCATATTTTCATGGTTGGAAGATTACTTTCTGAGAATAAAGGAATAGATTCCATTATTGAATTTGTAAATAAAAATCAAAAAATCAAAACAATTATTGTTTGTGGAAAAGAAGTTTGGGGACACAAAGCAGGACACTCATTATTTGAATTACACAAAAATGGAATTGATGGTAATCAAAGAATCATTAATTCAACTAGTCCTGATCCAATCCTAACAGTTTCAAAATCTAAAATAAAACACTTTCAAGATAAAATTGAATTAGTAAATCTAATTAATGAAACAAATTTTGAAAAAATTATTCAAAGAATAAAAAATTACTAGTATCCATTTCTCTGTCTTTCTCTGTTAATTTCGTTTTTTTTCTTGTATTCATCTAATATGTCATCTGGAGAAAGTTTCAATTCAAGTGATGCTTGTACAACAAAATGCCAAATATCTATCAATTCTTCTCTTGCTTCTGCCTCATCAAACTTTATTGGAGTTTTCCACCATTTCCAATTTGTTGTACGCTGTAACTCAACTGCTTCATGCATAATTGCAGTACATAATGCAGAAACTCTTCCCTCCGTATCTTTTGGATATCTATCAAGTTTCATCATTTCAGAAAGTCCTTTTTGAAGTTTGAATATTTCTTCTAACCGATCTAATTTTTCAGACATTTCTTGAGACAATGATAAATTAATTTGAATAATTACTGAACTTAAGTCTTTTTTAAAACCTAATCATCTTTTCATAAATTTTTACTCGTTTTGCTATATCGCCTTTTTTGATTTTTAGTAATCCGTCTAATCCATATCTTTCAACTGCAAAAGAACCTAAAACATTTCCATAAACTACTGCTTTTTTAATCTCTGATATACTGGTTGAATTTTTACTTGCAAGATATCCTATCATGGCTCCTGCAAAGGAATCTCCTGCACCTGTTGGATCTACCACATCCTCTAAGGAAAATCCAGCAGTAGGGAAAATTACCTCATCATAAAACATCAATGATCCGTGCTCCCCTTTTTTAATTATAACATATTTTGCTCCCCATTGCATCATTTTTTTAGCACATTTTATCAGATTGAATTCTTTTGTGAGGAGTTTAGCTTCTTCGTCATTTATTACGACTGCATCAACTGCTTTAATCATTTTAATCACAGCTTCTCGTTTAGTTGATATCCAAAAGTCTATTGTATCACACATTGAAAATTTTACTTTATCAAATTCTTTGATTAACTTTGTATTTTGTTCAGGATCATTATTAGCTAGATATACAAATTGTGATTTTTTGTAAGCTTCTGGGACTTTTGGTTTAAAATCTCCCAATACATTTAATTCTGTTTTTAAAGTTGATCTGGTACTTAGTGTATCGTCATACTTACCATCATAACGAAATGTTTTTCCGTCTTTTATCGTAAATCCCTGCAAATCAAGATATTTGGATAATATATCATGATGCTTCTTTGGAAAATCTTTTCCAACTACGGCAATTAATCCTGTATCTACAAAATTACTTGCTGAAATGGCAGCAAAAGTTGCAGCTCCACCTAATACATTTCTTAATGTTTTCTTTGGTGTTCTAATAGTATCTAGTGCTGTTGAACCAAAAACAGTAAGCATTTGTGTAAAACTTAACTTTCATGTATAAATTCTCTTGCTTGCTCTTCTGTTGGATAATATACAAATGGTACGTTAATTGATGCAAATAACACGTCATACTTTGTTTCTCCTGTAATCTTTACTGAGTTTGTTTTTCCATCAGAATTTGAATAGGTTTGAAATGTTCCTTTAACATTACTACTATCTAAAGGCTGTAATGTGAATGGTTCCAATTGACCTATTCCAATAATTTCATCCTTAGAGATTACATAGAATTCAGTTTCGCCAGCAGATAATATTAAGACTGATGGATTTTGAAATTTTAATTCTATATTATAAAATGAACTCTCTTCATTCTCACTTAGTAGTTCGCTACTAGAAATGCTTACACCAATCTGTGAAGCGGAAGCATATTGTGAATAACCAAAAATACTCATGGCTAATACAAAGAGAACTATTAGACCTCCTTTTTTAGATGATTTCACGACTAGTTATTACAAAATTACATTTTAACTCAGGAGGAAAAAATTCCAAATAAATTGTGTAAAAGTTTTGATCTAATCTTAAAGCACATTAGAGCTAACAGGATAAATCAAAATTGGTCAAGTATTAGTCAGTGGCTAGAATTAAACTCAAGCTAGGTGAAAATGAAATTGAAGTCGACTCTAGAGACTTCTATGTAGATAATCAAACATTAAGTGAAGTAATTGACAGTCTTTCTCAACATCTACCTGAAAATCAAGCAAAACTAGTCTATGAGCCTGAATCTACTCAAAATTTACAAGTTGAGCATCCAGCAAAATATGGCTTAGAATATCTTGATGATGCTGAAGCATTTGAACCAGAATTTAATGAACCTAAACATATCCAATCACATGAAATCAAATCTAAATTAAGAATTTTAGAGACAAGTAGATTCTTTGATTCTCCTAGAACTGTTACTGAAACAGTTGAACAATTACGAGAATATGGTTGGGCTGCAAGTCCATTAGATGTATCAAAAGCTTTAGCAAAAATGGCATCAAACAAAGAAATTCTAAAAAATTCTAGTGAGAATAGAACACATTATTTTATTCAAGAACCCTTAGTAGCTAATTAGAAAAATCACATTTTTCACAATTTGGAAAAGTTTCTCCATCTAAATGATCAAAATGGGTATTGCATTGATTGCAGGTGTGATGCATATCAAAATATCCATCCTTTTCTATTTGTCCAATTCTATTTGATTCAAGATCTGTACTCTTACATTTGATACAGTGACAACCACATTCTATTTTCATAATTATTCTCCGATAATGTATGTATAGTTCACATGAGTATACAAATCATTGGAAAAGAAAAGAGAGATCCCTTTAGAAATTGATGATCACTTCAAACTTTATGGTAAAGAACCATGGGAAGTAGAATATGGTGAAAAATGCCCAATATGTGAAGTCAGAATTGACGAATATGGATTTTGTTCATGTGGTTCTGGTGGAGATTAATTTTTTTAAATAATGGAATTATCAGTATTATTAAAAATCCTATGACTAATGGAGCTACTGGGAATTCAGGAATTACCGTAGTCCCTACAATCATTATTTCTCCTGGTTCTTCAGGTTCAAAGTTGAGCCAAACATGTGTTCCATTGTTGTAATCTCTAAAGAAAATTTTTCCATCATCATGAAACAAAGTATATGGCTCCCATAACAATTCTAATGGAATAATTACATTGACAAAATTTGTACCATCTAGATCTCTAAATGTAATACTCTTAGTTGGTTGATCAAAAACAAATTCTTCTATGTTTGAATGACTTTTAATCTCTACAATGAATTCGTTATCTTTCCATTTTACATTTTTAAAAATTTGTGGTTCATTAGTTGAATATTTCAAAAGTATTTGACAACCATGACATGTTATTCCTCTCTTTTCATCTAGAAAGACTGTTCTTTCATTAGCATATATCAGATCAACTTGTTCTGGAAATAAAAAATCAGTTGTTTCTAAATATAAGAAACTCCAAGTCCATACATTATCTTTTTGGGTTAATACGTGATCAAGATCATATTCAATTACAGAATTTGTGTCTGATGGAAGAATCAGAACAGATGTATTATCTCCTATTATTGAGAATTGCTTTTCTTCACCTTCATTATTCGTGACTGAAATATTAGAAACAGTCCCATATATCAGATCAACTTGTTTTGGTAAATTTGATTTAACTATGACATGTTTTACATGAACGTCTCCATCTAAACTAATGAATACTTCCACAGACTTTTGTGTAGCTTTTTCTCCAATTGACAATTGAGCATTGGCTACTGGAATTATTGTTAATAGTGTAAAAATTACTAAAAATCCTAAAATCTTTGTATCCATTTATTCCACAGTAACTCGAAGCATTTTTGCCTCTTCTAGTGGGCAATCATTTTGATCACGTTGAAGTTTTACAATCTTATCTGCCACATCCATCCCTTCAGTAACTTCTCCAAATACGGTATATTGCCTGTCAAGAAATGTACTATCTGAGGTTACAATGAAAAACTGTGACCCTGCGCTATCTGGATCTTGCGCTCTTGCCATAGAAACAATTCCTCGTAAATGGGATCTAGAACTAAACTCAGCCTTTATTGTATGACCCGGTCCTCCCATTCCCCATGAACTTTTGTTATCTGTTTTAGTATTTGGATCTCCACCCTGAATCATAAATCCAGGAATGACTCTATGGAAAAGTGTACCGTCATAGAATCCATCTTTAGCTAATTTCTCAAAATTTCTTACTGTCTCTGGTGCAAGTTCAGGAAGAAGTTTAAATGAAATATTTCCATGATTGGTTTCAATCTTAACTGTAGCCATTAAAATTTTTTCTAACATTATATCATAAGAGTCTTTTGCGAGATCACTGGAAATTTCTTATAGAAATTTTAAGTATGTTGAAAAATCCATAACTATCAGTACGTTTTTCGTTGTTAGCTATATCTATGAAGACTTTGAAAAATTTTATTTTTTTAATATGAAATTTTTATAAATGACATTTTGAAAATCTAAAAGTTATAGTCTTATATAGAACAACTAAAACTTAGAATTCGTTGAATCGTACAAACCAGAGCACGATCATTAAAGAAGCAATTAATTCTTATCTTGACAAAGGGGTAACCGATAAGCAGGATATCTATACAAAAGTTGTAGATGAACTTGGTGTTCCACGACCAACCGTAAGAAGGGTTGCAAGAGATCTGCGAACAGAACTATTACAAAAAATCCAAATTCTACAATCAGATATGCCAAAAGCATCTGCTACCTCTGAAGAAGACGAATAAACTCGGCTCCTTTTTCTTTTTAATTTATACCACTTTCTGAGTATCAGCATTAACATTATAAACAATGAATTTTTCAAATTATTTATGGGATATTTGGGAAATCATTTAGCTACTGTAACAACTGGTATCTTTGCAGCAGTACTTACAGGATTATGGCCATATTTTATTGACTTTGCACCAATTCTTAATTTCATATTCATTATGGCAGTACCAATTACATGGTTTTTGACATTTACATGTTGGATTTCACAAAAAAGTGCTGATTACATGCACAAACATGCACCGAATCATGCTCATTCTGAAAAAAAAAGCTTGAGTAGTACACAAACAATTCAAACAACAACCACTGGTACTCAAATCAGTCTTTCAGAAATAAAACAAGTTCAAAACGAATTATCTTCAGAACTTGTAAATCTAAAAGAATCGGTAAAACTAAAAGATAGTGAAATTGAACGATTAAATCAAGAGATCTCTAATTTACAAACTTTAGTGCAGATCGAATCATTAAAAACTGAATTAGCTAATTTAAAGATGCTAGCTTCTAAAAGAAAATAAAATTAATCTTTACAATGACAACATTCTATTCCATGATTGTTCTTACAACTAGGACAACTTTCTGCTCCTCCAAAATGACATTTACAGGAACATAATTCAGTAGGATCTTTTTTCAAACTCAATGTAATACTTGTTAATCATCTTGATATTTGTATTTTGCATAATTAGATGAAAGAACTCGATTTACAAGCAATATTTTACGAATATTCAAAAATTATTTTTTTAAATTTGAATATTGGAATTACTAAACTAATCATTTTTTCTATCTAGTAAAAATAAAAAATATTTATCTGTGTTTGAAAAATTAATTATTTCTAAATATTAGTATGATAATATCATACTATTTTTTTCATTATTATATAATTAGAAATTTAATTTAAAAAATAAAAAATTAATTGTGCTCTTTAAATTTTTAAAATTTCTTAAATTTAAAATATAAAATTAATTAAAAATACGATTTAATGACACTCATTAATTATTTTTGAAAAACTAGTTTTGTTGAATTTTTGAAGAAAGCCCCAAAGTTTCATCAACCATTTCTTTGAGCCTATTTTGTGCATCCTCTAGAATACCAGCTGATGATACGGATTCTATAGTTAAAAAAACAGCCTTTGGGTTTGTTATAACTCTGAAATAAGATAACAGTTGGGTAAGTAACGTTTGAACATCAACGAAACCGATATTTCCGGCAGCTAAAATTGCCATTCCTGCAACTTTTCCTGGTGTTTTTTTGTAATCTATATACTCAAAGAGGTTTTTTAATGCTGAACTAAAAAATGAATTATAGATTGGTGAACCAATTAGCCATACATCTGCATCCATAATATCAACTGCAGCATTCTTTGTTTCTTCATTATATTCTTCGGTCGGACCTCTATAACATTCAATTTTACCTTCTGAAAGATTGATAAATTTTGTATCTGGATTTTTTGTTTTCGTATATTCGTAAACATAATTCATCATTACCTCTGTGTTTGCATTTTTTCTTGGACTACCAGATATTACTACAACTTTCACATCTTCAACCTACTGTCTTTGTATTTAAATTTCCTTTTTGATGAAAATTAAACGGGCTTGGAGGGCTTCGATCCCTCGACCTGTAACTTAGGAGGCTACTGCGCTATCCATGTTGCGCGTCAATTTGACTCTGCGCTACAAGCCCAGCAAAAAAAATACTCTTAATTATTTAAGCGTAATCAAGATCATCTTTGATCATTTCTTGAATACCATTCCAAGATTCATTTTTTTTATCATCCCACTTTTCAAAATACACAACATCTTTCAAATCAAGTCTTGGTAACCATCCCGCAGTTTCAAGATCTGGTTTTTCTGCAAATTCATCAACATAACCTAAACACAAGTATGCTACAGGAATTACATGTTCAGGTAATTCTAATGCATCCTTTAGTGCATCATTAGATAGAATACTTACCCATCCAAGTCCGACTCCTTCTGCTCTAGCTGATAGCCATAAGTTCTGAATTGCACAACAAACACTATACAATCCAGCCTCAGGAATACTAGATCTTCCTATAACAAATGGTCCAAATTTAGTAGGATCATATGTTACACAAAGATTCACTGGAGATTCCAAAATTCCTTCTAATTTGAATGAAAGATATTTTGATCTCTTTGGTTCTTCAATTAATTGTGATGAGCGATTCTTTTCTTCTTCAAATGATAATTTAATTTTCCTTTTTGTTTCTTCACTTTTTATTAAAATGAAATTCCATGGCTGTGAAAATCCTACAGATGGAGCATGATGTGCTGCATGAAGGATTTTTGATAAAATTTCATCTTCTATGGGCTTTGATGTAAAATGAGTTCTAACATCTCTTCTTGAATAAATTGCCTTATAGAAACCCCTTTTTTCATCTTCAGTAAAATCTTCAGTCAATTATTATACGCCTTCATTCATTTATTCAATTCTTGCTTTTGTTAAACGTTAATAATGTCTGCACCTAGACTTTTACTTCAATGGGCCGGTAGTCTAGCTGGTTAGGATACCGCCTCGACACGGCGGTGATCGTGAGTTCGAATCTCACTCGGCCCACTTTTTAATTAAAAACCAGTCTTGAATTCTTTTTCAATAGTGCTCCAAGAAGTTTCTGTTGTTATACTTCCTTCTGCAATAAAACTAGTGATTTTGTTTTCTATTGCTGCCTGATAAATTTCTGAATTTGTTTCAGATTTACTTAGAACAAATGTATTTTTCAAAGGAATTTCTGCACCTCCATAAAATATTGCTCTACCTGGTAATGCTATATCTGCAGTAGAATATTGACCTGAACCAAGTAAAACCCCATCGCCATAAAGTTGGTAACCAATAACTGAAACTGTAAATGTTTTATCGCTTGGATTCTTTACAAGAAAAGTAACATCAAATTTTGCCTGATTCTTAACTGTGCTCACATCTCTAAGTTCAACACTTTTTAATTCAATCTCAACTTGTTCAAGATCCACATTATCTAAACTAGCATAGTAAACAATACCTCCCATCAACGCTAATACTCCTGCAATTGCAGCATAAACTGTCATTTTATTTTGGAGAGTCATTTCTATGGTATCAGATTATGTACAACTAAAAAACGTTGTTAAGATCCAAATACATAATATTTGATTTAAAATATCATAAACTATGAGTGCAATAGAGCAAGCAATTCTTACATTTATTCATCTTGTTGCAGCTGCAATTTGGATAGGAGGATCACTTTTCATTGGAATTGTTTTTTCTCCTCTTTTGAAAACAATGACAGATTCATTAGAAGAAAGAATGCAAATAATGATTCGTGTTGGAAGAAGATTCAACAAAATTGCAGTTCCATCATTGATTGTTCTTATGGGAACTGGCTTGTATAGTTCATTTGCATTACTCAGTAAACCTGACTTACTTGTCGCAACAAGTTATGGAACCTATTTGATAATCAAAATAATTCTTGTTATTGCCTTAATTATTACGTACATTATTCATGTTAGAGTGATTAGAAAAGATGTTGAAGAAAAAATCATGTCAAAAAAAATGCCAGAGCATGAAATTCAAAAATTAAGAAAAAAAATTATCATACTTGGTGAAATTACAGTAGTTCTATCAATTGCAATCTTATTCTTTGCATCATTACTTGATGCCGGAGTCTGAAATACCTTCAATTATAACCTCAAATCCATGGGGAATTTTTCCTACCCCATATTTACATCCTGTAATTTTTGATGTCACAAACAAGTTAGTCTCTAAATGTTTAGATATTTTTCCAACATGAAAAATACTTTTTTTGTTAGTTAGACTTGCAGGTACTACCAACATATCTGCTAACTTATCATCAACTCCAAACATATTTCCCATAAATCCTTCAATATCTATATCAAAAACATGATTTTTCTTATCATATATGCTATCTACTCCAATTATTGAATTGTCATCTATACTACATATCAATAAGGATGCTCCAGAATCCAAAGCATTCTGATTTTCTAAATGTACTTCAACTTGAAATTTTTCTTTAATTAATTTATTTTTAATTAGTGCAATTTCTTTTTCTATTTCATTGATAGATATTTTTGAAAAAGTACAAATTATTTTTACGTTTTTCGTATTTCTTTTTGTTAAAAAAATTGGTTTAAGATTTGATGGATTAACTAATAAATTAATTTCTCCACCACCTTTTGGATAATAACCCTGTTTAATTACATTAAGAGAAAATTCAATTCCCATTTTTGAATATGCTTCTTTTAACACATTTTGTGTATATTCAATTGTTGGACTCCATTGAACATTTGTTCCGCCTTTTAATGTTAAGTTAATTTTTTTTTGTGATATTGAAACTACTGGAATAATTACTTGTAAGATTAGTGAAATGCTACCTGCTGTTCCTACATCTTCTACTAGTTCTAAGCTTTCAATTTCTCCTGGAATAAATTTTAATTCTGTGGAGCCTATCTCTGCTCCAATAACATAAGCATTTGAAATTTTTTCAAGAATTTTTATCATTGTTAGATGTTGTGGTCGTAGTCCAGGAATTCTTCGATTCATTCTAATTTTTTCAATATGAATAGGTTGTTTTGTGATACATGATATGGTAATTGCTGAACGAATAATTTGTCCTCCACCTTCACCATATGCTCCATTGATTTTTAGAAATTCCACAAATCATTTGAATTTCTACTCTTTATGATAGTTTTTTAAAAAGAAATTTTCTAACTTTTGTATGAATGGTTTGTTAATAGGGAGATTCCAACCTTTTCATTTAGGACATCTAGAGGCATTGAAATTTGCTCTATCGAAGGTTGATAAATTATGGGTGGGATTGGGCAGTTCTAATAAACCACTAGAAAAAATCAATCCCTTTTCTGCTGAAGAACGAAAAGAAATGATTCTATCCTCTATAGATGATTCCATGAAAGAAAGAATTTCAATTTATTTTATTCCAGACTTGGATAATCATGTCAGATGGATTGAAAAAATAGATACAATTGTTCCAAGATTTGATATTGTTTTTTCAAATGATGACTTGACAAAACATCTGTATTCTAAAAGATCAGTTCAGGTAATTCCTATTCCATTTTTGAAAAGGGATGAGTTATCTGGAACAAATATTAGGGATTTGATTATTAGCGATCAAAAATGGGAGAATCTAGTACCTGAGGGCACAAAAAATTTTCTAATAAAATCTAGTGCTATAGACCGATTAAAAAATCTCTAATTATAAATAAACCCCATATTACATTGAGAAATAGAATTCAAATGGAATACCTCTCAATGCTTCCTGGTCCTACAAATGTACCTAATAGAGTAATGAGAGCAATGTTAGCACCAATTATCAATCATCGTAGTGATGATTTTGTTGAATTATACACTGATGTTGTTTCAAAAACACAACAAGTGTTTGAAACACAAAATGATATTGTAGCTTTGTCTGCATCTGGAACAGGTGCAGTTGAAGCAGGTGTAGTTAATTTAGTTAAAAAAGGTGATAAAATTATCATACCTGTAAATGGAGAATTTAGTGGTAGATTAGCACAACTAATTGAAAATCAAGGATGCAATGTAGTAAAACTTCAAACTCCTCCAGGACAAAATGCCACTTTTGATCAAGTAAAAGAAGCATTTGATAATAATAAAGATGTTAAAGCATTCTATGTTGTTCACAACGAAACTTCTACAGGCACTATGGTAAATTATCTTGATAAAGTATCTGACTTGACATCAAGAAATGACGCATTCTATGTAGTTGATTCAGTTTCATTACTTGGTGGTGCTCAACTCCCAGTTGACAAATGGAATATTGATGTATGTATGACTGGTGCTCAGAAAGCTATTGCTGCCCCACCTGGAATCTCACCAATTTCTATAAGTCCAAGAGCTAAAAAATACATGATTGAAAATCCTCCACCTACAATGTATTTCAATTTAGCAAGATATTTCAAATATTATGATGAGGAAAAACATACTCCTTTCACACCTGCACTTCCATTACTTTATGCATATAGAGAAGCATTGTCTATAATGTTAGAAGAAGGATTACAGAATGTCTTTAAACGACATAAGGTATGTTCTGATGCATTATATTCCGGATTAAGTGCAATTGGTCTTACTCCATTTGCCAAAGAAGAAGATCGTTCAATCTCGATTGTTGCATTAAATTATCTTGATGGACTAGAAGACAAAACATTCAGAAATACCTTGGCTAATAAATTCAAAGTTTTAGTTGCTGGCGGATTTGGTGATCTAAAAGGCAAAGTATTCAGAGTTGGATGCATGGGAGAAGTTAGTCCATATCATGTAATGCGAACTATTTCTGCAATTTCATCTACATTAGCTATGATGGGATACGAAATAGATGCTCAAGCAGGACTAAAAACTGCAGAAGAAAAACTTAAAGCTCTCTAAACCCTGTTAACTTAATATAAGGAAATTCGAGACCGATCACATTGACTTTCAATAAAGGATCTTTAATTTTAGTAGATTATACTGCTAAAGTAAAAGATAGTGAAGATGTTTTTGATACAACTATTGAAGAAGATGCAAAAAAATATTCTATTCATGAACAAAATGTCAAATATCAACCTAAACTAGTTTCAATTGGAGAAGTTTCATATCCAGTTCTCAAAGGATTAGATGAAGCACTTGCAAAAACTTCTGTTGGAGATAAGTTAACTGTAGAAGTAACACCAGACAAAGGCTTTGGTGAAAGAGATTCTGGAAAAGTTAGAATGATTCCAATTAGAAAATTAGGTGAAGATGCTGAAAAAGTTTCAGTAGGTGACACAATTGAAGTTGATAATAAAAGAGGAATAATTCGTTATATTGGTTCAGGTAGAGTCCAAGTTGACTACAATCATAGATACGCAGGTAAAACGATTCTTTTTGATGTTAATGTAATAAAATCTCTCGAGTCACCAAGTGACAAAATTGATGGAATTCTTAAAAATCGATTACCAGTTGAGGACTCAAAAATATCATTTGATTTAAAAGATAAAGAAGTAAACATCTCAATTCCTGAAGAAATTTTACGTGCTGATGGCTTACAAATCATGAAACATTTTATTCAATTAGATATTTTCAAATTTGTTCCAACTTTAGAAAAAGTAAGTTTTGTTGAAACACATATCAACAAACAATCTCAGGAAAAAAAACCTGAATCAAAAGAAAAAGTTGTTGAAGAAAAATCTGCATAAATTAAATTACTTTGGTAATCTTTGCTAAATTCAAAGCTCTCTTTTCTGTCATTTCAATCTCTTTTAGAATAGTATATCTTTCAGGTCTTAGATCTTGTGCAATCATTAGTGCATCTATGATCTGTTCTTTTGTTAAGCCAATTTGTTTAGCTGTAATAGGCGCTCCAAGTTCTTTGAGTGTTTTTGAGATTTTTTTCCAATCTTGTCCTTGCAGTTTTGCTATTAAAATAGAACCCAATCCACATTTTTCTCCATGTAATCCTTTACCTGGTGCAATCTTATCTAATGCATGTGAAAAAAGATGTTCTGCTCCAGAACATGGTCTACTACTACCTGCTATACAAGATGCTACACCTGCACTAATCAAAGCTTCAACAATTACTCGTGCATCAAGTCCTTTCTTTGCATATTGAGTAGAATTCTCCATTACAATATTTGCACTCATCAATGCTAAATCAGCTGAATATCTTCCATAATATTCCCCAGTTCTGTCTCTTCCTAACTGCCAGTCTTTTACAGCAATAATGTTTGCAATTAAATCTCCACAACCACTTGAAAGTAATCTTTTTGGGGCCTTTTTGATTATATCAATATCTACAAACACTCCTAATGGAGCAGTAGCTACTATTGAATGAGGTTTATCACTTTTGACTGAAACAAAAGGACTTGCCATTCCATCATGTGATGCTGCAGTTGGAACACTGACAAATGGAATATTCAGGTTAAAAGAAACCATTTTTGCAGTATCTACTGAGCGACCCCCTCCAATACCAGCTACTAGATCACTGTTATCCTTTTTTACATCTTTTTGAATTGTATTTAGTGTGGAAATTTGATTATCTATTGATGTATGCCATACAAATTTGATCTTTTTTGCTTTTAATGATTTTTCAATTTTCTGTTTAAGAATTTTTTTTACATGAATTCCTGAAATTAATGATACTTTTTTTGGTTTAGTTAAATTATAAAGAAATGATCCAAATTCACCAATATTTTTTTCGCCTACTACAATTTGTCTTGGCAGTTCCATCGTATGTGATTTCATGCGATCCTGATTTTTTGACATTATTTATGATTTCAAGGGATCAAAAAGTTATTTAAAAGGGTGAGATGCCAGTTACTTTATCTTAATAGGTGTATTTTTGTCAAATAATGTTGAAGAAAAAATTCTGCACGGGACTACCACTGTAGGTATCAAGGCTAAAGACGGTGTCGTATTATGCGCTGATATGAGAGCAAGTGCAGGTTACTTTATTGCAAATAACAATACTATGAAAATCCAGAAAATTGACTTACATGCAGGTCTTACTTTGGCTGGAGGGGTTGCAGATGCACAAAATATTGTTGATATTCTTCGCTATCATTCTAATTTACACAGAGTTGAAAAACAAGGTCCGATTTCAATTCATTCTCTTGCAAGACTTTGCTCATTAATCTTCCATCAAAATAGAGGTTATCCATTCATGGCTGATATTTTGGTTGGTGGATATGATGCTGAAGGTCCTGCATTGTTTAACATCGATATGTTTGGATCAGTTGAAAAGAAATCATATGTTACAACCGGAAGCGGTTCTCCAGTAGCTTATGGTTTACTTGAAGAAGAATACCGAGATGACCTGACAATCGAGGAAGCAAAAAAAATAGCTCTACGAGCTGTTAAAGCAGCAATAGTTAGAAACATTGGTACAGGTGATGGAATCAACATCGCTGTAATGGATAAAGATGGATTCCGTCTTTTAACCGATGAACAAAAGAAAGCTGTTATCGAACTTTAGTGATTTAATGCAAAGAAAACAACAACAAAAAGAATTACCTCCTAGTAGCCAGAATATAATGGCAACCATACTGCAAAGTATTCCTAAAGAAGCAGGAGTTACAAAAATAGAATATGAGGGACCAAGAATTGCACTTTATACAAACTCACCACGTTATCTAATGGAAAATAATGAAACAATTTCCAATCTTGTTAATATCATTAAGAAAAGAATTGTAGTTAGAACTGATGAATCCATTAGAAAACCAGAAGATGAAGCTAGAAAAATTCTTGCAGATTGTGTTCCACCAGAAGCTAAACTAGAAGGTACTCTATTTGATACTGCAACAGGAGAAGTATCCGTTGAAGCAAAACGACCTTGGTTATTACAGAGAAATGCACAAGAATTCAATCATGCTGAAATTACTGAAAAAATAGGATGGAAATTACGTATTAGAAAAGCTACGACCATTCCTTCAAGGACAATTCAGACCATTAATGCAACTCTAAAACAGGCTTCAGCTGAGAGAAGTAAGCAACTCAAACAAGTCGGAGATGAAATCTTTAGACCAAGACTCTCTCAACGAACAGAAGTATCACTTTACACCCTTGGAGGATTTGGACAAGTAGGAAGATCTTCTCTTTTACTATCAACTCCTGAAAGTAAGATCCTCATTGATTGTGGAATTAACCCTGGCGCTCGTTCTCCAATGGATGCATATCCCAGATTAGATTCACTAAATCTCACTTTGGATGAACTTGATGCAGTAGTAATTGGACATGCACATTTGGATCATACCGGATTTTTGCCTGCTTTGTGTAAATATGGATACAAAGGTCCTATCTATTGTACTGAACCAACTTTACCTATGATGAATCTAATTCAGTTAGATGCAATCAAAGTAGCTGCAGCCCAAGGAAGAACTCCAATTTATTCTGAACGTGATGTTAAACAAATTATGAGACAAACTATTACTTTGCCCTATGGAACTGTAACTGATATCTCCCCTGATATCAAATTGGTTCTTGCAAATGCAGGCCATATTCTTGGTTCAGCTTTATGTCACTTTCATATTGGAAATGGTGATCACAATTTTGTTTATTCAGGTGATATTAAATTTGGAAAAAGTATATTGTTTGAAGCTGCAAGTTGGAATTTTCCAAGAGTTGAAACTCTGTTAATTGAAAGTACGTATGGACTTAAGGAAGATATTCAGCCAAGCAGACAAGAAGTTGAATCTGCTTTCATTAATGCAGTAAACAATACTCTTGCCGATGGAGGAAAAGTCTTGATTCCAATTCCTGCAGTTGGGCGTGCACAAGAAATTATGATGGTAATTGATCATTACATGAAATCCGGAGAAATGATTGAAGCTCCAGTATTTACAGAAGGAATGATCTCTGAAGCATCAGCAATACATGAGTCATATCCAGAATATCTTGCAAGAGAACTTAAACAAAAGATACTAGAGACAGATGATAATCCGTTTGATTCTGAATATTTTACCAATATTGAACATGCAGATGCTAGAGAAGAGCCAATGAGAGAAGATTCGCCATGTATTATTTTAGCAACATCAGGAATGTTAGAAGGAGGTCCAGTTTTAGAATACTTCAAAAATATTGCACCTGATAAGAAGAGCAAAGTCTTGTTTGTATCATATCAAGTTAATGGAACTATGGGAAGAAGAGTTCTTGATGGTTCTAAACAGGTCTCCATGTTAGGTAAAGAAGGTAAAGTTGAAGTAGTATCAGTAAATTGTAGTGTTGAAAAACTTGATGGTTTTAGTGGACATAGTGATTATAATCAACTAATGTCATTCGTTCAAAGACTTAGACCTAAACTTCGAAGAGTTTTGGTTAATCATGGTGAACGTAAAAAATCTGAAAATCTTGCAATGAATATTAGACGAATGTATAAAGTACCTGCACACTATCCGCAAATTCAAGAAGCAATAAAATTATTTTAGATCGTACTCTGGTTTCCAGATTTTAATACTTGATGGAGCAACAATTATTCTCTCCTCACCTAATCTTGCAATATCTGCATCAGCAGCTTTTGCAATAGAATACAATTCTTCAACTACTTTACGAAGTTGTTCCACATCTTTTTGGGCTAATGGAGTTACTCGTAGAATCAATATCATCTCTTTTTTGATGTCTTCTTTTATAGAATGAACATCGCTGATGTCTCTGATTGTAATTGCTTTGAGATATGTGGGATTTTCTTGTTTTTGCATCCTTGTTAAAAATGAGATCTACTTCCTCAAAAACTCTTCCTTAGTTAGAACTAATTTTAGAAAAAATTCACGCCTAAATTCTGTATTTTATGTAATACTCTTCTTCTACTTTTTCTGCTGAAATTTCTTCAGATATGTTATCTTTTTTTACAACAACAATTGATTGTTCGTTTTTTGGAGCGTCTGAATATCTTAATGTAACTGATGCTGCAAATTTTACATGCATTTTTGCATTTTTACCACGTAAAATTGAAACTGGTCCTACATGATCTTTAGCTTCAAGTAAAATATCATCAGGTAATGCAATTGCCTGAATCATTTCATTTTCATCCTTATTTCTTCCTACTACAAATTTCGTTTCTTCATCTAATCTGAAATGTCTTCCAATCTTTAACAAATCAATATCGTTAATCGTTGGTGTTTCAGTATGTGTAAACAAATCTTTAGCTTTAACACCAAATTGTGGATCAGTTAAAAGACAACCACCTCCAGCATTTGGTGGGTTTTCAATACCATATTGTTTTGCCATCTCTAATTGATTCCTTCTTGTTCTTCCTTTAATCATTCCAAGATTTTCTCTTTTGATCAACCCTTCTTTTTCTGGAATTGTTTCTGGTAACAATGCTGCTGATAATGGTCTGACAATTTTTCCAACTAATCCTGATTCTTTTTCAATAGTTCTTAACGCTGGTGCATGTTGACTCATTGGTCTTTGTCCTAAAACTTCTCCTGAAATAATAAACTCTGCACCAATTTCTTCCATGTGTTTTTTTGCTGCATCAAACATCATAGATCTGCAATCTACACATGGATTAAATCCTGCACCAATTCCATGTTTAGGATGCTTTAGCATTTCAATGTATTCATCGCCTAGATAAACAGTTTTTAAATTAACATTAAGATCATCAGCTCTTTCTCTAATTTCAAAACCACATCCTCGTCCACAATCAAAATCACAAAATGGAGTTTTAATTGCAACAGCTGATACTTCAAAACCTTGTTCTTGCATCATTCTTACTGCAAGTTGACTATCTAGTCCACCAGACAATAAAGCAACTACTTTCTTCTTCTCTTTTTCTTCAGTCACATTATTTGGGATCAAAATTCCATATACAAACTTTGCATCATACATAAATTGAGAAACAGCGATATTTTTGTGTGAAGCAGCGCAGAAAAAATCTACTAAGATATGCACAAAAAATAGGCTGTGATACACTGGTTACATTTGAGCCTGAAAACCTGTATTATCTGACTGGGTTTTGGGGTGAAGCAATAGGATTACTAGAAAAAAATGGTAAAACTACAATTATTGCTCCAGAACTAGAGGTAGGCAGAGCAAAAGATGAATCAGAAGATTGTGATGTAATTACTTCTGAACGAGGAATGGGGTTAATCTCATCATTGATTACAAAAATTAAAAAAAATGATGTTTGTACTGATTGCCAAAATTATTCTGTAATGATGTCATTAAAAAAATCAATTCCAAAAATAAAATCATCAACTGAACCATTTTACAGTGCACGGATAATCAAAGATGAAAATGAAATAAAAATTCTAAAAAAAGCTTCTAAAATCATTGATGAAATGTTTGAATTGTGTTCAAAAAAGATGAAAGTAGGTCAAAAAGAATCAGAACTACAAACAATTTTGATGACATATGCTATGGAGCAAGAAATGTTTGATACTGGCTACAAATCAACACTTAACCCTCTAATTATTGCTGGTGGACCAAATGGTGCATTACCTCATGCACAAGTTACACAAAGAAAATTCAAAAAAGGTGATCTAGTAGTAACAGATCTTACATTGCGATACAAAGGATATGTATCTGATGCAACAAGAACATTTGCAATTGGAAAAATACCTTCTCAAGCAAATGAAGCATATGAAATTGTTAAAGAATCTCAAATGCTTGGTTTAAAGTCTGTAAAACCAAATGTTGATTGTAAAGATGTTGATGCTGCTTGTAGAAAATACATTGATGAAAAAAAGTATGGCAAATACTTTATTCACTCAACAGGACATGGAATTGGATTAGAAGTTCATGAACTACCTACAATTTCTTATCGAAGTGATACAAAACTAAAAGAAAATATGGCAATTACAGTTGAACCTGGAATCTATATTGAAAATAAGTTTGGAATTAGAATAGAAGATTCTTTAATTGTAAAAGATCGTCCAATAATTATGCACAAATTTACTAAAGATCTAGTTACAATTTGAGGCTAATCATAAAAATCAACCAAGTCTATGATGTATTTTGATTCTAAATTATTAGATGTAATTTTTTTTGAATTAATATCAACTGTCCAATCAAAATTCATCTCTCCCTTATGTGATTTAAAATCTAACAAAACTTGATATTTTTCTGAATCAATCTTTGAGACAATCAAATTTACTGTAGTTTTTTTGTCATCAAAAATTTTTTCATTAGGATATTCTTCTACAATTTTATTAGATATTGCATCTAATACTGTTAACCCCGATTCATTTGGACCATTATAATTCATTAAAATCTCAACAGGGAGTTTTTGTTCTTCAGACAGTTCAGGAAAGTTGCTTTGTAAATCTCCTTTTGTTAATTCAGGAATTACAAACACAACAAATAGTGCAAGAATTGCTAGATAAATTGGAGCCCTCTTTTTTAGAAATGCCTTAAAATCTGATTTCTTTGGTTTTTCTTCCTTTCTCTTTTTGTCTTTGACCAATTTATCTCCTAAATAACTAGTGTTTTGCAGTTAAAATTAAAACTTGCCAAGGAAATAGAATGATTTCATTTTTCTTTGTATACTGAGTAGTCTTTTCTTTAACTAGCTGTTTTAGCTCTTTTCTTTTTAAATAATTTAATGAATCTAGTTTTTCTTTGAGTGGTTTTGCAATGTATTTCATATAGTTTCTCCAGTAGTCTTCAAATTTTCCTGGACTATATTCAAAAACATATTCTTTTACTAATATTTTTGAAAATCCTGCTTTTTTAATTTCAGCATTTAATGCTGATTTTGTTCCAAATCTATCAAGATTTGGTGATCCGGGAGGAACATAATCTGGAATAAATTTTGTTACAGAATCTAAAATACTGCTAAAAAATGGAACTTTACTTCCATGAACAGAAATTCCAATTTTTCCATCTTTTTTGAGGCTATTTTTCATATTTTTTAATGCCTTTTGTGAATTAGGAAAAAAGAATAGTGCATATTGGCATGTGATGATATCAAATTTTTTTGTAAAACTGAAATTTTCTGCATCACTATTTAAAAAATCCAAATTTGATTTTTTTATATTCCATTTTTTTGCAATTTTTATTGCAGTATTTGATGCATCAATTCCAATTACAGTACCTGAATTTCCTATTTTTTTGTGAATTTCTTTTGTTACTACTCCAGTTCCACATGCAACATCTAAAACAGAATTTCCTTTCTTAATATTTACAAGTTCAATTAGTTTTCTAGTACTTTGGAATGGTCCTTTGTTAATACTTGCCCATCTTTTATGATAACGAGGAGCTACCTCATTCCATATTTTCATATTCCTTTGTTTGTATTCTGTTTGATTAAATCTCATTTTATACTAACTACAATTATGATGTATTTTATGTAATCTCTTCTGATTTAGCTTTTATTGAATTTCCTGTTTCATGAAAATATCTATGCTCAATTTGTTTTATTTTTTCTTGTAATTTTCTGTCATTAGATTTTTTTATTTTTAATTTTATTTGGTTATATTCTGCTATTAACATTCTAAGCTCTGATTTTTTCATTTTAATTTAAGTTCAATTTGCTTTCTAATGAATTTTGCAATCTTTTCTTTACTTGTTCTAGTAGACACGATGATTTTTTTTGAATCCACGATTATTACTTGATTATTTTTTGGATTTTTCATATATTTTGTACCAATATCATTTGCAACTATCAAATCAGAAGATGATTCTTTTAATTTTTCTTGAGCTGATTTTATGAGTTGATTTTTTGTTAAATTAGTTTCTGCTTTAAAGCCTATCAGTAAAACATCTTTTTGAATTTTTTTGACAAGATCTATGATTTTAGGTGTCTTTTTGAGGCTAATTCTTAGTTCATTTTTTGAACTTTTAATTTTATTTTTACTTGAATTTATTGGAACATAGTCTGATATAGCTGCAGCCATAATTACAATATCAAATTTTTTCATTAATTCTTGTTTTACAGCATTTAGCATTTCTTTACTTGATGTTACATTGATTATCTTGGCGCCTTTTGGTGGTTTTTCATTTCCTGGGCCATACACAAAAGTAACTTTAGCTCCTGCAGAAATTAATTCAGTTGCTAGTTTGACTCCAGTTTTTCCCGAACTTTGATTTGTAATTACTCTAACTGGATCTATGTGTTCAATTGTTGGTCCTGCAGTCATTAACACTTTTTTATTTTTTAAAATCGATGAAAATCCAAATTTCTTTAATACATAATCTAAAACATCTTCTGGTTCTGGAGCTTTAGCTTTTCCCTCAATCATTTGTGGGTTGATAAACTCAATCTTGTTTTTTAAAAACTTGATATTTTTACTCACAGCAGAGTTTTCATACATTGATTCATGCATTGCTAAACACATCAAAATTGGAATTTTTGAGCCAAATCCCACTGTTAATACGGTAGAAATTGGTGTATCATCTATTCCATTTGCTAACTTTCCCAAAGTATTTGCTGTGGCTGGATAAACAATTATGAAATCTGATTGATTATAATCAGCTAATTTGATGTGTTCTAACTCTCCCGTTAGTTTTGTAATCACTTTATTTCCTGTAGCCCACTTGAAATAATCTGGTTGAATGAGTTTTGTTACAGCATTACTTGCAACACAAGTAACATCAGCACCATGTCTCATAAGTAATCGTGCAAGCTCAATTGCTTTGTATGCAGCAACACTTCCTGCAACACATAGAACAATTTTCTTACCCGATAATTCAATACCATGAGAACTAACTATGTCTAATGATGGATGATCTTTTTTGGTAGATCTTTTTTTACTTTTCAATATGCTCACGCAATTTCTTTAGTTCATCATCATCCATAGAAAACCAATTATCTTCTGAAGGAAATACCCCTGTTTCAATATCTTTTTTGTAATTCTCTAATGAATTTACAATATCTTCAGATAAATTCATGTATCTTTTTGCAAATTTGGGTTTAATCTTATCATACATTCCAAGCAAGTCTTGAACAACCAAAACTTGTCCATCGCAATTTACACCAGAGCCTATTCCAATTGTTGGGATACTCACACTCTCTGATATGATTTGTGCAACTTGATGACTAACCATTTCTAATGCGATACTAAAAACACCTGCTTCTTCAAGCTCTTTTGCATCCTGAATTAACTTCATTGCACTATCAATTGTTTTTCCTTGAACTTTGTATCCTTGTGATAACATTGTTGTTTGTGGCTGTAGACCAATATGTCCCATTACTGGAATTCCTACATCCACAATGGTACTAATTGTTTCAGCCATTATAGAACCCCCTTCAAGCTTTACTGCATCTGCCCCTGCTTTGATTAATCTTCCTGAATTGTTTATTGCATCCTCAATACTTGATTGATATGACATAAATGGTAAATCGGAAACTAGTAGTGCATTTTTTCGTGCTCTACTAACTGCCTCTGTAAACATACACATTTGATCCATTGTCACTGGAATTGTATTTTCATATCCAAGCATTACCATCCCTGCACTATCGCCAACTAACAGTACATCAATTCCAGCTTTATCACATAATGATGCTAAAGTGTAATCATAACTAGTAATTACTGAAATTTTCTTTTTTTCTTTTTTCATTTTGATTATATCTTGAACTGATTTATGCAATTTTTGCTCTCCTTGTTAAATTATCTTTTATTTGAATGATATTTTCTGAAAGGTTTTTTTTGTTATCAAAATTCTTTACAATATTTTTTAGTTCTTTCTTGTTTTTTCGGGATAGTTTTTTGGTTTCATCAATGAGTACATGAATTGCTCGAGTAACATTGTCTACTATTGTAATACTTGCAGTTTGTGAAGTTCTGGATAATGGATTAAGATCAAATGTTATTACCAATTTTCCAGCATTTCTAAGTGCCATGGTTCTATCTCCATCTTCTAGTGGTACAACTACAACATCTGCAGAAAATATTCCATTCTTGTCTACTATTCTTCTTGCAGAATCAATTCCTGATAATTTGGCTGAATCTCTTGGATTAATTCCTAATATTTCACTAGCCCCGTTTTTCTTAAGCGTACTGACTATGGCTTTTTTCCTTTTTTCATTTGTATAAAATAGATTTACCTCGAGTTTGGCTTTGGTTTGTTTGGATAATTTCACAATTTCCTTTGGGCATAATGCTGCAACATTACCATTTACTGAAATGACAGGCATTTTTGCCAAAAGGAGTTGAGCAGCTGCTACTTTTATTGCATTTTTTGCATTTTTCCCAGTTTTCTCCCCAAGTAAATAATCAAATGCTTCTCCTCTCCCCTGTGCTAGCAGACCTTCTTTGGCAACTAATCCTTTATCAAAACCATGCACTAATTTTTCACGTATAAAAAGTGATTTTGCTCTAGGATGAGATTTTGGAATTAATGACATGAAATATCAATTAATTTAAAAGAACTCTTGCTCCAATATTATCTAGTTCTGATTTTATTATTATTCCATCTGAATATTTTTCTAAAATCTCTAAAACTCTATTTTCTTCTTCTTTTGGAATCATTGAAAAAATCGTTTCTCCAAAAAGAGCAATTCCACATTTAACATTTTTATTATTAAATTCATTTACCACTTTTTGCATTCGTGGAGTCATAACATCAACATATTTTGCAAATTCTATTGACATGTCTTGAAAGTGTTCATAATCTTTTGATTTTAGTAATCTATTGACCATTTTCCCTCCAAGACCGTTAATCTGAGATAATCTTTCTTTGATGAATTTATTGGTTGAAATTGGTGAAAAACATATCATAATTATTGAAATTTTATCTGTATTGATTTTTTCTACAGTTCCAATACCTGGTGCACCTGGTTTAACACGAATTTCAAAACCTCCATGGTATGATGCTAAAACATCTCCTAATCCAGTTTTACAATTTACTTCAGCATTATGTGCAATTTGTCCAATTTTTGTTCTATCTAATTTTGTTCCAAGTGCTTCATCTAATGCATATGACATTGATAGTGCAACTGCACTGCTAGAACCTAAACCATATCCAACTGGAATTGATATCTCATGTTCAATTTCAAAAAATTTATCTGAAAAATTTCCTAATTTTTTAAATTCACTTAAAACAAATTCTGAAACATCCGTCTTATCTGATTGATAACCTATTGTTGAAATTCTAAAGTTTGATTCTAAATTCTTTCTAGGGATAATTTTGACTTTGGTTGTTACTCCTTGCTTTATGGAAAAACCAGCACCCATTGAACCAAAGTTTTCCAAACTATTGTGTTCCTCATCTAAATGAGCTTTGAAAAAACCTGTAATGTGAGCCGGACAAAATGCTGTTGCCTCCATTGATCTAAGTTTAAATTTTACACAAAATATAAGAATATGGCTTATATTAATTAAATTAGTATAAATTGACTAAATTCATTAGACGCCTACAAAGGATTGGCAGTAGTATTCTTGTATCTCTTCCTAAAGAATGGGTTGATGCCAATGGCTTGGATAAAAAGAGTCAAGTTGAACTTGAAACATGGGAGGATAGCATTTCAATTTCGGCAAATAAGGAAACCCGTTTAACAAAAGAACTTGTAATTTCATATCCACTTCCAAAAGAAGAAAATATTGTTGCCGATATTACAGGAGCTTATCTTTTGGGTTATGATGTAATTCAAATTAATTCCAAGTCTATTATTCCAGGAGAAGATAGAGAAAAAATTCGTAATTCTATGAGACGATTAGTTGGCATGGAAATCATTGAAGAGGATGCATCAAAAATTAACATGCAATTTCTTTTAGATGCAACTACACTTAATCCAGAGAAAATTCTTAAACGTATGAGCTCCATTGCATTGGGAATGTATGATGATGCTTCAAATGGATTACTCTCAGATGATAAATCTAATTTGCAAACACTTGCAAAACGTGATGTTGAAGTTAATAGACAATATTTTTTACTTGTACGTTTAATTCGTAGCACTTTAGTTGATAAGAGATTAGCTAGTGCATTCAATTTAGAAAATATTGATGTCTTAGATTATAGAGTTGCAGCCAATCTTCTTGAAAATGCAGGTGATTCTATTGTAGAAATTGCAAATTTTATTTATAATTCGTCCTTATCTAAAGAACATTCAAAAAAGATTTATGATGTAGTTAAAGAATTTAGTAAATTAGCTGAAAAGTCTATTGATGCATTTACAAAACCTGATAGACTATTGGCAATTGAAGCAATTTCATTACATAAAAAATTTGAAGAAAAACTCAGTTTACTTCGAATTACGTTGGGAAATAAAAATCAAATTCCTATAGATTTTCTAGATCTAGTGTATATGTTTGAAAGAATAGCTCAATCATGGGCTGATGTAGCAGATCTTGTAAAACCAATCTATAATGAATGATTACTATAGCTTCTTTTTTGATGCATAAGTTAAAACTGCACAAATTGTTTTTGAATCTTGAATTTTTCCCGATTTAATCATAGAAATTACTCTTTTCAAATCCATTTTGACAACTGATAATATCTCATCGTCATCAAGTTTCAAATCAGCAATTTTCTTTAATCCAGAGGCTACAAAACAATGAATTACCTCAGTATTGTATCCAATTGAAGGGTAATAGGTGATTAAAGGGGTCATCTTTTTTGCCCTATAACCTGTTTCCTCCTCAAGTTCTCTGAAGGCACATTTTATTGGTTCTTCTTTTTTCTCTAATGTTCCTGCAGGAATTTCAAGTACATATCCATGGGGAAATCTATGCTGTTTTACAAGAATTATCTTATTGTTTTCATCAAAGGCCAACATTGCTGCAGCACCTCTATGTTCTATCATTTCACGTTTTACTTTTCTTCCTTCAATTTCTCCTTCATAAACACTTAATCCTAAAATTTCTCCTTCATAGATCTTCTTTTTCTTCACGGAAAATACTAGAGGTGGTTATTATTTAATTTGTTTGATATGTAAGATGTAATTTTGGTAATTTTTTAAAATTATCTATTGCTTTTTCAATCCAACTTACATAAAATGAAATTTTTTTAGGAATGAATAGATCAGCAGATTTTACATTTTTTAATTTTCTTACTTTTTGACTTAGCTCATCCATCTTGAAAATATTATCACTATACATAAACAATACAATTTGATTTTTTGCAATAAATGGAATTTGTAAATAAAATTCTGAAAACTCTTTATTCATATTCTCAAGTGTTTCTTTAAGATCACCGTCTACCCAAGATAATATTGCGTGGGGGATAAAATTTTCGATTTTTTTAGGATTATGAATTAATGTAAACTGAATTCCTTCATTTTGTTGTAATTTGTCAATACAACGAGTGATGGTTTTTGTTGATAGTTTTGTATTCTTTGCAATTTTATCAATTTTTTGTCTTGGTTCTTTAATTAGCTCTTCAAGTATCTCTAAATCCGTTTTTGTAAGATTTGCGTCATATCCTGGATTTTCTGCCTCAAAAATAGATAAAACTCTAACATCTTTCATTAGTTTTTTTGCAAGTTCAATTTTCTGTTGAATGTTTTCTTTTATTGCAATACTACAAACAGTGATTCCTCCAACACATGGGACTACAAAATTAGGTTCTCCGACTAAACTTACCTGTTCTAAAATTTCGTTAATGTCTTCCCCTGACACTACAATATACAAAACGCCATAACCCAAAATCGGAGGTTCTACCTTTACAAAGAAATTCTCAATCACATTTTTTTCTATCATTTTTCTGACTCGTGCACGAACAGCACCACCTGAAATTCCTAATTCCATGCCTATTTGCCTGTCTGATTCTCTACAGTTGTTCATTAAACGACTAAGGATCTTCATATCTAATTTGTCCATTATATGATCTAATTCCTCTCCATAAAATATAGAAATTACTAATTTGATATAAAATTGTCTATTCTATTAGCACTATGAATACTATACGTTATATAATAGACTATTTTATTTTCATTATGGAATACAGACTACGTCTTGCAAAAAGAATGCTGTTCAATAAAAAAGGTAGTTTGATTGGAGCCGTTTTAGCAGTAACCATAGGAATTTTGGTTATTCATGTAAATTTTGTAATTTTTCAGGGATTATTTGATGCCATTGTTAGGGACATTAGTGATTATAGAAATGGAGATATTCTTGTAACAGATGAAGCTGATTTTATTGATAAATCTGACTTGTCACTTGTAAATTGGTTTGAGCGAATTCCTTATGTTGAAGCAGCTACACCTCGGCTTTCATCGACGGCAGAAATGAACATGACAAAAAATGGAAAACTAATTGAAGAAACTCGTATTCCAATAGTAGGTGTTGATCCATTTAGGGATATTAGAGCATCAACTGTAGCTGAGACTGTTACTGAAGGATCTTATGTTTTCTCTCGAAATTCAATTGTGTTAGGTACTTCTGTTGCAAGAGATCTAGGTGGTGCTCAAGTTGGGGATAGTGTTAAAGTCTTGGTAGTTGATAGATTTGGTCAGGATCAAATCAGAAGATTTACAGTTTCAGGAATTGCATCATCTCCAGGTGGGCAAGGATTTGATTATAGTGCCGTTGTACATATAGATACTTTACGTGATATGATGAATAGACCAGGTGACTCTGGTTCATTAATGGTGAAGCTAAATGATCCAACTAAAGCATTTGAAGTGAAAGAATTCTTCTTACGTTCTTTTCCAAATGATGACTTTATTGCAGAAACTATAGAAGAATCAGCTGAGCAACAACTTGCTGGATTTAGATCCGGAATTGCAATGATTAACATGATCGGATATTTTGGAATGATGTCTTCAGCGTTTGCTATTGTTACGATTCAAATGATGTTAGTTAATGGTAAAACAAAAGAAATTGGAGTTATGAGAGCAATTGGGGCAAAAAGAAAAGATATTCTACTAATTTTTATTTTCCAAGGAATGATTATTGGAGCAATTGGTGCTGGTGTAGGAACTGCAGCAGGATTGGGATACACATTTTATGCTAAAGAGACTAAAATGTCATTTAATAACAGTCTCCCACTCGAGGTCAGTTACAACTGGGAAAAAATCATTCAAACTGCATTAACATCATTTGCTTTAGCAATCATTGCATCACTTTATCCATCCTACAGAGCAACAAAATTGTTACCAGTGGAGGCGATGAGAACTGTCTAAGGTACTTGAAGTTACTAATCTAAGTAAGATATACGGTGAAGGAGATAATCAAGTAAAGGCAGTTGATAATGTTAACTTTTCAATAAAACAAGGAGAATTTGTTTTAATTGTTGGCAGTTCAGGTTCAGGAAAATCTACATTACTTAATCTCATTGGATTATTAGATCATCCTACCAATGGGAAGATCCTAATTGATGGAGTTGACACAACTAGACTTGATGATAATAAAATTTCTTCATTTAGGAATAAGAAATTAGGATTTATTTTTCAATTTTCTAATTTGTTGTCTGATCTTACAGTTTTAGAAAATGTATTACTTCCTAGACAAATTGCTGGAGCAAATAATTTTTCAGAAAAAGAAGCTAAAGATTTGCTTACAGCAGTTGGTTTACAACAACAAATGCATAAACGTGCAAATAAAATTTCAGGTGGACAAGCACAAAGAGTAGCAATTGCAAGAGGGCTTATCAATAAACCATCAATTGTATTAGCTGATGAGCCAACAGGTAATCTTGATTCTGTAACGTCTGAAACAATTGTTCAACTAATGAAATCAATGGCAAAAAAACTTAATCATACTTTCATTGTTGTCACACATGACAGAGACCATTTTGGGGATGTAGATAGAATTATCACAATAAAAGATGGAAGAGCATTTGAAGGTGACATGCCATCAGAGATGGAGGTTATAGCATAATGAATCTTAAGATACTAATTGTATTACTTGCAATTGGTTTTGCACCACTTCTCTTTGATAGTTCATTTGCACAAATAAAATCTGGAGGATTTGGTCAATCTCCATTTGAGCGAGATTTTGGTGATGTGAAATTTCTAGATGCATACTTTGGAACAATTAATGAAAAAATTGAAGTTGAAGGAGGAGATAGTAATGTTCCATTTACGGTAGTATTTGCTAATGTTGGAACTCAAGACATTACAGGCATTAGAGGACAATTATCATTACCATTTGGTTTTTCAGGCTCAGATGGTCCAAATTCCATAATTTTTGCTGATAGTGATTCCAATTCACTAGCAGGAGATAATTTCCATCTGACATTTTTTGTAAATTTAGATAAAAATGTGAAAATTCAGCAATATCCAGGTACCGTTAAAGTGGATTATTCTCGATTAAGAGAATCAGGTGTACGCACTGCATTTGCTGACTTTAATTTCAAAGTGACTGGTGACAGTGTAATTAATGTAAAAGCACTAGAGCCATTTCTTACATCTCTGAGAACAAATAATGTTGTAATTGAAATTTCAAATGATGGAACTGCACCAATATCTGGTGTAGATATTGTAGCAACTAATACACAAACTGAACTTGCATCTACATCATCATCAACTACAAATGTAGAAAATGTTGTAATTTTAGAATCAAGTTGGGATGTCGGTCAAATAGATCCTAAATCATCCAAATATCTCACAGCAACTGTTTATGTTCCTGAAGGTCTAAAAGATGACACATTAAGAATACCACTATCTATTTCTTATTACAATACACATGGAGATCTTCATAAAATTTCAAAAATAGTTGATTTTTACATTAAAGGACTAATTGATCTTAGAGTTTTCAATGTACAAGTAATCGAATTATCTGGACAGCAAATGGTTGTTGGAGAAATAATTAATGAAGGAAATGAAGATGGATTATTTGGTTTTGTAACGCTGGAATCACGTGGTGATTCAAACATTAAATCAAATACTCAATTTATTGATGAAATTGAAGTTGATGCACCAGTTCCATTTAATGTTCCAATAGAATTTGATGGAGAACCAAAATATGGTGAACATGAAATTACAATTACGGTAAGATACAAGGATGGTGTAAGAGATGAAATCTTTCTTACACATGATGAAACAATATTTGTTAAAGAACCATCTAATAATAATGAACAAGGACCTGAGCCTGTGATGATTATCATACCAATTATCATTGCTTTAGGTGTTGGATTCTTCATTTATCGTAGACGTAAAAAAGCCCAAATTGAGACTAATTAGTATAAAATAATAAATCAAATTGAGCAAATACAGTTAATTAAAAATGCGATTTAGTATTCTTGTACTCATTATAGTTTTAGTCATTGGAAGTATTGTTATTTCTATAGGGTTACTTACAAATCAAGAATTCTCTGAAGTGTCAAACATTCCAAATCAATATGAAAATTTACAAAAATACAAAAATGAATTAGAAAAAATTAATCAATACAACCAGAAAATTCTTGATGATCTTGAACGACAATTCAATAATACTGATGACGTACATTTAGAGCAATTAAAAAAAGAGATCACAGTAGTTAGGCAAGTGATTAATGAAAACAAGGCAGAGCTTGAGGATATAATCAAAAAATTGTCTAATATGACAAATTCACCTTAACAAAAGTGATTTCCATTTTTGGGAAATTTAGATTATAATTATATCTTATATTATTTGAAAAAATATTGGTATGGGTAAAGGCATTTTTCTATTTCTAGCAGGCAGTATTGTTGGATTTATTACAACTCCTTTTCTTTAGTCACAACTCCTTTTCTTAATTCATATACTTTAAAACAAAATTCCATTTATTGGAAACTCATAGACGGTTAACTTTCATTGGAGTTGGTTTATTGATAATTACCTTTCTAATCAATTATTATCATGAACAAGATCATTCAGGTGTGGGGTTTAATTATGCATATGTTACTGGAATTGCAATGTTAATTGTTTTTTCAATTAGCTTTATTCTATTTACGAAAAATAATTTGTAAAAAAATTTAATATAACTAATAGATGGTGTGAGGAATTTTTTCGGGAAAAAGCCTCCATCCTATCTATTTGAATACAATGTAAATTATTTGAATAAAAAAGACACGTAGCAATCATCAGTGAGTTCTAAATACTAATTATCATATTTTGTACTAGCCGTCATCAAATTACAACTTGTTTTTGATCTTAGGCTGAAAGATTTTTTTGTATTCCTTAAGGTTATATGCAATTACTCGATCTTGCGTTTATGCCTGACAATGAAATAGAAGTTCCTAAAGAATTACGAGAATTCATGCTTGATGGCGCAGAAGAGACAATTCTTGGACAAAAAAATGGTGCTGTAAAACAATATCGTTATGGAAATTTACACATTAGAGAATATAATGATAAATTTTTAGTTCATTCAGATATTGTTGATCCTAGAAAAGATCCTATTGGTCACTTAGTTAAGGATGCACCTGAAGTTTTGGTTGGTTTAGCATGTGCAATTTTTGGCGGTTCTTATATTGCTAATAAATTTCTTGATAAAAAATCAAAACCAACACTTACAAACAAAATGATCTCATCAATTATTGCTGGTTATTTAGGATATAATACGACAAAACAAATTAAAAATTACTTGGAGTAAAAATGACTACCATTAGAACAATTCAAGTTCTCATCAAACTTTTGCCATCCATATTTGCATTAAGAAGAGATAGAAAACGATGGATTCATCAAGAGAACAAAGAAATTGATTTGGAACAATTTAGAAAAAATGCAAGAAAAGTTCTTGATACATTTATCTCACTTGGTCCTGTATACATCAAACTAGGACAATGGTTATCTTCAAGAGCAGATATTTTGCCACAACCATACTTGGAAGAATTATCAAAACTACAAGATAGTGTACCAGCTGCACCATTTGATCAAGTAAAACCCATTATTGAAAAAGATCTTGGATCAATAAATGAAAAATTTGATAATATTGATTCAAATTGTATCTCTGGAGCATCCCTTGGACAAGTTTATCGAGGAGCTGTTTCTGGTCAGCAAATAGTTGTTAAAGTAAAAAGACCAGGTATTGAAAAAATTGTACACGAAGATCTTAAAGTATTGAAAAAAATTCTACCAATAGCATTAAGATTTGTTGATCCCAATCTTAGATATTCTGCAAAAGCTATGTTGTCCCAATTCATAGAAACAATCCATGAAGAGATGGATTATACTAATGAATTAGAAAATCTTAAAAAAATTAAGCATGATATGGAGCAAAATAGCATTGTAATAGTACCAACAGTTTATGATGATTTATCCTCCAAAAATGTACTTACTATGGAATATCTTCCTGGAATCAAGGTAACTAATGTTCAAGCCCTAAATGAAAAAGGAATAGATCGAGAGCAATTAGTAATTGATGTTCATAAAGTATTTTTTACAATGCTTCTCAAACACTCAATTTTCCATGCAGATCCTCATCCAGGAAACATTTCAGTCACAGATGATGGAAAACTCATTTTGTATGACTATGGAATGGTTGGGCGAATAAATAATGAGACTAGATTCAAACTAATCAGGCTATATCTTGCTCTTGTTGAGAAAAATCCTCCAAGAGTAGTAAATGCAATGGCAGAACTTGGAATGCTTACACCTGGATATAACAGAACAGTAATTGAGAAAGGAATAGAACTTTCCATTCGTGCAATGCATGGAAATAAACCCGATGAGATGGAAGTTCAAAGTTTGATGGAGCTTGCTAATCAAACAATGAGCAAATTTCCATTTGTGTTGCCAAAAAATTTGGCTTTGTATATGAGAATGGCATCAATCATAGAAGGAATTTACAAGACACACAATGTTGATTTCAAGTTTGTAAAAGTTTTAAAAAATATTCTAGAGGAAGAAAATCTGATTCCTAGAGCATATGTTGAGGAATTAAAAATATCATTTGATAATTTTGCAAAATCTGTTGATTATGCAATTCGTTTAGGTCCTGAAATGAAAAGACTAATTGATGATGCTGAAGTATATATGAAAAAAGGAAAACCAATGGTTTTAATCAGTGGAAGTATTTTTGCATCTGCAACTTTTATTGGCTCAACAATATTATTTCAATCAAATCAAACACTTGGAATTATTGGCATGATCAGTTCAGGTCTAATCATGATTGGCTCAGCTTTATTCAGGAATCTTTAGTTATTCTATTGAGATATTTTTTCCTTTTTTGGAAACAGGAATTATTAACGTAAGTACACCATTATCATATTTTGCAGATTCTATTTTTTCTTCTCCTTGTTTAATATCTATAGGTAATCTAATTTTTTTATCTATGAGATTTGGTCTTTGATTGCAAACAAATTTCTCAGTTTGTTTTTCATCAATAATTTTTTTAGCTTTTATTGAAAGAATATCTCCGCACAATATCAAATTGATATTCTCTTTAGCAAATCCAGGAATATCAATTACTATTTTGAGCGTTTCATCATCTAAATGCATGTCAACTGGTGGCAAAACAAATTCGTAAAACTCCCTTGATTTGTTTCCAATCTCTTTGATTACTTCCTTGACTAGTCCCATTTTGTGTTAAATGGTTGATTTTTGGTTATAAATCTTGATAGATTTTTAATCAATTGATTTCTCTCTCATGATAACTTATGATTATTGTAATTGAGGGCGGAGATCAGGCAGGAAAATTGACCCAATCAACGATGCTAGAAAAAGAACTTAAAAAACAAAAAATTAAAACAAAACTTTTTCATTTTCCTGACTACAAAACCCCAATTGGAAAAGAAATTAGAAAATATCTTGATGGAAAACGAAAATTTCCTCCTCAAGTAATTCATTGTCTTTTAGCTGCAAATAGATGGGAAAAACTAGATGAAATCAAAAAAGCACAAGAAAAAAATTCTGTTTTAATTATGAATAGATATTATCACTCTAATCTAATTTATGGAATTGCTAATAATCTTAATCAAAAATGGCTTGAAAATTTAGATGAAGGACTACCAAAAGCAGATCTTGTAATTCTATTAGATGTGACCCAAAAAGAATCATTTAACAGACAGAAAACTCATCGAGATAAATTTGAAAAAAATAAAGAATTTCTAAGAAAGATCTCAAAAATTTATCGTACTACTGCAAAGAAAAAACATTGGAAGATCATTGATGCATCAAAATCTAAACAACAAGTCCATGAAGAAATCATGAAAGCATTTTCTAAAAAATTAGGATTATGAAAAAAAATTACTTAGATATTATAGATCCCATTCATGATTTTATTCGTGTTTATGATCATGAACTTTCAATAATTGATAATCCTATTTTTCAGAGATTAAGAAGAATTAGACAACTTTCTGGGGCTCATCTAACATACCCTGCTGCCCAACACACAAGATTTGAACACTCTCTTGGAGTTATGCACATTGCAAGCCAAGCAGGAAACGCATTATCTGAAAAAGAAATTTTAAAATCTGATGATATTGAAATTTTGAGATTAGCTGGCCTGCTACATGATATAGGACACGGACCTTTTTCTCATTTATTTGAAGAAATAATTCATGAGAAGAAAATATCTCATGAAGACTTTGGCAAAGAAATTATTCTTAAATCTGAAATTGGTGATAACCTCTCAAAAAATGGATATGATAAAAAATTCATAACAAGAATCGCATTTGGTGATTCAAAATTTCAATATCTTAATGAAATTGTTTCAGGTGCTCTAAGTGCTGATATGATGGATTATTTACTTAGGGATGGTTATTTTACAGGAGCAGAGCATGCAAAAATTGATCATAAAAGAATTACACAATCCCTTGATGTTTACAAGAAAAAACTAGCACTTGAGCGTTCAGCTTTGTATTCATTTGAATCAATGATGCACTCTAGATATCAAATGTTCAAAGCCGTTTATTTTCATAAAACTGTAAGGGCAGCAGAAGTAATGCTACTTGAGGCATTACGATTATCTGATGATGAATTTGGTTTTACATCATTTAACATTAATGAATTTGTCAAACTCACCGATGAATCTGTTCTAGCCGCCTTAATTTCATCAAAATCTCAAAAATTAAAACGAGCAAAACAATTTGCACTAGATTATCAAAATAGAAAACTGCTAAAATGTGTATTTGAAAGAATTCTGACAAACCAAACCAATTTGAAAAAAACTCGAACAGATGAACTTAGAGCAATTCTTTCTAAAAAATCTAAGGTGGATGAAAATGAGATTTTTGTAGATAATTCTCTTACCCCTTCCATTCCATTGGCACCATCCAAAAATGAGTCAAAATCAATTATTTTGGTAACTAATGATAATGGAAAATCATCAGCCATAGAGATGCCAATATCTAAAATTCCGGTAGTTTCAGCAATTTCTGGATTTATGAATATACTTCGAATTTATACCCACCAAAAGAATAGAAAAAAAGTTGAAATTGCTGCTAAATCCATCCTTGGTGATCTAAAGTGAAAAAAAGAATTGTAATTAAATTATCAGGACGAGTTTTTGGGATAGATAATGTCAAACTTCTAAAAGATTATGCAGAATTTCTAGTCAAAATCAGCAAGATTTGTCAACCAATTGTTGTTGCTGGCGGTGGAACCATTGCACGACATTATATCACACATGCTAGATCATCAGGTGCAGATGAATCAACACTTGATGAACTGGGAATTGAAATCTCAAGACTTAACGCAAAGTTGCTAATTTATGCTCTAAAAAATAAAGCATACTCTCATCCTCCAACTACTTTACAAGAAGTAAGGCATGCAGTTGATGATGGGCTAATTGTCGTAGCTGGTGGATTACATCCAGGTCAAAGCACAAATGGAACTGCCGCATTGATAGCTGAAAAAGTAAAAGCTGAACAATTTCTCAATGCAACTGATGTTGATGGTGTTTATGATATGGATCCCAATAAACACAAAAAAGCAAAAAAATTCAAACGAATTGAACTCAAAAATTTGAAAAATATGCTAGTACATGAGGATTCAATTGCAGGTGGCTATGATTTAATGGATATTGTAGCTCTTAAAATTATAGAAAGATCTAAAATCAAAACTAGAATTTTAAAAGCTAATCCAAAAATAATTGAAAAAGCCATTAAAGGTGGCGACGTAGGTACAGAAATTATCTTACCATCAAAATAATTATTCAGAATTTTCGTTTTGAATTGTAGGTCTTGACTCAGACCAAATTTGAATATCTTTTCCTGGATATTCAGGAATTCCGGATTCACGAAGTTTTCTGAAAATTTCTAGAGACTTTTCTTTTTCTAATGCTTTTGATTGAGCTTTAGTAAATCCATCTTTGTCAACAATAATTGCAACATATCCATCTGGGGAATTAATTACTGCAGTGAATTCTTCTTCTCCTACTGGTTCAAATTTCCCATCAATCTTTTTTGTAGTTAATGTTAGCATTGAAAATCCGGCAATATCAAACATCTTCATTTGTGATTTACTTGCAATTTGTTTTCCTTTTTGGACTGCCTGAAAATACTGCATAATTTTTTTAATCTCCAATGGTATAATAACTATCTCAACATTTAAGATGTATAGTGAAAGTTAAAAATTATGAATCCTAAAATTTTTGTTGGAGCAGCAGTAGCAGGACTTGCTGTAATTTTAGGTAGTATTCTCTTAATTGGACCTTCTATGGTTGTTGTAGAATCAAATCAAAATACATCATCTGAGATCGAAAACATCCCACAAATTCTACCATTAGAAATCACATTAGATGATATTTCTGTTACAAAAATTTCAGAGCGTTCTGCAACAATTGAGATAGCATTTAAAATTTCAAACCCAAATCCAAGATCTGTGATTGTGCAAACAATGGATTATCAATTATTTGAAACAAGTTATTCTGATTCTGAACAAATTTCTGGTGGTCAAATTGGAAGCAGGCCAGAAGGAATGGTAGAATTTGGTTCAAACTACTATACTTTGTTAGGTGAAAACTCTATAGTTCTTAGAGATAAAATCACTTTGGTAAATTCTGGAAATACTCCTGAGTTATGGAGTTCACTTGAAGATAATACAGCATCATGGAGAGTTTCAGGTGATGTATTTTACAATCTAAGCTCTATGACTAGTGGCCAAGAAAACGAACTTCATTTTGAATTTACAAAATAAATCCTTGTTGTATCATAAAAACAAAATATTATGATAATTTGTTTTTAGATAAAAAATATTGGCAAAGTTATAAAAGCCCGTTAGATGGTTTTTTATCAAATGGCAGAAGCAGGTATGGCCGCATTTGGCTCAGCAGTTGGAGTCGCAATCGCACTAGCAGTAGTGTGTTTCGCTCTTCGTGGTAAAGGACATCCAGAACCACTAGATTAACAAAGGAATTTTTCCTTTACAATATTTTTCATTTAACTAAACTAATCTTTCTTGCCAATTCCTAACAAATCTGCTAGGGATGATTGCTTGGTATTTTTCTTCTTGATAAAACATCTTTCATAGTATTGACATTCTGAACAATCTACTGAAGGCTCTAAGATAGGAACTTTTTTCTCTTTTAGAAGATTATTTAGAACTCTAACTCTTCTAATCACTTCTTCAAACATCTTTTTGTTTCTAGTCAAAGAAAATGTGGTTTCTTGTCTGTCCCCTGTAATGTAAACAATAATTCCATCATCTTTATCATATATCCACATACATGCATTAAGATACAGAACATCATTTGAATTTGGAGTTTCCAATTCATGAGTTGCTGCCCTAAACAAAATAATTGAGTCATCAACTATCATATCTGCCTGGCCTTTTAGCTGAATTTCATCTATGGCAAACTCCTTTGGTTCACTACCAAACTGCAATTTCCTTAATAACCCTGAAAGAAGATCATTGAATCCCTTTCTTTCAATCTCTTCTGGATCTAATCTATCATAGTAAGAACGTCTTAGACATTGCACCACTTCTTTGAGATGTATTTTTTGAATATTTTCTGAATCAATCTCTATCTCAAGATCTTTTCCAATGGAGCTAATAGTGTTTTGAATAATACCTCGAAAATCTCTATCTCCCATCATATATTACATCATTCTCCAAATTGACTTCTTATAGTTTAGCTAAGAATTTTCGTAAATAGTTTTGAAATCCTTCCTGCAAAAGCCAAAATTACAAAATGTGCTCCAAATCCGATAACTGCCCCTACTATCAGATTCCCACTCAAAAAATAAATCCCTAAAAATATTCCCAATGGAGGCAACGTGAAAACCATTGCCAAGAATGAACTCACCCAAATCATTCTCACCAAAATTTCAGGAGAGACGTTACTCTTTTTCTTTGGAAAATTAAACATCTTGAATTTACCTATTCTTCAGGTAGGATAAGTTTAGACATTGTAATCTCAGTGGGTATCTTTTGCTCAATTGCAAATGCAATTGCAGCAAGATTTCTAACTTCAAATGCAGTCAATTTGGTTATGCCAACAATTGTTGCAAAACTAAACATCTTTGTAAATGATCTAAGTGAAGTGTTGTAAATTAACATTTCAAATGATCTCTCAAATTCTGCAATTGCATCTAATTCATTTTCTACTTGAGGAACTAATTCTTTGTATTTTGTACTAGATAATTCATTAAAAGCATCTCTTACTGAAGCTGCTGCCATCATTCTTCCAAGTAATTCCTTCGCTGGAGGATTGGTACTAATTATCAAATCTTGAATTTGATCTTCTTGTAATCCCCAGAATTTTCCTCTAATCACGCTTAGAATATTATAAAAGTCAATATCCATGGCTACAATTTTTGTGGCATCTTTATCAGAATAATTTTTCATGGCTCCTGCTAGATATTGGAATAATATTTTATCAAAATATGTATCAAAAATCTGAACATTCTTTTTTTCATTGTACAATGCTGCAGCTTTTGCAATCTCTTCTCCGAACTGGACAGAGTTCAAACTTGCAACTGTTTCTTCAATATCTTTTGCTACTAGTGCTTTAATAACAATATCTCTTTGCTTGATTAATTCTTCAGCATGAAGATTTACATGAGTTTCAAGATCTTCTTGTGATTTACCTAAGACTTTGCCTTTTAAAATTAATTTAAGATTTGATATGATGAATTTCATATAATAGGCATCTAATACACCTGAATTTCCAGATGTTTTTGCTATTGAATAATGAATATCTGCTAATTTACTTCTAAGTGCAGACTCGATACTTTGTGAGGTATATGGTTTTTGGACATCAGCAACTGCATCAGCATAGACTGTATTTTTGATTCTAGTCATTAATTCTTCTAAATCTCTAGATTCAGCAAGAGTTTGAAAATCAGACTTTGTCAATAATTTACCTCTTTTACTGTAGGCTTTTACTGAGGCATAGACATTCTTAGAACCGCCCATTTCGATCAATCTCAAGAGGCAACTGATTTTAATGTTTGGCGATCTATTTTAGGAACAAATTCTAGGTAATTCTATCTAGAAATCTAATGGCATCCTCTTTTTCTTGTTTAGGGAGTTTTACAAAGGCTGAGAGGATCTCTTTTTGAATTATTAATGATTCATCTGAAATATCTTTTAGTTTTGATAGATCAAATGGTAACAAATCCTTGATTTTATTATCACAAAAGGCTTTTACATATTTCTGAATTATTGAATATGTAAAATTGGGACTAGTCTTTACCAAACTAGATAAAATCACCTCAAATTCTTTCTCTTCTAATTCAGACTGGGAAAAAAATTCTTCTAGTAAACCATCCCTATTCTTTATTTCACTAATTGACAAAGCAATCAAGATTCCTTTTCTTGTTAAATGGTAATAGGGAATTCCTTTTTCCTGAAGCGCTTTTGGTCCTCTTTTGAGGGGTAATCTTCCATCTTCTTCAGCAATTTTCATAGGTAGTAAAATCTCATCTAGATCCCGAAATATTCCTGAATAGATATTCTTCCATGTAATGCCATGATTTTTTGCAATTCTTTGAGAAATTCCGGTTCTAGTTCTCTCAGCAGGATTGGCATTACTTGCTAGAATGGAAATAATTGCTCGCTGTCTATTTGCCTCTCCTGTAAGATCGGTTCCTTTTGTTTTGAATGTATCAAAGATTGCTAGTTTTGTATTTGATTTTCCCATTAAATTTTACCTCTTGACATGATTTTCATATATTATGTTACTATCAAATTATACTAAAATATAATAATTTACTTTTTTAGTGATTTTCTAGTCTCCAACCCTTAAATAATTTTCAATTTCGATAAATTTAATGAATTCTAGGAACTACAAGTATGCTCTATTACTTGTAGCCGCAGTATCCATCACAGCAGCAGGTGCTATGTCACAAGCATACGCACAAAGTGTTGAAGATGGTATGGACGGATATGTAAAAGGTACCAGTGGAATATACACTGGTAACCCAAACGAATGTTGGTATGATGACGGCGAAGGTGGCATGCTACCCTGTAGAATTGATACAGGTGATACAGCATGGATGCTAGCAGCCACATCATTAGTACTCTTCATGTCCCCAGGTGTCGGTTTCTTTTATGGCGGTCTCGCCAGATCAAAGAACATCGTCAACGTACTTGGTATGACCTTAATCGTAATGGGTCTAATGTCAGTACAATGGGTTCTATGGGGATACTCACTAGCATTTGGCGGAATTGATTCAGACGCAAACATGTTCATGGGTAATCTCGACTATGTTGGATTTAACATGGTATCTCACTATGCTCCATTAGGAGAAGCAGGTCCATGTGCTGACACTTGGTCGGCAGCTTACCAGATGAATGCGATGGTTGATGCAGAAGAATGTAGCCAAGGTTGGCCAGGTACTGTACCTCACCAACTATTTGCAATGTTCCAAGCAACATTTGCAATCATTACACCAGTACTCATTATTGGTGGTTTGATTGACAGAATCAAATTCAGCGCTTTAGTAATATTCGTACTCTTATGGGGAACCTTCGTTTATGATCCAATAGCACATTGGGTCTGGGGAGGCGGATACATAGGAGGAGGTGCAATAGACCTCGATCCAGACTTATCTCCATCATATGCATTAGACTTTGCTGGTGGTACTGTAGTACACATATCTTCAGGATTCGCTGCATTGGCAGGAGCCTTAGTCCTTGGTAGAAGACTTGGATATGGCAAAGTTCCAATGGAACCACACAACATCCCAATGGTAGTCCTCGGCGCAGGAATTCTATGGTTCGGATGGTTCGGTTTCAACGCAGGAAGTGAAGTTATGGTAGACGGCATTACCGTCAGCGCATGGACTGTTACAAATACAGCAACTGGTATGGCTGCAGTCACTTGGGTGCTCATGTCTTGGGCACATACAGGAAAACCAAGTGTTGTTGGAGCAGCATCAGGAGCAGTAGCAGGATTGGTAGCAATCACTCCAGCCTCAGGTTGGGTAGGTCCAATGGCTGCGATTATAATCGGTATTGCAGCTGGTACAATTTGTTATGCAGCAATTGCATTCAAGAGTGCACGCAAATGGGACGACGCATTAGATGTATGGGGAGTACACGGAATGGGTGGTCTTACAGGTGCAATTTTGACTGGTACATTAGCTAGCCCACACATCTGGGATACCGGAGACGGTATTGGTGCATGGACTGGTACTGCAGAAGGAATGGAACAGCAAGCAATCAGCATCATCGGTGCTGCTATATCAATAGGCTATGCCTTTGGTGTTACCCTTGTAATCCTCAAAGTAATGGATGCCGTATGGCCTGGCGGAATCAGAGTCACTCCTAAAGAAGAGGAGATTGGTCTCGATTTGGCACAGCACGGAGAAAGAGCATACGTAAACGAATAGAAAAAACCCTTTTCTTTTCTTCTTTTTATTATTTAATCCAAATCAATTTAGATTTGATCATTTTATCCAAATCATGATAATTTCTAGCTCAGAACTTAATTCAATTTTAGATGATCCTAATGTCATAATTGCTGATACCCGTTCTTTCAAAGAATATTCCGAAGGACATATTCCAGGAGCTGTAAATTTAGATCTATTTGCATTTCATTGGATTGACACATCAAAGAAAGGAATTGAAAATTTCAATAATCAATCTCAACGCCTTCTTTCGTTTCTTGGTGTTACTCCAGAAAAAAAAGTCATTTTTTATGACAATGTTTCTGGAATGCTTGCTGCAAGAGGAGTTTGGATGTTGATGTATTTTTCTCATGAAAATACATCAATGCTTGATGGGGGAATAACAAAATGGAAAAAAGAAAACCTTCCACTTGAAACAAAACCTAATGGATTCAAACCATCTAATTTTTCTGGAAAAGTAAATCCAGAAATAATTACTGGATTTGAACATATTAGGGATAATCTGAATAATCTGAAAATCCTAGATGTTCGATCCCCTGGAGAATATAATGGAAGTGTGATTCGTGCTGCTCAATCTGGTCATATACCAAATTCTCTAAATATTGATTGGAATCAAAATCTCACAAAAGATGGCACCTTTAAAAATGATTTAGAACTTTCAAAACTTTATGATTTTCCCAAAGATTCACAAATTGTTACTTATTGCCAAGGTGCATATCGTGCTGCAAATAGCTTTTTGGCATTGAAAAAACTTGGATTCAAAAACATTAGAGTTTATCTTGGTTCTTGGGGTGAATGGGGAAACAAATTAGAATTACCTGTAGAAAAATAAGGCATACCACAAATCTATGGGCATTATGATATATCTCAATACATTATGTAATTCATGTCAGTCATTGTTCAATACGAACAAAACCAAACCCCAAACCAATCAGTTTTTCTGGTTGATCGTGAGACCAAAAATCCCGAATCAACCAGCATAACTGCTTTGGATATGATTGGATTGACGTGGGTTTTCAAAGAGGATGATTGATTTTGATAGAATTTTTTGAGCCAGCAATGAATTCACTTCAATACAAATTATACTCAATAGTATCAAGACTGGATTCTAGAAAAAAGAGCAATTTGAATTTCAATCAAGAATTACTTGAGGCATTCAAGTAAGTTTGTATGAATAATCATACACATCACTTAAGTGTTATAAAAAATGATAAAATATGTTGAAAATTAATTTAGTTGTATTATTTACTATCTCCTTACTATTGGTTTCTGCTGTAACTGTTTCATCTTTTGCAGATATTATTCCACCTAATCAACAAAAGAAAATTGGAATATCTGCTGAAGATATAGTATGTGACAGTGGATTATTCAAAGTAATTAGAGAAAAAACTAATTCTATAGCATGTGTTAAACCAAGTAGTGCTGCAAAGCTTGTATCTAATGGATGGGCAAAACAAATAGATGAAAAACTCCTATCTGATGCTGTAAATAGAAAAAATATAGAACTTGGAACAATTAACATTTTAGAAAAAGTTCCTATTAGAACTAATGTTGGAAAACTTGCAACTGGTGCCCCAATTAATGGATATGATTTAATTTTTGAAGTATGTGCTACTATTCCAATATATGCCCCTGATGTTTTGATTCGCTCAGATAGTGAATCTAAAAACTATGAATTAATTGAAACTGTAGATGCTGGAACTTGTGTAATAAGTGCAAGCAAAATCAAAGCTGCTGATGCTAAAACAATTACTGTAACATTACTTAACAAAGGAGATATTTCTGCCAAAGTACTATCACTTCAAAATGAGCTTGATTCATTAAAGAAACAACTTGTAGAAGTAAAATCTTCATTTGGCACTCCTGCAGCTTCTGATGTTCAAAATCAAGGAATCAAAATTGCTGAACTAAGAAAACAAGTTAATGACAAACGTGAAGAATTACATCGTATATTATTTACACTTCATACTCCTCCAACAGTAAAAGCAAAACTTGACAAATTCACATTTACTGGTAAAGTAATTGAAGGAGAATCAGCTACTATTCTCTCTGTTTTAGATTCACAAACTCCGGGGCAATTTGATGTAGTATTTGAGGCGTGTGCTGGTAAAAAGACAGTAAAATTACCTGTAGTTAATGTTACTTCTGATGAGCAATCAACTGCAGTAAAAATTGGAGACAAAATCTCTGCAAACAGCTGTCAGATGTCATTTACAAAAATTAATGCAAAAGACAAAGCAACCATTACTGTATCAACTGCAGAAAATGAATCCTCAGGAAAAGCAGCAGATCTTGAAGTACTCATTGTAAGCCTAGAGCATGAAATGGTTCAGGAAAAAAGCCTACTCAAAGAATTGATGCATAATCCAGTTAGAGCAGAAAACTTTGCAGAATTATTAGATGCACATGTAACAAAGATTACTGAACTAAGAAACCAAATAACAAATGCAAAGGCAGAATTTAGTAAAATTCTTTATTTGACATATAACTAAAATGAAGATAATCTTAATTGGCGTTCTAGTTGCTATGCTTTTATCTACTAGTTATGCTCCAAATTCATTTTCTCAGAAAGCAGTACCTGATTGGGTAAAACAGACTGCTGGATGGTATTCAGATGGTCTTGTTTCAGAAAAGGAATTTCTGGATGCAATACGTTTTCTTGTTGAAAATAAAATTATTCTTTTAGAAGATAAAATCTTAGATGATCCGACTCTAAAAACTAATGAAGTATCCGTAACAAAACCAAAAATTAGACAATGTGAAGTTTTATTTCAATCCTACAAAAATATTGGCGTAACTCAGTTTAAAACTAAATATTCTCACATAACTTATCTTGATAGCTGTTTGAAATTATACTCAGATCCTATTTGGAAATATGAGGGTTTGGATAGATATGATAAACTCTCAGAAAAATTAACAAGTTTTAATGTAAAATCTGAGCCAAAAAAACCAAGTGATCCTTATACAAGTATTTTATCTAAAACCAAAATAGGCGATGAGAAATACCTTGTAAAATTCAATATTTGTGCAGGCGATAAAATAATTGACAAGGCCAAAGTTCTTGTTAAATCACAAATTGAGGCAATTCAAGTAGGCTCAAATAAAGACGTTCCTGCAAACTCATGTAGAAATTATGAAACACAAATCTTTGCAAAAAATCCTGATAATATTTTTGTAGAAATTCTTGAGCAAGTTTTAGGATAATAATTTTAAAAGCATACCACAAATCTATGGGCATTATGATATATCTCAATACATTATGTAATTCATGTCAGTCATTGTTCAATACGAACAAAACCAAACCCCAAACCAATCAGTTTTTCTGGTTGATCGTGAGACCAAAAATCCCGAATCAACCAGCATAACTGCTTTGGATATGATTGGATTGACATGGATTTTTGCAGCTGATGAAATTCTGATGAATGATGGATCACTTAAATAATTTTAATGAGAGAATAATTAGATGTCAATTAAAATAAATTTTGTTGTGTTATTTGTCGCTTCTGTGTTGATGTTAGGTGCCATATCTGCACCATTAAATTTAATCCAATCTGCTGATGCACTAAAAGGACAAGGAGTGCCATCATCTCAATACGGTTCTGCTACAAAACATAAAGTATGTGGAGATAAACTCTGCTCTGAAGTAAAGAAAGAAACACCAAAGAAAGAAGTAAAGACAGTTCCAAAGAAAGGAGCTGAAAAGATAGAAAAGAAAGAAGCAGAAAAAAAGAAAATTGAAGATAAAGAAATGTCTGCCCAAGCAAGATATGATGATACTGCTTTACCTCCAAGAACAATAAAGACTGGAACAATTACATCTGTTCAAGATCCAGGAAAAGGTCATGAGAATCATCAATTAGCTATTCTTCTTGCACCATCTGATAAAGTATATCGTGGAATGTTGACATTTACTGCATCCGATGAAGTTCAACTTGTTGCATTACATGGACCACTAAAACCTGGTCAAGATAAAGGACAGGCTATTTGGACACCTGATGGAAAAACAAAATACGCATTAACTTTCATTCCTCTAAATGCTAAAGCAGGAACATGGCAATTTGCAGGAAATGCATTAGCAGTTCATACCATGAAAGATGAGCCATTTACAATTTCATATTCGGTTGCATACAGAGAGAGAACATTATCTGACACTGTAAAAAGTGAAACTATTACCTCTGTTCAAGATCCAGGACTGGGTCATGAGAATCATCAATTAGCTATTCTTCTTGCACCAAGAACTACTGCATATTATGGTACATTAGGATATTCAGCATCTGAGAATGTACAGCTTGTAGCCCTACATGGCCCATTAACCGTTGGTCAAGAAAAAAATGGACAGGCTATTTGGTCTCCTGATGGAAAAACATTCTATGCCTTGACATTTGTAGATAAAGAAAATTCAATTGGAACTTGGCAATTTGCAGCAAATGCAATTGCACTTCATACCATGAAGGATACTCCTTTTACTGTAAGTTATTCTGTGGCAACAGGACAATAATTCAAAATTAAATAGTATAATATCAAAAACATGAAATTTAATTTAATGAGAAACTGTTCTAAAAATGGATAATTGGTTAAATTCTATAATGGTGTATTACCTTTATGGAGAATAGCACAAGATCCGATTCTAACAAGATAGATGAGAAAAAACTATCTTTATGTGATATAATGAAAGACGATACATCAGAGGTAATTAGAAAATTAGAATCTCAAACTCCTTCGTTATTTCAAAATTTCTCTGATTTGTATACTGCTTATCTTCATATGTATGATGATCTCTTTGGCACTTGCTACATTTCAGAAAAAGAGTTTTTTGACAAGATGAACATGGATCCAAAAATACTGCAACAAATTAAAAAAAACTCTGAAATAATGAAAAATAATTTTATGGAAATGATTGATATGAATACAAAATACATTGATGAATACACCAAGATGAGAATATCTGCCATCAAATCATTTGACAATTTCTCTCATATTGTGATGGAGTCATATGTTAAATATCTCTCAGAATTCAACAAATCAATAAATTTGAAAAAATAATTCATATTGTTCATTTCTAATTGAGTCATATGAAAAAAATTCTTTATTTTGTACTCCCAATCATTGCATTTTTAATAATATTTGTAAATGCCTTTTTTGGTCATCTTATTTTTTCATCAGAATCCCAACAAGTTGTAAACAAATATTCTGTGTATGTTCATCTATTATCTGACTGGAAAAGTGATTCAAAGAATATTATTTTTGATGTAACAAATTCTTGGTATAAATCTGATAAGGATAATAAAGAAAATTATGTATTTGAAGCTGCATCAAAAGAATACAATTCAAATCAATTTCAAGAAATCAATGGTAAATCATATGTTGAATTAAAACATGAATTTAGTGACTGTCAAGAAGATTGGCAACCGATGCTCTATAGAAAAGCAGTTGATACTGTAAGACATGAAATTGAATACGTGCAAGGAAAACAACTGAGTGCAGATCCTGAAATTTCAATATATCCTGATATTGATAATAAGAGTTATGATAATACAGAACAACAATTAAAAATCAAAAATGGGTTTGTGCAGTTTTTCCCCATTTGTACATCTAAAGAAATCACATCATATGATTATAGTGTCAAAATTGATAACAAAGATTTAGGTTTTGATGCATATTTTGTTTCATCATCTAGAGAGTACCAAAACTTTGTCAGTGAAGAGTTTGATTTTTACACTGAATTAGGTTGCTTTGCACAAAACAAACAAAGCTACAGTGGAACATGCAAAAATATCAACAAAGATAGTGGGTTGTTAGTAATATTACCAGATGAAATAAAACCATGGACCACGAAAATTACTGTAAACCTTTATGAAATAAACTGAATTTTATTTTTTCTTCCAGATGAACTGATTGTAAATCAATTCTGGTCTAATCTGTCTGAATGGTTGGGAGCCTCCTACATACCATTTTGTAAAGAATTCATACAAGTGCAATCTGAGTGACTGGATATACACAATTAATCCTTCAATCATCATGATTCCCAAGTTGCCTCCAATAATCATAGCCATTGCTCCTCCAGATGAAGCACCACCAAGTGATGAAAATGCATTATTTACTGTAAGTAACAAAGCAGCGTGGACAAGCAACATAATTCCAAGTCGAGCATAACTAATTGTGTGGGCTAAACTCTCAACTGTTTTTCCTAAGAGTACTTCCATAATTACACTAGCAGGATCTGCCCCATCTTCTGGATGCTTCTTTGCATGCATTACACCTCCTACCATCATAATTACCATGGATGCAATTACAATTACAACAGCAATTCGAGTAACAATCCAAACTTGTGCCCAATCCCCTAAGAACATTGTAACCCATGGAACTGCTTCTGTGTGAACTTTAGAATACATGTTCATGACATCATACTGTGATCCAATTGCACACATCATTACAACAACAATTCCTCCATAGAGAGTAATGTTTGGAATTGCTTCAGTAAATACAACAAGTTTGTGACCTTCTTTTGCTAATCTAATAATTCTCAAAGTCATTGCCCAAACCAAATGAACAATTCCAATGAATAACGAAACTTTTAGAATATTAATTACTTGATCAAATGTTAATTCAGCAACACTGAGTATTCCAACTATCCAACTAACCGAATGCAGTGCTCCACCTTCTTCTAATAATCCCTCAAATGGTCCCATATGATCAAGATGATAACCAAACGCTTCTCCTGCACCAACACCTGCAATAGCTGCCGATGCACCAGAGATTGCAATGAGCATTCCCCATCTGGAAAGTTCTCCTTGCCCCTTAAACTTGAATAGTAAACCAAGTCCCATTAGTAACAATCCATGACCCATATCTGCAAACATTAGTCCATAGAAGATTGGCCACATTAGAGCAATCATTGGAGTTGGATCAGGTTCTCCAGATTTTGGAATTCCTTGACTTTTAGTGATTACCTCAAAGGTTCTTACAAATTTCTTATTATCAAATAATGTTGGAATTTCTTCTTTTAGCTTTGGGTCTGTAATGTCCTCAACAACTGACATCCATTGTTTAGTAGATTCTGTAAATTTTGATTCCATTTTTGCTGGAATAAATCCCTGAAGTACTGCAAAATTCTTAGTGCCTCCTGGTTTTCTCAAAGTCTCAAGTACATCTTTTGCAACTAGAGCCTTTTCATGTAGAGATAAAATATCACGTCTAATTTTCTTTGCAAGTCCTGCTAGTTCTTTTTTAATGGCTGCTTGTTTTGCAGTTAATTCTTTAATTTTGGCTTCAGCTAGTTCGTATGCCTCACTTGGAATTTGTGGGAATCCCTCTGGAATTTTAAACGTATTAGAGTTGAAACTTCGTAAAACCTTTAGAACTTTTTCTGAATCTGTAGTATCTGAAATGACTAAAATTGCTGATTTTTCTTTATTCTCTAAATCGTATTTGTAGATTGTAACTCCTTCAAGTGAACGAGAAATCTCATCATAATCTGCTGTATTGATTACAAACAGATTTGTGAAGAAATATTTCATTAAACCAAATCCAGAAAGATCCATCTTCATCTTTCTAATTACTTCAAGTGTATCCTTGAGTGATTTGTATTCTTCAATTGCAGCTCTTGTATTTGCTGCCTCTTCAAGCAATTGTGCTGGTTTCTCAATAATTGACGGAGTCTCTTTTTCTAACTCCTTTATCATCTCTTCAATCTCATTAATTTCAAAATCTTTTTTCTTGATTACAGTTCCTTTGAATAAAATCTCCATAATTCCAACTTGTAGTGGAATCCCCATTCCTTTGATGACATCATCTATTGATTGGTATGTCTGCTGTGCCTTTAGTAGAAGATCGTCGATTTCAGGAGTTACCAAATCACTTGCAGAATCTATTTTGTGATACCACTCAAACTCAGTTAATCTAGAGATTGCTTTAGGAGAATCGCTTCTTGGCAGAATTACTGTTCCAAGTTTTAGATCGGCTGTACCCAAGACAAATTTTGGGTATTTTCATTGAGTTTAATATCTTTCTGATATTGTCTATTCCCAAACATTAAAATCTATTATGGGTCAACGGCACCCATTGACATCTAATTCAGCGTTAGAAAGTACAATCGATAAAATTCTAAAAAACACTGAAAAAGACATTCTCTCAAGCATAAAGTCTGGATTAGACGATTCTCAGAAAAATCTTGATGACTCTCTTCCAAAATTAGAAGGAGAATATAACAAAATTATCTCAGATGGCAAAAAAGAGGCCGATAAGATTGAAAAACAAATCATCGGAAGTGCCGATTTAGAGGCTAGAAATAAACAATTAATGATTTTAGAAGAAGCAGTTGACAAGGTTTTCTCAACTGCAATAGATCAAATCTCAAATGGAGATCGAAGTGGTGATTATGCAAATCTTATCAAAAAATTACTAGAAGAATCAACTCAAATTTTGGGTACAACTGAAGTTAAAGTATTTACAAATTCAAAAGATAAAGATGTAGTTCAATCTGCATTATCTCAATTCTCAGGTGCAGAGTTAGCATCTGATACAATTGATTGTCTTGGTGGAATTATTGTAAAATCTAAAGATGGAGCAATGACATTTGATAATACAATTGATGCAAGAATTAACCGCATGAAGCCTTTAATAAGGAAAGAAATTGCAACAAAATTCGGAGTAGGAAATTAGGATATGGCAGCTCAAGGAAGAATTGTTTGGGTAAGTGGTCCTGCAGTTAGAGCAGACGGAATGTCTGATGCAAAAATGTACGAGACTGTTACCGTTGGAAATTCAAAACTAGTTGGAGAAGTAATTAGATTAACTGGTGATGTGGCATTTATTCAAGTATACGAATCAACAAGTGGATTAAAACCTGGTGAACCAGTTATTGGAACCGGAAACCCACTTAGTGTATTATTGGGTCCTGGAATTATTGGACAACTCTATGATGGAATTCAAAGACCATTAAGAGAACTATCTAAAGCATCTGGTTCATTCATTGGAAGAGGCATCACAACTACTCCAGTTGACATGACAAAAAAATATCACTTTGTTCCAACTGTAAGCAATGGTGATGAAGTATTGCCAGGAAATATTATTGGAACTGTTCAAGAAACTGATCTTATTGAGCACTCTATAATGGTACCACCAGATCATCCAGGTGGAAAAATCTCAAACATTGTTTCAGAAGGAGATTATGATTTAGAGACTGAACTTGCTTCTGCTGAAAAGAATGGTCAAAATGTACCTATCAAAATGTATCATAGATGGCCAGTTAGAAAACCACGTCCATACAAGAAAAGATATGATCCTACAGTTCCATTACTTACAGGTCAACGAGTTATTGATACATTCTTCCCAATTGCTAAAGGAGGAACAGGTTCAATTCCTGGAGCATTTGGAACAGGAAAGACTGTAACATTACACCAGATTGCAAAATGGGCTGATTCTCAAGTTGTTGTTTACATTGGTTGTGGCGAAAGAGGAAATGAGATGACTGAAGTATTAGTTGAATTCCCACACCTCAAAGATCCACGTAGTGGAAAACCACTTATGGATAGAACTGTTCTTGTTGCAAATACAAGTAACATGCCAGTAGCAGCCAGAGAGGCTAGTATCTATACTGGTGTAACAATTGCAGAATATTATAGAGATATGGGAAAAGACGTTGTACTTGTTGCAGATTCTACAAGTAGATGGGCCGAAGCACTTAGAGAAATGAGTGGTAGATTAGAAGAGATGCCTGCAGAAGAAGGATATCCATCATATCTTGCATCAAGATTAGCAGAATTTTATGAAAGAGCAGGTCGTGTCAGAGCTCAAGGAAGTCCTGATAGAGACGGTTCAGTTACCTTAGTTGGTGCAGTATCTCCATCTGGTGGTGACTTTACAGAACCTGTTACTACTCACACTATGAGATTTATCAAAACCTTCTGGGCTCTAGATGCAAAACTTGCTTACTCTAGACACTATCCATCAATTAATTGGATGAATAGTTACTCTGGTTATCTTGCAGATATTGCAAAGTGGTGGGGTGAAAATATTAACGAAGATTGGCTTAGTCTTAGAAGTGAAGCTTATGGAATTTTACAAAGAGAAGATACACTAAAAGAAATTGTTAGACTCTTAGGTCCTGAAGCATTACCTGATGAAGAAAAATTAATTCTTGAAGTAGCAAGGATGGTAAAGATTGGTTTACTACAACAAAACTCATTTGATGATGTTGATACTTACTGTAGTCCAGAAAAACAATACAAATTATTGAAATTACTAGTTGACTTTTACAGAAAGGGTCAACAAGCACTGAAAGAAGGTGCAGCATTATCTGATATCCGTGCAATGGCAGTTGTTACTTTGATTCTCAAAGCAAGAATGGATGTCAAAGATGATGAGATGCCAAAACTTGATCAATTAGATAAAGATATGCAAGAACAATTCAAAGCAATTACAGGAGTGAAAGTTTCAAATTGACAACTGAAGGCGGAGTTCAATACAGTAAGATTGCAGAAATCAAAGGACCTCTAGTAATTGTTGATGATGTAGAAAATGCAGCATTTGATGAACTTGTAGAAATTGAAACTAATGATGGTCAACGAAGACTAGGTAAAGTTCTTGAAGTTGGAAACGGTAAAGCTATTGTCCAAGTCTTTGAGGGAACATCTGGATTATCTATCTCTGGAACTAACGCAAAATTTGTTGGCAAAGTTATGGAAATGCCAGTTTCAAAAGAAGTACTTGGTAGAGTATTTGATGGATTAGGAAGACCAAAAGACGGACTACCAGATCCAATTGCTGATAAATTTATTGACATTAATGGTGAACCAATGAATCCTGAACAACGAGAATATCCAAAGGACTTCATTCAAACTGGTGTGTCTGTAATTGATGGAATGATTACTCTAGTTAGAGGACAAAAACTTCCAATCTTTTCTGGCTCTGGTATGTCTCACAATCTATTGGCTGCACAAATTGCAAGACAAGCAAGTGTTGTTGGAACCAGTGATGATTTTGCAGTAGTTTTTGCTGCAATTGGTGTGCAATACAGTGAAGCAGAATATTTCAGACGAAGTCTTGAAGAATCAGGTGCTCTAAAAAGAAGTGTACTATTTCTAAACACAGCAGACGATCCTGCTATTGAGAGAATCATTACTCCTCGTGTAGCATTAACTGTTGCAGAATACTTGGCATTTGAATTAGGAATGCATGTTTTGGTAATTCTTACTGATATGACAAACTATGCAGAGGCACTCAGAGAAATTAGTGCAGCAAGAGAAGAAGTCCCTGGAAGAAAGGGATATCCTGGTTATCTTTACACTGACCTCTCAACAATCTATGAGAGAGCAGGAAAACTAAATGGAAGAAAAGGAAGTGTAACACAAGTTCCAATTTTATCAATGCCTTCTGATGATATTACTCACCCAATTCCAGATCTTACAGGTTACATTACAGAAGGTCAAGTCGTACTTGGTAGAGATTTATTCAGACAAGGAATCTATCCTCCAATCAATATCTTGATGAGTCTTAGCAGATTAATGAAAGACGGAATTGGTGAAGGAAGTACAAGAGCAGATCATGGTGAAGTATCAAACCAAGTTTATGATGCATACTCTCGTGCACAAGAAGTAAGAGCACTTGCAGGAATTGTTGGTAAAGCAGGACTAACTGAAATTGATTTAAAGTACATGGATGTCGGTGATGTCTTTGAAAATGAATTCCTAGCACAAGCAACAGATGAGAACAGAACTATTGAAGAAACACTTGGAATCTTATGGAAGATTGTTTCTAAACTACCAAAGAATGAGATTACCAAAATTAAAGACAAATACATAGACGAGTACTACAAGGAAGAGTAACAGAATGTCATTTGGACAAAATGTTGCAGCCACAAAAATTGAGCTTCTAAAATACAAAAAATCTACTCAAGTAGCCGTAATGGTTCAGAAAATTTTAGATGATAAACGTAAAGTGCTTTTAAAAAATATTGAAGAGATGATTGAAGAAGCATCAAAAGCAAGAGGTGGAATTTGGGAACCACTACAAGACATTTATCAATCAGTAAACGAAGCATATCTGGCATTAGGAACCAATACTGTTGATTCTGTTGCTGAATCTACTCCTCCAGTAATGGAAGTAGAGGTTCATGTAAGAAGAGTTGTTGATGTTAAGATTCCGGCATTATCTGTAACTGAGAAAGATACAAAATCAATGCCTTATGGTTTTGCTGATACAAATTCTTCAATTGATAGAGCAGCAAAACAAATCAAGGAATTACTTCCAAAAATCTGCAAAGCTGCTGAATATGAAAATTCAATTTTTAGTTTAGCAAAAGCACTTGAGAAAACACAAAAGCTTCTCAATGCACTTGAAAATGTCATTATTCCACAATATCAACAAAAAATTCGATTTATTCTTGCAACTCTTGAGGAAAGAGAAAGAGAAGAATTCGCAAAGTTAAAAAAAGTGAAGGCAAAGATGGAAAGTAGAAAATAATGGCAAAAGAAGAAATTAAAAAATTACTTGAACATTCCAAGAAGGAATTGGATTCAAATTATGATAATTTTGTAAAATCTATTCAAGATGATCTGACTTCATTCAAAAAGAAAGCATTAGATCGAATTTGAATAGCTTACCTCATCATGATTTAAATATGGACCGAGAGGAGCCACATCGTAAATGAAAACTATAGTATTGTTACTTTTGGCAGCATCAGCAATTTCAATTCTCGGATCAACCGGAGTTGCATTTGCAGCAGAAGATGGTGCATCTAGTGGCGACTCTATGAAACTCCTCGGTGCTGGATTGGCCTTTGGTATTGCAGCTGGTGGAGCAGGAATAGGTCTTGGTCAAGTAGGTGCAGCAGGTCTTGCAGTCATTAGTGAGAACCCAGCTTTACAGTCTAAGGTGTTCATCTTCGTAGGTATGGTAGAATCAATTGCTATCTACGGTATAGTTATGATGTTTATCATCTTAGGACAATAGTTAGTCCTAACAAAATCTTTTTCAAATTTTTATATTTTTAATTTAATTATATTTTAGCTTATTCACATCCAAAACTCTTGCACAATATCTACACTTTAGGACTCTTCCTTCTTTATCAATAACATCCATTACAGATTCGATATGTTCGGCACTATTGGTAATACAATCTGGATTTGAGCATCGAAATATCCTATCAATCTCATTTGGAAGTGAAACTCTTCGCTTCTCAACCAGCTTAAAATCCTTAATTATGTTGATAGTTGATTTTGGAGCAATCACTGCTAGTTTGTTTGTATCATCATCTTTTAGAAATTTATTTTCAACTTTTATGATGTCTTTTTTCTTGAATTTACCGCTGGGAACATTCAGAGCAATAGTGATTAGGCTTCCATCCCCACCATCAATTCTTAGTGCATTTAGGACTTGAAGACCCTTACCTTCATCAATATGGTCAATTACTGTACCTTCCTTGATTCTTCTAACCATAAGTTCAGATTGTTCCATCAGAATACTTTGTATAGTCACCTGTATATAATATTGAAAGAATGAACGAGTTCTACCAAAAAGACATCATCTCAATTAAGGACTTTAACAAGGAACAACTCGAAAAAATCTTTTCATCTACTGATAAGATTATCCAGCTAAATCCAACTGATAGGCGAGAGATCTGTAAAGGCAAGACATTGGGATATCTATTCTATGAACCAAGCACTAGAACCCGTCTTAGTTTTGATGCTGCAATGGCATCAGTTGGTGGAAATTCCTTGGGAATATCAAATGTTACTTCGTCATCCACACAAAAAGGTGAGAGTCTAGCTGATACTGTAAAAATCATGTCAATTTACTCAGATGTTCTGGTTTTACGACATACCTTAGATGGTTCTAGTAGATTTGCAGCAGAAGTTTCAGAGAAACCAGTAATTAATGCCGGGAGTGGAACTGAGGAGCATCCCACACAGGCAATTCAAGATTTGTACACTATTAAAAAAGAGAAGAAAAAGATTGATGGATTAAAGATTGGAATTGTTGGTGATCTAAAATACGGCCGTACTGTATATTCACTTTTGTATGGACTTGGAAATTATGATGTTGATGTGAGATTGATTTCGCCTGAATCACTTCGTATTCGCTCTGATTCAGTTTATGAAATCAAAAAGAGATTGGATTTCAAAGAATCAACAATTATTGAAGAGCATATTGATGAACTTGATGTTCTTTATGTGACAAGAATTCAAAAAGAGAGATTCCCTGATGAAGAAGAATATCTTAAAGTTAAAGGAAGTTATGTAGTTGGTTTGGATTTACTAAAACAAATGAAAGATGATGCAATAATTTTACATCCACTACCTAGAATTGATGAAATTTCTCCTGAAGTTGATAATACAAAAAATGCTAAATACTTTAAGCAAGCTGAATATGGGAAACATACACGTGCAGCCCTCTTAGGCTTGACTCTAAATGAGAATGCATTTTAATTTCTTAGAACATCCGTATTCCATATATCTAGAGACAAACAACTAAGATTGATTGACACAAACTAAGATTATTCCAATATTTCCTTTAGATTTAGTTTTATTTCCTAGACAAGAACTCCCACTTAGAATTTTTGAACCTAGATACAAGCAATTAGTTGATGACTGCATGATTGGTGATGGGCAATTTGGTGTGTGTCTTATTGATGAAAATAATTCTGTAAATGGTTGGAATTCTCCCAAACTCGTAGGAACAATTGCAAAAATAACAAAATGTGAAGATGTCAACATGGATGGATTACAACTTCACATTGAAACAATTGGACGAAATTCATTTAAGATAAAAAAAATTATTCCTCCATCAATTTCCCAGCCTGCTAACTATGATCCCCTTTCAGTTGAAGGACATCAGGAGATATCTGACATGCATGAGAAAATTGGCACTGGCGAGAAAATGTACATTAGAGCTGAAGTTGAAATGATTCCTGAAATTGATGAGAATATTTCACTTGGAGAATGGAATGATTTAGTTGAATTGTGGAAAAAGAAAATTATTACACAGGCATTACCGCAAATTGTAGAACCACACTCATTAGAACATGTTCTTGAGCAATACTATCTTACTACTGAAACACCAACAATAGATTACATCTATTCATTAGCTGCACTAGGTGCAAAAGATCCTAATGAACTTCAACCAATTCTAGAAGCAAGAACAAAAGAAGAATTAATTCAAAGTATGCATCAATTACTGACAGTAAAATAGGCCTTTAGAATGGTAATAAAATGATGTCAATCAAAAAACTTGGAATTTTTATGATAGTCGGATGCTTGTTTTTTCCTGCAAGTAGTGTTTATGGACACGGATTAGGTATTGATACCATATCCTCAGTAAATATCCAAGGAGAAAAAATTTCCATCTCAGTTGAGATGCCAATGTATTTTGAAAATGATCATGAACAAATTACAATCACTGCTACTAATGATGAAACTAAAGAAACTGCAAAAAATGTGACATTTCTAATTGGTTTGTTTCAAAATAATGAAATGATCTTTAGAAATTACTTTTTTGCAGAGGATGGCATCTTGCCAATTAAAGTAATACCTACAGAAGATGAAAAAATTACCATTCATGGTGAGCAAGATTCTTTGCTTGGTGCATGGCATGGAACAGAAACTAATCCAATAGAAATTACTGGTTCTGTATTTAATTCCGGCGGCTTGTATAATTTTGAGATAGAAGTTAGAACCATTGATGAGCCTACTAACATTATTGAAGATTCCGGAGTATACTATGCAGATTTGAGCATTGTCTCAACCCAATCATTTCCACAAGAAGATCTAGAAAACAATAATGTAGATTTTCGTGTAAAATCATATTTTGATAAAATGTCGAATTTTTCATATGATCCTGAGGCTAAACAGGTAACAATTGAAATGCCATTTGATTGGAGTGAAAATAAAATGTCTCATATACCAGTTGTTCACGTAGAGGTTCATTTTCCAAAAGATTTTGCTGAATTTCTTAGTCCTAGTTATTCTGGCTATGCTAATGGTGTAGAATTATTCAAAGCTTCAGTTACAGTTGATGATTATACAGAAGATGATGAAAGAATAGTTCACTTTGTTTTATTGCAAGATCATCTACGATTCATAAAAAACCAAATGAAACAATCAGAAAAACCACTTTCTGAAAATATTATTTTCACTTTATCTAAAAGTGAAAAAACTGCATTTCCACTTACAGCATATACAAAAAGTGAGGACTTTCAAGTAAATCTTTCTTGGGATCCCTTAGATATTGAACCTGGTATTGATACAAATTTTGTTTTTACAATTCGAGATGGTAAAACTGGTGAGCCACTAAGAAATTCTGATTATACTTTTGTAATAATTCAAAATGGACAAGAAATTCATCGTACATCAGGTACAGCTCAAGTTGGAGGTGAATTTGAAAAATATACATTTGCTGAAGAACAGACAGGCCCAACTATAATCAAATTTGAAAACATTAGAAATTCTGGGCAAGAAACTGAATTTGGACTAGTTGTTGCACCTGAGTTTGGAACAATTGTAATGTTTGTTTTAGTAATTTCAATTATTGGAATAATTTTAGTTTCTAAAAAAATACCTTTAGCAACTAAATTGCAACAAGTTTAACTGTGTCCATATTTTTATTTGTCTGAAAATCTTTTGTCATGATAGAAACTTTTTCAGCATCTCCATCAATTACAAACAACTCCATGCATTTTTCTTTCTCAATTTTGCTGTGTAGATGTGTAGTAATCAAGTCTTCAAAATTATGGGTGATTCCTGATACTACATGATCAAACTCGTCATTATGGACTACCAAAAGTATGGCATGAATATCCCCTGACAAATCTGACTTTTGTTTTTCTTCAGAAACAAATGCTCTAATTCCTGCTCTAATTGCCTCTGATCTTCCTGAAAACCCCATAGAAGTTTGTAGTTTGTCTAATTCGGAGAGGATCTCATCATTTAATGAGATTGAGACTATTGGCATATGCCTAATGTTATTAATTATCTTATAAGTTTAGCAATTAATCTTATTAACTTTTTATAGATATATTAATAATATTCATCCAATTGATGCGTGAATATTCAGACAAAACTAGCAATTACAGCAATTTTGATAGTAATCCCATTAAGCTCAATTGCAGTTTATGGAACAAACTTTGAGCAAGATTTCTCACCAAATTCAAATTCAAAATTACAAGCAATGACATCATTTTATGTTCTTCAGGAATTTGCTGAGAATATAGGACGAGATAAAGTGGATGTCACACTTCTTGTTCCAGAAGGAGTAGAACCTCATGATTGGGAGCCAACCATTAAAGATGTTCAAAAAATGCAAGCAGCAGATCTAATAATTATCAATGGAATTGGTTTTGAAAATTGGGTTCATAAATTAGATAAGATGAATAACCATATAACAATCGTTGATACAAGTAACGGAATTTTAATAAAATTATTTGATGAAGACCTGGAACATGGTGATGAACATCATGATTCAGACGATCCACACATTTGGCTAAATCCTGTATATGCAAAAATACAAGTTCAAAATATTGCTATGGCTTTTTCAAATTTAGATAACCAAAATCAGAAATTCTATCAATTAAATGCTAATCAATACATCTCTGAATTAGAAAGTCTAGATTCCAAGATAAGAAATGAATTGAAGAGTTGTAACAGTGATTTTATTGCATTTCATGATGCTTTTTCATATTTTGCAGATGAATATGGTTTGACTCAACATACTATCACCTCATCAAACATATCACATGGTGAAGTAACTGCAAAAACTTTACAAGAGGTAATCTCTACTGCAAAAAAATTTAACATTAAAGTAATTTTTAGTGAAAAAAATATTGATTCTAAAACAACTAATATTATTGCAAATGAAATTGGAGGAAAGGTCTTAGTATTATCTCCTCTCGAAGTTTTCTCTGGAGATTCATATATTTCTGCAATGACACAAAATCTTGAGAATCTAAAGGAGGCATTGTGTTGAAAGTAGTTGAAATTAATAATCTGACTGTTCAATATCCTGATGTTAAAGCACTTGATGATGTTAGTTTTGAAGTAAATCAAGGCGACTTTTTAGGCATAATTGGCCCTAATGGAGCAGGAAAATCTACTCTTTTTGATTCTATGTTGGGATTAAATACAAAGTATAAGGGAACTATCAAATTTTTTGGCGAAGACATTAGAAAATCAAAAGATTATCTGAAAGAAATTGGATATGTACCACAAAAACCAATCTTTGAAAAAAATTTTCCAGTAACAGTAACTGATGTTGTACGAATGGGCTTACGAAAAGAATCTGATGAAAATAAAATTGATGAGATCTTACAACAATTATGGATTCATGAATTAAGTGATAGAAGAATTGGTGAATTATCTGGTGGACAACAACAGCGTGTATTTATTGCAAAAGCCTTGATTACAAAACCACAAATTCTGATTTTAGATGAACCTGTAACGGGAATTGATCAACAGAGCATAGATTTGTTTTATAGTATACTTAGAGAACTAAATTCTAAACAGAAAATCACGATCATTTGGTCATCTCATGATCTAGATGCGGTAAATCAACTTGCTAATCATGTTGCATGTCTTAATAGAACATTATTTTTCCATGGTGAATCTGAAAAATTCTTTTCTAATGATGACCTAGTCAAGCAATACTCTGAAGCATCAATGCAGGAACATATGCATCATCATTAATCATGTCAATAGAAATTCTAACTTTTAGTTTTATGCATAGAGCATTAATCTCAGGCATAGCAATTGCTATTCTTTGTTCAGTTGTTGGTTTGTTTTTGGTTTTAAGACGATACTCTCTATTTGGTGATGCAATTGCACATTCATCCTTTGGTGGAATTGCATTAGGATTACTAGCAGGTGTTTATCCTTTATGGACTGCTTATGGTGTTTCAATTGCAAGTGCATTGATAATTACAAAAATCAAAGACAGATACAACATATCAGGTGATGCCTCAATTGCAGTTCTTTTGTCATCAGGTATTGCAGTAGGATTAGTGATTATTGGATTATCAGGCGGCTTTACTATTGATATCTTTAGTTTTCTCTTTGGCAGTATTCTTCTTGTAAGCGTAGATGACACTGTACTAATTTTAGCACTAACTGGAGTAATTCTAATAGTAATTTTATTACTGTATCGTCAGCTCCTTTATTCCACATTTAATGAAGAGCAGGCCAAAGTTAGTGGAATTCCTGTTGAGAAAATAAATTATCTGATTGTGTTTATGGCAGGAATAACTGTAGTTACATCAATACAGCTTGTAGGTGTTTTACTAATTTCAGCTTTGTTTGTAATACCCAATGTAACTGCAATTATGTATGGCAAGGGATTCAAACAAACTGCAATAATTTCGATGAGCTTTTCTGTCTTTTCTGTAGTTGTAGGAATTCTACTATCTTACATATTTGATATAACTCCTGCAGGAACTATTGTTTTGCTGGCAATTGGTTTACTTGCAGGTACTATGGGAATAAAATCTTCAGGATTATTATCTAAGAATTAATCAATAAATTTAATCTTCTTTTATCCTGAATGCTCTTTACAAAAAACAATGATGTTGCAATAATTCCTAATGCAATTAATGGAGATGCAATCTCTGTATACTTTAATTCAAAACTATTACTTGTAGAAATTTGTACAGTACTAACTGGGATTTCTGTAGTCTTTACTGTAGCAAGCTTGTTTGATTGTTGTTCAACAAACCACACATTGTTGTTTCCATCTGATGCCATAAACTGAACAAAAGATGTCTCACTTGGAACTGGAATCTCTACTAGATTTGTATTGTCTGGATCAAACACTCCAATTTTATCAACTGTATGTTGAGCAAACCAAATATTTCCATACTTGTCAAATGTCATTCCAAATGGTAATGCATCTTTATCTGGAACTGTGACTCTCTCAAATGTTTCTAAGACTGGATTGAATTTAGTAATGGCTAAACCTGTGTGCTCTGCAATCCATAAATCACCATTTTTATCAAAAATTAAGAATTCTGGAGCCTGAAGTGGTTCATCATTTGTGAATTGGGTAATCTTGTTAGTATCAGGCTCAATAAATCCAATCTTTCCTGCACCCGTGGTGCTAAACCAAATTTTTCCTTCTTCATCAATTGCTAAGGCAAAAGGCAATGATTGTTTGTCAGGAAGAACTATCTCTTCGAATTTATCAAGATCTGGAATGTATTTTAGAATTCTATCTTTGTTGATTATGGTAATCCAAATATTTCCATCATAATCTGCAAGTAAGAATATTGGAGTATTATCTGAAATTACTGGATCAAGTTTTGGTATGGTTTTTGTAGTTATCTGCTTAGTCTCTGGATCAATAAACCCAATTTGATTTCTTGGGGTATCCGTAAACCAAATTTTTCCACTATGATCTTGTGTTAGAAAAGTTGTAGTTAACCCGTCAAATGAATATGAGGAGAATTCATTTGAATCAAGTGAGAATTCCCATAATCTAGGCGCAGAAGGATCACTTATCCAGATTGAATTTTTTTCATCATATAATGGGAAAAGGGGTTTTGCGTCTTCAGGAAGTTGATATTCTATAATTTGAGTTTGAAGATTTTCTAGTCTTGGTTTTACTACCAAATTGATAATTTTACCCTCATTTGCACTTTCCATTCTTTGAGCTTCAATTTCCATCTCCCAATCGCCAGAGAATCCAAAAGTTAATTCCCCTTGATACTCTACTGGCTTGTTTTCATCTTCTTTGATTACCTCCATTGGAACTTCGATAGGAGAGATATTTTTTGAAGGATTAGAAATTTTTACTTTAAGTTGATCATAATCATAAAGTGGTTTATTTTCAAAATCACTTACTTTGACAAGAATTGAATTTTGGCCACTTGCAAATGGTAAAATCTCAATATCAAATTTAGCATTCTCGCTGTATTCTATTGTTTTAAAACCAAAGAAACTCTCTTGTGCATCTACTTTTTGAATTTCTCCTGCAGGAAGAGTTCCATTAGTCAGTAAAGCTACAACACCTAGAAGAATTATTCCTAAAGCTGCATCAACTTTGAGTGATCTCTTTAGCTTTTTGTGAACTGATATCTTTCCTGACTTGTAGTTTTTCTCTGCAGTTTTTTGTACTCTAAATTGAAAGAATCCTCCTAGTCCTACCATAATTGATGCAATTACAATCTTTAGAATTATCAATTGACCATAAACTGATTCAGTAATTACTCCAACATCACTTTCCAAAAACCATAACAATGTAGGACCTGTGATAATTACCACTCCTACAGCAATGATAAATGCAATTGAAAATCTTGGAATTAGTACTAAACTCATTTTGTCTCTGTTCTTTTCTTTTAATTGAGAAATTGTTGGCAATAATATGAAAACAAAATAGAATATTCCGCCAATCCATATTCCTGAAACTAAATTATGTAAATAATCTAAAACAAGTGCAGCATTTTCTCCACTTGCAGCACCATGTCCAATTAAGCTTGAAGTACCAATTAGTGCTAATGTAGCTACTAGCATTGGAATTTGATTTCTTTTTGATAATATTTTTTTCCTATCTAAGGCAAACCATATTCCAAGTAAAATTATTGTAAGTATCATTCTGATTAACCAAGTATTTCCAAAAGTAGTTTGAATTGCATCTAGAGGTGATGATTCTATTCTAATGGTCTGAACTGCAATCATCAAAATATCTGAAATAAAAACAAGAATCAAGCCTATTCCTGTAATTGACATAAATTTTCCGTGATGAAATGACTCTATCTTGTCAATTTCTTCTTTAATCAACTGCTTGTTTTGTGTTCCCCAAATTAGTAACGAGGCAATCACTGCACCCAAAACAATGGTTTGTCCTACAAGACCTGGATATCTTGCACCAGCTTCTGGAAAAAATATCAAGTCTGATGGTACTTCTTTTCCCAATAGTTCAGGATCAATTATTACATTTCCTACTGCAAACAAAAATGCATTTGGAACCAAATGACCATCAACTTTTGATAGTACTTTGCTTGATACAGTGTAAACTCCATCTTCTAATGGTGGAGTAGTTACGATCAGTGAATCTTCTCCCTGATAATATTTTGTATCCTTGTTATCTATTTGATTTCCGTTACTGTCGATTACTTTGAGTGTGCTAAAATTTATTTCAACTGGCTCTGAAAAGTATACAATAACCTCTGTGTTTCCTGTTGGTGCATTTGATTCTAGACTAGGAATTGTTTCTAATGTAAAAGGATGTGCTGCTGCAAATGGAATTGAAACTGATAAAAATATTAGTAAAACAAAAAGAAATTTTATCATTTGATCTTTTGAACATCATTGATAATTTAAACAGTTTTCATATATTCGACATTTGTACCAATTCACGTAAAGATAATAATGTGTAAATTTTATATGATTATAGTGAAGATAGCACTTTTCGGATTCATCGCATTATTATTCTCAATTGGAATGATTCTACCCTCGTTTGCACATACTACTGTAGAGATTGACAAATATCATATTGAAGTTGGATGGGGACTAGAGCCTCCAATTGTGGGAATTAGAAATGATGTTGTCTTTAAAATAACTGAAGCCGGAGATACTGAAGGAACACGAAAAGGAGTAACTAGTGCTTTTAAGAATTTAGAAGCTACAGTTGTTTTTGGTGGTGTTACTAAATTAATTGATGTTAGTGGTGATCCAAGACCTGGATATTATTTTTCACCAATAATTCCAACTAAAACTGGAACATATTTTATGGATTTGCAAGGAGAAATTGATGGCATTCCAATTAATGTAGAAATTCCAATCGAAGACGTAGAAAGCACATCTGTTTTGAATTTTCCACCTCAAAGCAGTGAAGGCTCTGGCGATATTACTGCACTAAAAAATGCAATATCTGGAATCCAAAAAGATGTTACACAACTAAAGTCTGGTGAGATGATTGTAACATCAGATGGTGGTGCAGCATACGACTTTGCAATATTTGGTTTATCAATTGCAGCAGCAGCTATTATCTTAGCAATAATTGCTCTAGTAAAAAGAAAATAGAAAAGAGGAATTCCTAAAATCTTGGAACGACTCTAGATTTTGCAGTAACTGCGACTATGCTTATAATTGCTACAGCTAGTATCATCATTGCAATTGTTCCAAATTCTGGAACTACATTTGAGAATACTACTACTTCACCAATTGGTCCTGTCTTAGGATCATTAACACCATAACCTTGGAAGGTAATAGTGATGTTTACTGGATCAGAAGAAGCTAATGCTGCTGTTTTGTGCATGCCTTTTCCATCATGATGATGTGCACCTTTATCATTTAGAACTTCTTTACCGTTTTGTTTAACCATAATGTCGTGGTTAACATGTTCTGAACCTTCAAATTCGACATTGATTTCCATCATTTCGCCTTTCATTGGTGCAGAAGCCCATACTGAAACTTTAGTGCCATCTGATAGCATTCCTGTTGCTGATGCTGCACCTTCCATGTGCATCATATCATCGTCACCATGATCGTCTTCTTCAGCTCCTACTTCTTGTACTATGATCAAACCTTTCATCCAAGGATGAACCATACAGAAATAAGGAATTTCACCTACTGTCTCTGGAGTATATTCAAATGAATTTGCTGCCATTAACAATCCTGTATCAAACTCTCCACTTGGACCATCCTCTGCAGTACCTGCTGTGAATGTATGTGCTGCAGTGTCTGTATTTGACATAATCACTTTGCCACCAACATCGACTGTTGCAGTGCTTGGAATGTAACATCCATCTGCAGTATCTTCACATCCTGGAGCTCCAGAACCTGCTGCTGGTGTAATTGTGACTTCTGAATGATCTGCAAAAGCAGCTGGTGTCATTGTGACCATCCCTGCTGCAATAGCAAATAGTACGAAGATTGAGCTAAATGCTTTTGTCTTCATTAAACAGACTACCCCTTCGGATACATAAAAACCTCACTGGAAATTCCAGAATTAGAATTAGTTCTTTCTAAACTGGTACAACTTTAGAATTCCAAATAACGGAATTCCAATATACATTCCGATATTTAGTAAAACTATAGAGATTCCATATCCAAGCATTTCTTGCTCTGAATCAATCTCTGCATAATTTAGTAGAGATAATGATGAAAGCATTGGAGTTAGTGTTATTTTCATAATTTCTTTGAAAAATGGATGTTCTCTCTCAAAGTCTGCTACACTTGGTGAAAATGAATAATACAGTTGATTGAATCCTGTCATAAATACTGTCCCTGAATTTGTTTTGAGAACTGTGTTGTCTCTGAGTTCTCTTAATTGTTGAACCTGTGGAGATAATTCAGATCCAAACGTAGCTGTTGCAATTAAACAACCACCGTTTTCTTCATTATTTGGTGGAGTTGGTTGAGCATGTGCTTCACCTACAGCAATATCAAATGATACTGTTTCAGGTGGAATTGGTTGGAATAATATTCCTTCAATGTTAAAATTCATTGAATATACCCCTTCACCTAAATTAAATTCAATTGGAATTTTTACAGAACCTACTGAAGTATGTGTTAGTGGAATCGGACCAAATACATTTTCCCCATCTTTGTCAACTGAAATGGAATAATCAATATGCTCTTGAATTTTTTGTGTTTGAGGATTGATAAAATCAATATTTATTTTTGTTTGAGTATTTAGCTCTATTGGTTCATATGTTAATTTAACATCAAGTGTTCCTTTCTCAGTTGGTAAAGTTTGAGTCTCTGCAAAAGCTGGAATAATTAATAGTGGAATTAACAATAATGCAAGAAGAATTTTCATGAATTAATTCTCCTAATCAACAATAAAAATTCTACTCTATATACTCACAAAAAAAATTATCATGCTTAGAAATGCTATGCCAGCTTTAAATATGGATTTTACACACTTTATTTGTTGTACAACAAGTTTTTCCTACTAATTGCTTTAGTTGGTATTTTTACAATTCCTGCGATTATTCCTGACGCATTTGCACATGGACTAGGGGGAGATCAAGCTCCACCATTGAGTTTTGGAGATATGAAAGTCACAGTTCGTACTGATTTGACTCCAGCAGATATTACAATTGGAGATGTTGATGATGTTAATATGAAAATCAGATTCTTTGATACATTAACAGATACTACTTTAGAAAAAGTAACTTATAGAATTGAAGTTTGGAGAAGTGGAGAATTACTTGCACGTAATCTATTTTATGATATGGATGGACGTTTAGATGTTGATATTCGTCCCAAATCTGATTGCACAAAAGATGAACTATGGAAATGTACCATTTATGGTGGATCTGAACATGTCAGTGCACCTGGTGCATTGTATGTGCAAGGAGAAGCATGCAATGATAATAATTTAGATACTTGTGCACGCCCAACAATTACAGGTCCAATTTTTGATAAAGGCGGACTATATAATATTAGAATAGATATTGAGGCTGCAACCAGTCCAAAAGTAGTTCTTGCAAATTTACTTAGTTATGATACATTTGTTAGTATTGCCCAAGAACAAGATTTTGTAATTAAAACTGCAAATGCCGAAGAAATTCCAGTTATTGTAAAAACATACTATGATGAAGTTAAAAACTTTGAATTTGATAAAACAGATAACTCTATAAATTTTGATATGCCTTTTGATTGGACACCAAGTTATGTTGATTTAGTTCAAGTAGTACATGAAGAAGTAAGAGTTCCAAAATCGTTTACACCATATGCAGAAGGAAAACAATTCAAAGGATATGTAAATGGAATTGAAATTGATCAACGAGCTTTACTAAATGATCCATATTCTTATGATGATACAAATGTAGTTCATTTCCTAGTGACAAAAAAGGAATTACAAAAAATTAATGATTCTCTAGGTCCTGAAAATCACAACAGTGGAATAATGGAATTAAAGTTAGTTCCATTAGATGAAACTTCTAAAAGTTCTACTGAATTCTATCTAGTTGATTCAAAAACCTTTGAGAAAGTTCCAACTACAGTAAATATCTCATGGGATGGCAAATATGGTGCCAATCAAGAAATTCCATTTGAATTTACCTTCTTTAATGAAAACGGAGGACTAATCAAAGATGTAAGATATGGGTATGCTGTTTTAGATTCTAATGATAATGAAATTACTAGAAATGTTGGTACTGATACAGTGAGTCCAGGAATTGTTTCAATTGAAGGACTAGATATTCAAAGAATTTTTGTTCCATCAGAGGGTCAAATTAGAATTGATGTTTGGGTTTATGGAACAGGTTTAGATTATAATCCAAAATATGCAGGCATTGGTTCAGCAATAATTGAAGTTGGACCTGGTAGTCCTATGACATCCCAAAAAGAACAAATTCCATCATGGATTAAAAATAATGCAGGCTGGTGGGCAGACGGCTCTATTGATGATTCATCCTTTGTTCAAGGAATACAATACTTGATCAAAGAAGGAATAATGAGGATTCCACCAACTACCCAAGGTACAGGTTTAGCTTCAAATGAAATCCCATCATGGATTAAAAATAATGCAGGCTGGTGGGCAGACGGCTCTATTGATGATTCATCCTTTGTTCAAGGAATACAATACTTGATCAAAGAAGGAATAATGAAGATACAGTCATAGATTTTTAAATAAATTCAGATAAGAAAAATCATGAAAGACATCAATGATATCATGCCAAAAATTCCTAACATGCGATGGGGTGCATTAATGAACAAAGCACCTACAAATGATAAAGTTGAGGAAATGAACAAAATCTTTCCAAGTAATGGCAAATGGCACACTGTATTTGAAGAAAAAGATAGAATAACTATTGATGGAAAAGAAGTTCGAAAAAAAGATCCAACAAAGTGGACATAGATTGAACTTTTACCTACTAATCATAGTTCTGATTTTTTCATCAATGTTTATGCTTGATTATTCTTATGGGCATGGTGTTGGAAGTGAAACATTTCCTCCAGTAGAACTTAATGGAAAACAAGTTACATTGGAAGTCTCTTCCTCAAAAAGTGATCCTAATACAAATGATGCTCAGCAAATCTCAATTTCATTAATTGATTTTGAATCTAAAATTACACTAAAAGATGTTACATTTTTAATAAAATCAGAGCGTGGAGAAAAATTTCTTTTTGAACGTGAATTTAAAGCTGATAATGGATTCATAGTTTTTAATTTCGTTTCAGAAGATACTGATTCTATTAAAATTGAAGAAGACAATGGTGTTAATTTTTTTGGATCATTGATAGGTCTTGAAAGCCGAATGGTTCATGTAAAGGGGCCAAAACTTAGTGAGGGTGGTTTATACAAATTTGATATTAAGATACTAACTGCTGAAGGATATTCAAAGAAATTAGGAAAACCACTTGAATTCAATGCGGGAATCTCTGTTGCACAAACAACTAGACATGTTTTTGTTGATCCTAACTTTGGAGAACAAAATATCAATGTAATTACATACTATGATGAGATTTCTGATTTTGACTATAATCCTAATAAAAAAGAGATCAAATATTCCATGCCATTTGATTGGAGCATATCAAACATTAATCAAACATCAGTTGTTCATCAAGAATTAGTAATTCCAAAAAAATTTGGTGACTTGTTAGTGTCTGGGTTTACAATGTATGTTAATGGAATACAATTATCTCCAGACATTGTCAACATTGATGATTTTTTCTCTGATGGGAGGATCGTTCATTTTATAATTTATCAAAAAGAACTGATGCATGTTTTTGAAAATAATACCGTAGATGGGGTTATGAATTTTGTAATAACACCAGACCAACAAAAAACCCATTTAAGCTCAGTTACTGATAATGGTCAATTTAGAATTCTTGTTTCTTGGGAGCCAGAAAATCTAAAATCAAATTCTAATGCTAAAATAATTTTTGATATTACAGATATTTTCTTAAAAAACAAGCCTATATCTACAAAATATGAATTATCAATTACTCACAATAACAAAGTAATCTTTGAACATAACGGTATTAGCACTGATTCTAAAGATGAACATAATGTTGTTGATATTATAATCCCAAACGATATCTCAGGTATTGTCTATCTTAATTTTAAAAATTTAGATGGAAATGATCGTGCAAGAGCATCCATCCCAATAGTAATTGATAGAATCACAAATACAAGTAATGAAATTACAATTCCTGATTGGATTAGAAATAATGCATTATGGTGGTCTGATGAACAAATTGATGATACTACCTTTATTCAAGGAATTGAATACTTGATTAAAAATAAAATTATTGTAATACCTGAAACTCAAAAAGAGAATGCTGAATCACAGACAATTCCATCATGGATTAGAAATAATGCAGGCTGGTGGGCTGATGGTCAAATTGATAACGAAACATTTGTTCAGGGACTACAATTTCTAATTCAAAATGGAATTATTCGTGTTTGATCGTATACAGTTCGAGAATTGAACCAGTCGGTTTAAATCAATAATTAGACCAATTTTCTATACATTGTTTAGACCCGAAAGAATTGTTGAAAGAAAATCAACATTATTTTCAGTTGTAGTTACAGGAGTAGTAGCTATTCTTGCTTTGCCAATTATCATTCCACATCTTTTACATGGTTATCATTTGGCGCATATTTTCTTGCATGTTGGTGGAATCACACTTGCAGTTTTTATTTCAGTGTTAGCTATAATCGCATATTTTAGATTAAAAACAAAACGTCTTTTGCTTAGTGCTATAGCATTTTCCAACTTTATTGTAGCTGAAGTTGTTTTGCTAGTTGATGCAACATGGCCAAATATTTACGATCTTGGTGGAATGTCATTTCCAGAGGTTGGACACTTGTTGACTTTTATTACTTTGGGATTATTGGCTTTAGGAGTGTTTAGAAATGACTGATAGAGATTCACAAATTCAACAAATCATAGATACCAATCCTGGAATCCAGTTCCGTGAAATTATGCGTTCATCAGGATTAAAAAATGGTGTACTAAGTCATTACTTGGGGAAACTAGAAAAAAATGGTATCATAAAGGTTGTACGTGGTCCACGACAAACTAGATTCTATCCGCCTTATATTACCGAAGATGAATCTCTAGTTATCAAGGCATTAAGAAAACAAACTCCAAGAGATATTTTATTTGCTATAGTCAAAGAAGATGGATTAAAATTTAGTCAAATAGTAAAAGAAGTCAAAAAATCTCCTTCTACCGTTTCACTATATCTTTCACAACTAGTTGATGATGAATTAGTTGAGATAAAACCTGTAGACCTAAAAAAGAGATATCATATTAAAGCAATAGATGTAATAGATAAATTAGTTGAAGATTATAGACCGGGATTACTTGAAAAGCCAACATCTGGATTTGAAGATATCATTAATTCCTTCTAAAAGTATCCATACAAAAATTATTTTACTTGGATTTTTCTTTTTAGTCTCTCTAATTCCTCAGGCATCTGCAGATGTCTATGTTCCATTACAAGAATATTTAGGATATTTTGATGCTCATGGCGTATATACCGTAGTTGGAAATGTTAAAAATCAAAATGACTTTGCGGTAATTCCAATCCTTACAATATCTGTTATTGATGATGGAAAAAAAGTTTCACAAACTCTACATCATGTACCAATTCCAGCAATGACTGATATTCCATTCAAATTAAAATTTCCTGAAATTCAAGCTGAAGAACCTACTTTGTTAAACGCAGAATTAAAGTATGTGAAAACTGAAAAAAATTCAATTCCAATTCAAATTATTTATGATAAATCTCTAATAACACATGATGATGGTCATGTTACTGGTAGAATAGAAAACACAGGAACTCAAACAGTGTATAATCCTAAAATATTTGCAATCGTACATGGTTATGAAACTTTTATCTTAGATGTAGCTCAAAACATTGAACCTATTAAAAAAATTGAACCAGGCGAAATTCTAAACTTTACGATATATCCTGATCCCTCCGTTTCTGAACCGGTTCGTTTCTATTCATGTTTTGCACCAGTTGATACTACGGTAATCCCAATATCTGTAAAGAAAAACGATGGAGACTTTGATTTCAGATATGATTCAGGAGCTTGGTATTCAGCCGCCAAATTCAGTGATGATGGTACCATACTTACCATGCGTGGATACAATAGTTACCCTCTTGATACTTATGCAAATTTTGAGTTTCCACCAATCTCAGGCCAAGAAAAATTTGATGTTACAATTAATGATGAACCAGTCGAGTTTATCCAAAGTGTAGATGAGATGGGTCAGTGGCATGTGGCCTTTAATGTTAAACCTCAATCTCAAGGAATTTTAAAAATTACCGGATTTGAGAAGGGATTACCTCCAAATTTATCTAAAATTCCACAATTTATCAAAACTAATGCTCAATGGTGGACAACTGATCAAATCTCTGATTCAGAATTCTTAGAAGGAATTGATTTTTTGTTTGAAAAACAAATAATCTTTGTTCCTCAACAGGAGATTGTTTCAGAGTCTAAATGGACAATCCCACAATGGATGAAGATCCCTGTTAGTTGGTGGTATGAAGAAAAAATTTCAGATGATGAATTTCTAAATATGATTGAAAATCTTGTTAAAAGAAATATTATTGTAATATGATTGGTACATTCGACGAACAACCCAGATCTATTTAATAAAATATCTCTGAATTTCTTTTATGAAACAAAACAACTCAGTTTTAGGACTGTCTATTGTAGCAATTTTTGCAATTACAGTAATTGCAATAACTGCAGTACCTGACGCTTTAGCAAAACCATCTGGTAACGGTCAACCAGATTTAATAGCTAATTTAACTGCAGAGGGAACTAATGATACAAAAGGAAAAGCAATGTTTTGGTTTAATGATGACGCCACAGAACTACAATACAAAATTGTATTGAATAAAGTAGATGTTGGTTCTGTAGGGGAAGATGGTAATGGTAAAGACAAGAATTCAGGAAAAGGATTGGAATATTATGTGACTAAACTCCATATCCATGCTGCTCCTGGAGGAATTCATACTGGAGAACATCTTCTAAACATTGTAGGCCCAATAGATGATAATGATCTAAAAATTGTAGGTCATACGTTCTCTGGAATCTGGGATGATACTGATATGACTCATGATCATCATGGCCATGGACATAACACCAAAACCTTGACAAGTCAAATTGATGCACTTTGTAACAGAGATACAGATGTAAATGTACATCTAAGTGGTTCTGACGAATTTATTCGTGGAGTCATTGATACAAACTCTGATAAATGCTCAGAACTATAGGATTTTAAATCCATTTTTTCTTTTTATTTTTAATACATCCTACGAATGTACCTATTTTCTTATAATTTGTTTTTTAATTAATTCAGTATATCGCCATAGTTAGGTGAGAAATATAGAATATCATGTTTCTCATCTATTTTTTAAAATAATCTTATTATAGAAATTTTAATCAGTCAAGATGAGCAATGCTTCCATTAAGAGATGAAAATCCCCATCCACCAGGATTCAAACCAAAAGTAACTATTGGTTTAATCATAATTAATGTTGCAATATTTTTGTATGAAATTGCTTTTACTGGGCAATTCTGGGAGTTTTCTAATTCACAAGCTGCGTTAATGTTTTTTGAATGGGGCGCAGTTCCCAGTTGTATTACTGGCTTTTCATCTATGATTCAACCTGGAATCTCATGTCCTGACACTCCGTATTTTTCATTACTTAGTTCAATGTTCATGCATGGTGGTCTGATGCATTTGGGTGGTAACATGTTGTTTTTGTGGATATTTGGTGATAACATTGAACTAAAGTTTGGTAAAGCAAAATTTCTGTTAATTTATCTTGCATGGGGAGCTGGTGCAGGGTTAGCTCATATTGTAATTGATCCAACAAGTTCTATACCTGCAGTAGGTGCATCAGGGGCAATATCTGGAGTACTTGGAGCATACTTGGCAATATTTCCTAGAGTCCGAATTACCACTTTTCTTATGTTGGGCTTTTTCTGGAGAATGATGCATATTCAGGCAAAATGGTTTTTGCCATTTTGGTTAGTCTTCCAAAACCTATTGCCATTTTTCATTGGTGGCTTTGGTGTTGCAGGAGGAGGTGTAGCATATATGGCACACATTGGAGGATTTGCAATTGGATTTGCAACTGGATATCTATACAAAAAAACACACAGTTCTGAATATACATACGGTACAAGATACGGATACAGACCAGATTATTGAAAGAATAAATCACTGAGCCTGTTTGATTTTCTTATGCCATTGATTACAGTATCGATGTATCCTGGAAGAACACAGGAACAAAAAGATGAGTACGCAAAAGCAATCACAGAATCAGCAGTTAAGATTCTAAATACAAAAGAGAGTCACGTTATTGTTGTTTTTGAAGACAATCCAAAAGAAAACTGGTTCTTAGCTGGAAAACAATTGTAGATTAGAAAACCTACATCTAGTTTTTTATTATTTTAATTAAGAAGATTGGGCTAAAGTGCCCAATCCCTGGACGATGGTAAACTAGCAGATGACTCACTAAAGTAATACCACTAATTGTTTTGTAATTTTTGTATAAAAGAGAATAGTAGGAATCATCAGTATGATCTAAATACTAAATTACAAAATCTTACTTAATTGGAACTCTCACCAATCAACTAATCGTTGCTGGTCTTAAGTTCCATGTCTACTTTATACTTTAGACAATTTTTTTTCAAAATGAAAATTAATTGACTGGAATTTCCCCCAGTCAGGGTTGACATACACACTGGTCAGTTTAAAATTATTTCAATGAATTTGCATAATAAGAAAATGGTACATTTAGTGGTTGTACCAATGGTTTATCCTTTTATTCTCAATTACTTAATATCTTTCATGAATGTAGCAGTTGTGCAATTCAAGGCATCAACTAACAAAGAAAACAATCTCAAAAAAATAATCTCGTATATTCAAAAAGCAGCCTCAAAGAATGCTACATTATGTGCATTTCCAGAATTTATGATGTTTTACACAAATTCCACTCAAACATCAAAACAGCTTGCAAGCCTAGCTGAAACAATTAGTGGTAATTTTGTCTCAACAATTGCAAAGGCGGCCAAAGAGAATAAAATTCAAGTTGTAGGATCATTTTATGAGAAGAGCAAGAAAAAAGATCGTGTGTATGACACTTCATTTGTAATTGACAAGTCTGGCAAAGTAATCTCGACATATAGAAAAATTCATCTTTATGATGCACTCGGATTTAGAGAATCAGACAAAATGACATCAGGCTCAAAGATTGCAAAACCAGTACAGACTTCACTTGGAAAAGCTGGAATGATGATTTGTTATGATCTTAGATTTCCAGAGATGTCAAGATCACTTGCATTATCTGGCGCTGAAGTATTAATTGCACCTTCTGCATGGGTACAAGGCAATATGAAAGAAGAGCATTGGATAACAATTAACAAAACACGTGCAATAGAGAATGGTTGCTATGTAATTGCACCAGATCAAGTTGGAAATATTTACTGTGGAAGAAGTCTTGTAGTTGATCCATATGGCAAGATCTTACTTGATATGAAAAAGAAACAAGGAATTGGCTATGCCAAAATTGATCTTAACAACGTAAAGCAAACACGCAAAGTCTTGCCTTTACTGAAAAACAGAAGAGCAAGTGTCTATTCTATTTAGTTTTGGGCTTTCTGCTCTCACAACTAAAATTTGAGCATTGTTTTGTCCATTTCTGATTTCTTGAATATCTGAAAATCACCATTGGCCACATACATACTTCACATGGTTTCTTTGTTGCCCTAAGTCTAGCCTTTTGTAATAATGGGGATGATGCTTTGCAACCACCATAAAAGTTAGAACAACCCATGAATCGCTTTCGTGTTGTTCTAGATCTAATTACCATCAATTCTCCTAATTTACATTGAGGACATGGAACCAGTCCATTTTTTGGGGAATTTGTTCCAAGTATCATGTATTTTTTATCTTTTGAGGACCATGAAAGATATCCATTAATGTCCAAATATTGAATGATCTCTTTTTTGAAGACACTTGTTTTTGACTTTGACTTTTTTACAGTATGCCTAACTGTACTCTTTTTGATCTGTATAGTTTGAAGACTGGATTTTTTTGGTGGCATTTTCTCTGATGGTTTTACTAAAACAATTTTTATAGGGATTCAGGTCAGCGACATTTGTGGAAAAGGTTTGCGTTCTTGGTGCAGGTAGCACCAAATATGGAAAACTAAATGAAAGTATTGCTGATATCACTACTCAAGCATCAGTTTCAGCCATCGAAAGCGCAGGAATTTCTCCAAAAGATGTCAAAGCATCATACATCTCAAACGTATTTGGAGTTGCTGACAAACAGGTACATCTTGGACCTGTCTTAATGAGTAGATTAGGAATTCCCGATAAACCATCATTAACAATAGAGTCTGCATGTGGAAGTGGTTCTGTATCATTTAGAGAAGCATATGCCAACGTTGCAGCAGGATTCTATGATTGTCTTTTAGTTACTGGAGTTGAAAAAGTAACTCATACAGGAACCGAATGGACTACAACTTACTTTGCATACTGTTCAGATTTTTTCTATGAAGGTCAAGCTGGTGCATCGTTTCCAGGTTTGTTTGCATCTATGGCACGAGCTTACTTGACAGAATTTGATGCAACTGAAGAAGACTTTGCAGCAGTTGCAGTAAAGAACCATGATAATGGTTTTCTAAATCCTAAAGCTCACATGCAAAAGAAAATTACAATTGAAGATGTAATGAAGTCTGCAGTAGTTGCTAGTCCTCTCAAACTTTATGACTGCTGTCCATTCTCTGATGGTGCAAGCTCTGTTATTCTTTGTTCTGAAAAGTTTGCAAAAGAACATGGTGGTGATTACATTGAAGTAATTGGTTCTGGTCGTGGTGGTTCACCTGCAGCATTACAAGGACGTGAACACATGACAACAATTCCTAGTACAAAGATTGCAGCAGAAGCAGCATACAAAATGGCAGGAATCACTGCAAAAGATGTTGACTTTGCAGAAGTACATGATTGTTTTACAATTGCAGAAGTAGTTGACACTGAAGATCTAGGATTCTTTGATAAAGGACAAGGAATTCAAGCTGTTCGTGAAGGTAGAACAAAATTAAATTCTGATATTTCAATTAATCCATCAGGTGGTCTTAAATCAAAAGGACATCCAATTGGAGCAACAGGTGTTGGACAAGTAGTCGAAGTATTTGATCAACTAACTGGAAGAGCAGGTGAAAGAACTGTTAAAGATGCAAAGATTGGCTTAACGCATAACTTTGGTGCAACTGGTGCAAGTTGTGCAGTTCATGTTTTCCAAAGTGTATAAAATGACTGTTGAAGAGCAACTTATCCAACATGCTAAAGAAGGTAAGCTTCTAGTTCACAAATGTACTGAATGTGGTTACCTTCACTTGTCAACTGCTTATTATTGCCTAAAGTGTGGTAGCAAGGGATTTGAAGATGTTTTATTAGATGGAACAGGCACAATTGCAACTTATACCATTATTACAGTGGCTCCTGCAGGCTTTGAAAAATTTACTCCATATGCCTTTGTTGTCCTAAAATTAGACCAATCTGATTTGAGAATCTCTGGATTTATGGCAGGTATTGCTACTCCTGCAGATCTTCCAGTTGGAACAAAAGCCAGAATTGCTGGTTTTGAAGATAACTGTGGAATTATAATTAAAAAGCAGTAAAATTATTTGCTTGATTAATTAAAAAAATTCAAAATCGATTCTTAATTATTTTGTAAATCTGATCATTTTCATGTCAGTAGAAGTAACATGTGGAAAGTGTGGAGAGAAGATTACAAACATGAAGATGTTAAAATCTCTAAAAGATGTAATGAATCCTTATAGTGGAAAATGTCCATCTTGTGGACAGAAACTTTCAACGTCTGAGTTTTCCCTTGATGTACAAGAAAATTGATCTTAAACTTTGAAATTTAATTAAGAATTTGAAAATCAAGTTTCTGATCTAAAAATCTTTGTTTTGAAATAACAAAACTGATCTAAAAAGACTCTGAAATGTTCTAGTCATAAGTCTTATTTACTCCTTATTTTGTAAATGATTCATGGAATTAGCCGAAGAGATCTCTGAACCAAAGAGAAGTGGCATCCTGCAGTCTACATCGAAACGTGTTAGAATGATCTTTTCTGTCATGGCAAGTCCTAATAGAATCGATATCCTTCGAATCCTAAATTCCAAGGGACCATTGACCTATTCAGAGCTAAAATCATTGGCAGGATTCAAGTCCAAAAAAGAGAGTGGTAAATTTGCATACCACTTGAGAAAATTATTAAGACAATCCCTTGTTGCACTTAACAAATCTGAAAGACGATACACAATTACAAATTTGGGAAAATTAGTTTTGAGTTTAGCTAGACAAATTGAAGAAAGATCAATTATTGAAAGTGGAAAGATGTATGTTAGAACATCACATGAATCAATTGAAGAATTTAATTCTCATAAAATTATTCAATCACTAGTTCGTGAAGGCAGTTTGCCACTAGAACTAGCACAAAAAATTACCGAAGAAGTTGAAAATAGAATTTACAAATATCAAACTACCTATCTTACAGGCTCACTGATTAGAGAAATGGTTAATTCTGTTCTTCTTGAGCATGGTCATGAGGAATATAGGAACAAACTTGCACGCCTAGGTCTGCCTGTTTATGACGTTCAAGAAATGATCTCAAACTTGGATAATGTAGATAATGGTGCTGAAGGTCTCTTGTTTAACACTGGACAGAGAGTCTTCGCTGAGCACTTACTTACAAACATACTTCCAAAAGATGTGGCAGATTCCCATCTTTCTGGTGATTTGCATATTACTAATCCTGGTATTTGGTCTATGATTCCTGATACAATATTTGTTAACATTAAAGAATTGATTGAAGATGGAATTGATCTTGGTGGAAAATATCTTGATGTCTCAAGAATTTCTTCATCAAAACAACTTGATGAGATTACAACTGCATTATCCATTGCAATATCTCTTCTATCAAAGGAAGCATCACAAGAAATTGTGCTTGATGGATTGGTTGCATTGTTTACAAAACATTCAAAATCACTCCCAGACCTAGAACAAAAATTAACTGATGCATTTTCAACTGCATCTACAACTTCAAAATATAACAAAACAAGTACAGTTGTATCAATTAGACTACAATTAGGTACTGATACTAAAATAATTAATTCAATTATTAATGCATACAAAAATTACGTAAAGATCACTCCAATACCAAAAATTGGTTTGATAATTGATCATGACAAAGGAAAGATAACTGATGTTTCTCAATCAGCTGCTGAAATTATTTCATTAGGTGGTAAGGTAATGTTTGCTAAAGGACAAACATCTAGCTTAGGTGTTACAAATGGATCAACAAAGACCACTAGTCCGCTTTCAATAACATTGCAATCTGTTTCAATTAACCTTCCTAGACTTGCATTTGAATCAAACAAAGATGAAACTTACTTTAGAGCAAGACTTGCATTATTAATGAAGCCAGCACTATCTTCTATGGCATTAAGAAAGAAAGAGATCTCAGATCTTACAAGAAGAGGACTAAATCCAATTCTTGCAAAGAACACACAATACATGCAAAGAAGTTCTGTATCACTTGTTGTAAATTTGGTTGGACTCAAAGAAGCAGTCTTTAACATATTAGGATTCCAAGATAACAAAGAAGGACGAGATATTCTACACAAAGTCATTGAGACTGCTGTTGATGTTGGTGCCAAAAAAGGCAAAGAATTGGGCGATCCTGTGGCTATTTGTATGACTGAAACAGAAGGCTCTGCTCGTTTTGCTTTACTTGATGGGGAAAAATATGGTAAAAATTCCTCTCTGAATTCAATGGATACGGACTATTATTCACAAGGTGTCGTGATTAATTCATCTGAGATTTCCGATTTTACTGCTAAGAGTGAACCTATTTCTGAATGTAACAAACTATCAAAGTTACTCAATGGTGGCTTACTTGTAACATTAGATATTGACAAGAACGCAAAGCCTGAAGAAATCCAAAAATCCATTGAAAAGGCATCAGAACTTACATCTTCTTTCAAGCCTGTTAAGAAAATTTCAATATGTGGTGAATGTGGATTCAAGGAAGAGCTATTTGAAGACAAGTGTCCAAAGTGCAAGTCACCATATGTTGTCTGATATTCGTAAATGAAAAACTAGTAACGATCATTTCTTAAAATATTTTGATCATTATACGTTCCGGCGATCATCGTCGTTTACCATGAATGTTATGCCAGTATGAAGTTCATAGTAGTGGTGTTAAAAAAATTGACTCTTTAATGGGCCAAGATCAAAACTTTTCGAGCACACAAGTTATATCCACATCTTTCTTACCCATTGCGGGGAGATTATAATTGGATAATTCACAAATAGAAAATACGATCAGTGAGATCCGTAAGCGCAGTGGCGCAGTAACGGCTTTCAATAAAAATAAAATTTCAAATGCCATCTATAGGGCATTGGCTGCCACCTCTAAAGCCGACCGTGGTTTAGCCGATCAACTAGCAGGAAAAGTTGTTGATAAATTAGTAGAACAAGGATTTACTAGTTCTCGAACACCTACAGTTGAAGACATTCAAGATATTGTAGAGTCTACATTAATTGATAGTGGAAATAGCGATATTGCCAAAGCCTATATCGTTTACAGACATGAGAGAAGAAAATTAAGAGACGAAAAGAAGAAGGTCTTAAATCTAAAAAATCTAGATCCAGTTTCTAAGAAATTTGATTTGAATTGTCTTAGGGTTTTAGCATCAAGATATCTTTTCAGAAATGGCAAAAATGAAATCATTGAATCACCTACTCAGATGTTTGAAAGAGTTGCAATCCTAGTTGGAATTGGTGATATTCTTTATGACGCACAACTATTTGACAAATCTGGACATACCAAACAAGATGTAGAAGAAGCAAAATCTTATCTTGAGAAATTAGATGCCTTTGATTATAAATTCAAAGTAGGCTCTTATTTCTTTAACAAGTGGCATTTTAGAGCACTAATCAATCACTATGTTACACTTGCAAACAAAGGTCAGATGAAGGTAAGTTTCAAAGATCTATTGACATTACTTGCAGCCAAGAAACTAGATAGTTATGAAGATAAAATAACTGAGTACCTTGAATTGATGACTGCACAAGACTTTCTACCAAATTCACCAACAATGATGAATGCTGGAGGAAGATTGGGACAACTATCAGCATGCTTTGTCTTAGGAATGGAAGATGGTATGGAGCAAATAATGAAATCCACATCTGATGCAGCATTGATCTTCAAATCTGGCGGTGGTGTAGGAATAAACTACTCTGATTTGCGTGAAGAAGGTGATATTGTTGCCTCAACTTCTGGTGTTGCCTCAGGTCCGGTATCTTTTATGAACATCATCAATACCGTAACTGAAGTTGTAAAACAAGGAGGAAAAAGACGTGGTGCTAACATGGGAATCATTGAAGCATGGCATCCTGATGTTGAGAAATTCATTACCAATAAAACAGAACCAGGAATCTTAGAGAACTTTAATGTAAGTGTGGGAATCTGGGAAGACTTTTGGCATGCACTAGTAAACACTAGTGATGGAAACTATGTTTTGCGTAGTCCACGTGATAAAAAACCAGTAAAAGAAATCAATGCACACCAACTCATTGATCTAATTGCACTATCTGCATGGAAGAGTGCAGAACCTGGCTTGATCTTCTTTGATCAAATTAACAAATACAATGTGTTTGCCAAAGCTAGACAAGCACCATTAAGAGCTACAAATCCATGTGGTGAGCAAAGTCTCTATCCATACGAATCTTGTAATCTTGGTTCTATCAATTTGGTCAATCTAGTAAAACGCCAAGCAGATGGAAGTTATGAATTTGATTGGCAAAGATATGAAGAAACAATCAGAAAGACAACAAGATTCCTTGATAACATCATTGATGTAAACAACTATCCAGTACCAGAGATTGATGTTGCATCAAAAGAATCTAGAAGAATTGGATTAGGTGTTATGGGAGTTGCAGATCTTCTATACAAATTAAGGATTCCATATAACTCCAAAGAAGGTTATGAACTACAATCAAAACTCTCCGAAGCATTAACCTACTATTCAATGGAAGAAAGTGTAGCACTTGCAAAATCTAGAGGTGAGTTCCCACTTTGTTCAAAGACTGAATATCCTGAAGGAAAGATTCCAGTTGCAGGATACTATGAGAAACCAAAAGAAGCTCACTCCTATGAATGGGATGCACTAATTGATAAAATCCAAAAGTATGGAATAAGAAATGTCTTGACAACTACAGTTGCTCCAACAGGAACACTATCCATGATAGCAGATTGTTCAAATGGAATGGAACCTGCATTTGCTCTTGTATTTGAGAAGCGAGTAACAGTTGGAAGATTCTTCTATACCAACAAGATTGTCGAAGAAGTCCTAAAAGAAGAAGGTCTTTACAATGATGAAATTCTTGCAAAGATTGCAGACAACTACGGTTCATTGAAAGGAATTCCTGAAATTCCTCAATGGATGCAAGATGTCTTTGTAACTGCAATGGATATTCATTGGGCTGATCATCTCATGGCTCAAGGTGTATGGCAAGACTGGATTGGAAATGCAATTGCAAAAACAATCAACATGCCATATGATGTAACAGCAGAAGATGTAAAATCTGCATATCTGTTAGCACATGAAATAGGACTAAAAGGAATTACCGTTTATCGTGACGGTTCAAGACACAAACAAGTACTTCACATGACTAGTGAAAATGCAGAGAAGACCTTTGATGTAACTCCAAGTGAATATATCACTGAATACATCACTAAGAAAATTACAAACCCTTACGTCAAATCTCAAGTCAATGCAGCACTTGCAATTAAAGTTCATGACGAAGAAATCAAAATGGAACCTCAGAAGATAGAAGATATTCCCGAAGATCGTCTATGTCCAACATGCAAAAACAGCCTTGTCTTTGTAGAAGGATGCAGTATCTGTATTGAATGCGGATACAGTGGTTGTACTTCTGGATAATCTCAGAATCACAACTTTTTTACTTCCTTTTCATTTTGAATCCGTGTGGTAAAGAAAGTTCTAGGCATAGCCATAGGAATAACAGTAATTATTGCAATTGCAGCCGCAGTTTTGACCATTCCTAATTCAGAAATTACTCAAAAAACTAATGAAAAAATCGGTTTGGTAATTAACACACCCAGTCAATCTACATCACTACAACAACTCGATCAAGTCTTTACAGATGCATCAACTACTGGTATAGGAAGAAGTAATGTGTATCTATTCTGGAACATAATAGAGCCTCAGCGTGGAGAATTTGATTGGAGACAATCAGATATTATGATGGGATTAAATGAAAAAAATAATCTAAAAGTCACTTTGTTTTTCTCAATTATTAATGGGGAAACACTTGGCCCTTTTCCTAATTGGATTGGAAAACCATCCATTAATGCAATAGGTGAAGACAGACTAGTGGATGCACTTGATGCAATTTTATCTAGATACCACATTATTGATTCAGTAATTATTGCAGGTGAAACAGAATCTCAATTTAGATATTATGAGCAAAATATTCCAGTTTACAAGGAATTCTTTACAGGAGTTTATGACAAAATAAAGGAGAAACATCCAGATGTGAAATTTGGAAATTCATTTGCATTGCATCATACAATAAACAAAGACCTGACAAATATTGTAAAAGAATTAGCAATAGGTGATTTTGTAGCATTTTCATATTTTCCTGTTGATAGTCTAAATGATATTGTAAAATCTCCCCAGGAAACAAAAGATGATCTTAATCAAATATTTGAGATTATTCCTGATAAAAAAATAGCATTATTTGAGATTAGCTGGAGTACATCTGATTTTGTTGGTGGAAGTGAAGAATCTCAGAGTGATTTTATGCAACAACTATTCGAGTTTTACTCTAAAAATGAATCAAATATTGAATTTATGACGTGGTATAGACAGTACGACAGACCAGAGAACACATGCGTCTTGGCGCAAGAAAATATTGGTGATGAAAAAATCAGTGTTGGTGGTGGTTCTGGTTTAGGAAGTAGCGAATATGTAATTGAGAGATTAAACCATTACATCTGTCATGCAGGATTAGTTGATGTTAACGGAAATCAAAAACCAGGATGGAATGAATTTAAAAATCAAGTAGAAATGATCAATTAAGATGCTTTCTTTAATTCTAGCCGAATCTTCTATTGAAACAATTCCTAATGAGATGAAAGATCATCCCTCAGTAATATCTCATGAAAGAAAACTTGGTAAAGACTATTCAGAAATTCTATTAGATAATTCTTGGCACTTTGCTGCAATGAAAGGAATTAAAAATGAAATTAAAAGAGGAAGACCAGATTTAGTTCACTTTTCAATTTTAGAGGCTACAACAATCCCACTATATTATGAAAATAAAATCAAAATCTTCATTCATACCATTAATGATAAAGTAATCTCTATTGGAGAAAATGTCCATATTCCAAAATCATATCATAGATTTGAAGGACTTTTTGAAAAATTATTCTTGGAGAAAAAAATTACTGTTAATGACAATGAACTCCTGTCAATTAAAGATCAATCTTTTTCTGAGCTAGTTAACCAGATCAATCCATCAAAAGTTGTAGGATTATCAACTACAGGAAAAACAAGTTCATTTGAAAAAATTAGTACTACATTAGATGATGATTCATGTGTTGTGATTGGAGGTTTTCAGAAGGGACATTTCTCTGATTCAATCAAAAATAAATTCACTGATCTATTTTCTGTTGGAGAAACATCACTTGAAGCTCATGTTGTTATTGCTAGAATGCTTTACGAGTATGAAAAAACCATTTTTATGTAGGTCCAGAAATTTGCAATCTGTTGCAGTCATAGTATAGCCTGGTTAGTATTCGGGGTTTCCAACCCTGTGACGCGGGTTCGAATCCCGCTGACTGCATCTTTATCCATAGTAATGAGAAGTAATTTTTAGGTCTACAAAGTATCATTATTGTGAAACCATCAATTAGAAAAATTGCAATGGAAAGAATGCAAATTTTAATCGATAATGCAATTTCAAATGCAACAAAAGATCCTGAACTATCTCAACGTCAAGCATCACTTGCAAGAAGGATTAGCTCAAAACACAAAATTAGAATGCCATATCATCTTAGGATGGTTTACTGCAAAAAATGCAAGTCCTTTATTGCACCTGGAATAAATTCAAGAATTCGACTAGGAAGGGCATCTGTCAAGTCGATCAGAATTACTTGTAATCTGTGCGGACATACTTATCGTAAAATAATATCTCAATAACATTTTAAACAAATTTCAAACTATGATCTTTTGATTATTCTGCTTCTTGTTCATTAATTATGGTTAGAGTCATACTTGATTTAATATGAGGAAGAGATCTTATGGCTTTGGTGATGATGTTTTCTAGGGTTTTATCATCTGGAGCTTCTATTTTACAAATTACATCATAGAACCCAAACACTACATCTGCTTCTTTGACTTCTGGTATATGACTTAGATTCTTCAGTGTTGGAAATTCTTCTCCTTTATCACAATGAATAACAACATATGCTTGAGATTCATTTTTTCCTAACATCATTCCAATTAGTTTCTCAGATGTCTGAAATAATTCTCCTGATTCTGAGCGAGTCAAAGTTACTGTGGAATGAATTTTTGGCATCTTTCGAATTACACCTGTAACAACTTTCTGAATTTTTTCCTCTGTCTCAGTTTCAATTTGAACAATAATATCGTATAGTCCTAGTGTTCCGTGAACCTCTTTTACAGAATCAATTTTTTTTAGTGATGCAATTACTTCTTTTTCAGAACCCAAATCACAATTCATCATAACATAGGCTTTTGCCATTTTTACTTGACACATCCATAAACAGTCTCAAGATATGGTCTGAAAACCATGCTAGTATAACGTGAAATTAGAATAAAAGATTTCTTTAAAAATACTGATGAAAAAACATCAATTTCAAATTTATTCACAAAAAACCATATTTTTTGCATATTGCCTAATTTTATTTTTCGCGTTTTGGTTTAGAGTGTGCCTTTATCATGTGTTTTTTAGTTCTCTCAGGATCAGTAAACTCCATATTGCAAATTGAACACTTGTTCGAAAATGTAGTTTCTCTCTTTAAGATATTTTTTACCCTGATTTTATTAAAGGATATTTTTGGCTTCATATTTTGTTGAGAAATTTTTTGATTATAAGGAGTTGCTTAACATTGTTAATCAACCATTGATTTGTAAAAATAGTTAAAGACTCATAATATGAATAACATTATTGACTACCTCTAAAAAATATAGAGATCGAATCTATATTGTTAAAGATATTATTCTTACTTTATCTGAGTATGGACAACTCAATCAGACTTCATTGTTTAGCTTTTGTGGATTAAATATTTCAAAGCATAAGCAGATATTAGATAATTTAGAACAAAATGAAATAATAGAAAGAAAAGAAATTGCTGATGGAAAAAGAACAATCACGTTATTCAAAGTGACAAATAAGGGGATGAATTTTTGTCATGAGATCTTAGAGCCATATGAAAAACTATTTCCAAGAAGTGGTAAATCCTCTGATTCTTCACTGAATTTAGGATGTATTTTATTCATCTAGGTTATATTTTGATGAAATATCTTTATCCAAATCTTCTCGTTTTTTCAAATAATTTGCATATCTTTTGTTCCAATTAGAAAGGGATCTAAATTGTTGCACGCCAGTTATCAGCCAGATCCCCGAAGTAACTAAAACTACTGTCAAGAAAACCATTAAAAGTATTGCAAAATCATTCTCATTTTCAACTAAATGAAAAAATTTTGGATGCGTAAGTAGATACAGAGAGATTCCTATTGCTAGAGGAGCTAAAATAAGTGCCGAGAATGACACTCCAAGCATTAATCCTCTAAGCTGTTGAATTTTTTCAATAAATAGATCCATTGAGCTTAGAATGTTATTTCCCATATCAGTCAAAGGATCTTACCTCAAAATCTTTTAGATAATGTTCTGTCATATCTGATGATTTATTTTTAAAAATGGAGTTTTTATAATTTCTCAACATGTTCTCAATTAATAGATAGTATATAGCAAATACTTAACATTGTTAATCCATTTTTATAAAAAATCATCTTTCATATGATTTATGAGAAAAAAAGAAGACTCTGATGAGGAAAATACTGTAAATAGAAAAAATGATGATTGGTGGAGATTAGAAAAATTTCAGATAGGAAGGAGTAGATTTCCATAGCCATGACATTTTGCTGTAAAGGGATTTGTGAAGGAATAAAAGCAGATTCAATTCCAAATATTTCTCGTTACCAATCTGGTCAAAAGAGATGTTCCTTATGTGCAATTTTTTTGGATACTTCTGATTTAGGATGTCCTTGCTGTGGTGCACGACTTAGAACAAAATCTAGGAATAGACGAATGTATGAGGAATAAAATATCCTTAACATTGTTAAGTATGTTCTAAATATTAATAAAATAATTATCAAGCAATGCAGAAGCAGACTACTCCAATAGGGAATGAACAACTTACAAAATTGCAATTCAGTTTTCTAGTTTTCATTTACTGCCATTAGACACTGGTAATTCCCAAAATTGCTTCTGCAGAATTAATTTTACTTCATTTTTAAGTTAACAATGTTAACTGAAGTATATTAGAGATAAATTTTATGAAAAATGAGTGGCAAAATTAAGATGTAATGACTACGGATTTGAATGTGATTTTGTAGCTGAGGGGGAAATTGAGCAAGTTATTGAAAAATTTGGTCAACACTCCGAAGAAGAACATGGAATTGATTACTCAAAAGAAGCAATCATGCATGTAATTTTGAGAAAAACCACCTGATTGATTCAATATAAAAATAAAATATGATCAAGTATAGATTTTATTAAAACATATTTTATCTAATTCCAATTTGAATTTCTCAAAGCTTAACATTGTTAATTATTGTATATATTCATCAAAATAGCTTCTTTGAATATTGAAAAGTAAACAGAAAAATAAATCAAAATTATCTAAAGGTAATTTAATTTCTATTTGTGTGGTTACAGTTATTGCGGTATTTTTAGTATTTTATATATTGAATTCATTTGTTCCAGTAAATTCTGAAACTATTGTTTTTTCTCCTCCTTCGAACATATTTTTAAAAGCCGTAAAGTCATCCCAAGGAGATTATTATTATCAGTCAACAAAAGGTGGTAAAACAGTTCCCTCTGTTCAAGGTATGTCGCCATCAATTAAAGTATCAAAAGGAAATCTTGTTCAGATTCATTTGATTAATGAGGAAAAAAATGAACTTGGTTTGTCTTCCAAACATAATTTGAATATTGATGAATTTAATGTTCATACAAAAGATCTAGGATATTTTCAAAGTGAGTCTATCACATTTTTGGCAGATAAAACCGGTTCTTTTGAATACTATTCATCAATTCATCCCAACATGAAGGGAATTATTGTTGTAGATTGAGTAATTAATTTTGATGATAATTCCAAAAAATAAATTATATTTTATAAATTGAAACAGATTCAAATTTATGCCCAAATCCTTTAAAGAAAAATCATAGATCGACTATTTTGCGTTGAGTTGTGTTTAGCAAACTAGACAGAATACCTCAATGATTTATAAGACGATTCTCAATTTTTTGAGTTCATGGCAAAGGTTTACGACGTACCAGCAGATGTATTGATTGGAAAATTAGCTGCAATTCTCAAGAATGAAGATATTCCAGCTCCTAGTTGGATTCCATTTGTTAAAAGCGGAGCTCATGCCGACAAACCACCACAAGACAGAGATTGGTGGTATACTAGATGTGCATCATTAATGAGAAAAATTTACCTTAACGGACCTATTGGAGTAAATGAATTGAGAAATGAATATGGTGGTGGTAAACCATCAGGATATGGAGCAGCACATCATAAAGATGCAGGCGGTGCAATTATCAGAAATGCAATTCATGGATTAGAAAAATTAGGTTACATTGAGCAAGTTGAGAAAAAAGGGCGTATTGTTTCAAAACAAGGAATGCAAAAACTTGATAGACTTGCAACAGAAATTCTTAAAGAACTAATTGTTGAAAATCCTCAATTGAAAGTATACACTTAGATTCAAAATGAGTTTTCCAGAACCTGACGAATTACCTCAACATAACCAAGATCACGAATCAGTAGCACAAAAAGAGCAAATTCTAAAACAAATTCTTTCACCAGAAGCTCGAATGAGATTAAACAATATCAAAATGGTAAAAGCTGAACTATGTGAATTAGTTGAACAATATTTGATCGGAATGGCAACTCAAGGAAAAATTAGAGGTCAGCTAAATGATGATCAATTAAAGCAAATATTACTTTCAATTCAACAACCAAAACGCGATTTTAAGATAAACCGAGTCTAAATCTAAAATTTATTTATGGGTAAGATCTGGGGTTAGTCATGAAAGCAGTTGTTTATAATGAATATGCACCAGATGATAATTTTGCTAAAATCCTCAAAGTCCAGGATATAGATGATCCAAAACCAAAAGCAGATGAAGTAGTTTTCAAGGTTAAAGCTGCTGCTCTTAATTATAATGATATTTGGGGAATGAGAGGTCAACCAGTTCCAGTTCCATTACCACATGTGTCAGGCTCTGATGCAGCTGGAGATGTAATCGCAGTTGGTGATGATGTTAAAAATATCAAAGTAGGAGATAGAGTTGTATCACACTCTAACATGTCCTGTAGAGTTTGTAAAGCATGTACTGATGGACGAGAGTTTGATTGTATTAACAGAACAATTTGGGGATTCCAAACTGGTCCAACTTGGGGTGCATTCCAAGAAATTACCCATTTACCAGAAGTTAATGTTTCAAAAATTCCAGAAGGTGTATCATATGATGATGCAGCTGCTGCATCTATGACACTATTGACATCATGGCATATGCTAGTTGGTAGAGCAAAAATTACACCTGGACAAACTGTCTTAATTATGGGTGGTGGTTCTGGAGTGGGAAGTTTTGGAATTCAAATTGCAAAGTTATACAACTGTGATGTTATTGCAACTGCAAGTCCAGATAAACTAGACAAATGTCTAGAACTTGGGGCTGATTTTGCAGTAGATCATAGAAAAGAAGACTGGCATAAAGAAGTAAGAGCCATTTCTAAAGATCTAGCAAAGAAAAAAGGTGAAGCACCAGGAATTGATCTCTCATTTGATCACATTGGTGAAACACATTGGAATAAACAATTAACATTGTTAAAGTATGGTGCAACTCTAGTTTCTTGTGGTGCAACAACAGGATATAATGCACAAACTGATCTTAGACACATATTCTTTAAGGGAACTAACATCTTGGGTTCCACACAAGGAACAAAAGCTGAACTTGATCAAGGCCTTTACTGGATGGGTCAAGGAAAAATTAAAGCTGCAATTGACTCTACTTATACATTTGAGCAAGCAGCAGAAGCTCACACAAAGATGTTAACTGGAAAAGGTCTCTTTGGCAAAATCTTAATGAAGCCAGAGGGCGCTTAATTATTTAATGACGCAGCTTTTTCGCAGTCTTATTTTTGTTCCAGGGAACAATCCTAGGTTTTTAGAAAAAGCAAAAAAGCTTCAAGCTGATATTGTTTGTTTTGATTTAGAAGATTCAGTTCCAGATAATGAAAAAGCAAATGCAAGAAAACTAATCAAATCTGCATTAAAATCTAGAAAATCTTATGAATCATCAATTTTCGTTAGAACAAATTCTCCCACATCAGGTAAAATTCCATCAGATCTCAACGAAATAGTACAAAAAGGAATAGATGGAATTGTTATTCCCAAGGTTAACAACACCAAGGAACTAAAAACAATTGAACAAATCCTCTCAAAGCTTGAAAAAACACGAAAACTAAAATCTATTCAATTGATTCCTTCTATAGAATCTGCTGAAGGGGTAGTCAACACCTATAGCATTTCATCATTTGGAAAAAGAATATCTGCAGTAGTTTTTGGTGTTTTTGATTTACTAAATGACATTGGTGTTGAATATACAAAAGATTCTGAAGGGGCAAAATATTCAAGGTCAAAAATTCCAGTTGATGCTCATGCTGCAGGAATTGTAGCAATTGATGCAATTTGGCAAGATCTTAAAGATATTAGAGGATTAGAAAATGATTGCAAGATGGGAAAGAGTCTTGGCTACTCTGGAAAAAGTGTAATTCATCCAGATCAAATCCCTGTAGTTCATAAATTATTTCATCCAAACAAAAGTGAGATAATTTGGGCTGAAAAAGTATGCAAAACATATCTTGAATCAACCAAGAAAGGAAAAGGAGCAACAACTGTTGATGGAAAAATGATCGATGAGGTTCATTTCAAACAAGCAAAAGCCCTTCTTGATTTGGTAAATAACTAATTTTTACGTTTAATTTACTCAAAAGATTCTAGAATTGCTTTCATGCTGGAGCTTTTCATAAATATTTTTTTAGAAATTATTCCTGTAACTACTGTTTTGTCTTTTTTTATGTCTAATTTAATTTCATGAAAAACACATTGAAGTTTGAATATTTTTTTACTTTCACTTAGTATTCTTCCAGACTCAATAATTAATCCATTTTGAATCAAATTTTCAATTTTTCTATATCCCGAAGTTTTTGGAACTTTTGATTCCTTTAGAATTTTTGGTATAGTTAATTCATTTTCTAAAAGTTTTGAGATAATTTTCCTTGTTTCAATATCAGAAAATAAATCTAAAATTACATTTGATAAATCTTGACTTATTATGGTGATAATAAATTCATCATCTTTTTTTTTCACTTTAATAATTTTATTAATACAATCCTTTTCAAATTTTGATACATTGATATGAGAATTTTTTTTTAATACATTTGAAAATTTTTCAAAATGCTCAATTGAGAGTTTGATTGACATGCCATGTTCTAAAAATAATTCACGTTCCAAATTTTTTAGAACATCTAATTTCAATCCTTTTTTAATTTCCTTACTTAGTGATGATGAAATTAGTCGATCTATACCACCCATGTGTTGATTCTATTTATGGAAAATATTAAAGCACCGCTATATCTAAAGTGAGTAAAGATGTCCAAATCCGTAATTGTAATTGATGATGATGAGGATACAGTTAGATTATTTAGTGAATTTCTAGAGGAGCATGGCATATCAGTAGTAGGAAATGGATTTGATGGTGTTACTGCTGTAAAATTATACAAGCAAACAAAGCCTGATGTTGTTCTAATTGATCTTAATATGCCTAATGGAAGTGGATTTTATGCTATTAAAAAAATTCAAGATATCAATCCGGAAGCAAAGATTATTGCAGTTACAGCAGATAGTAGCTATTCTACTGAAGAAAAACTAGAAAAACTCAACATTCCACTTATTCAAAAACCATTCAAAATGGATAAAGTAATCCAAATAATTGAAAACTAATTTCCCATTTTTGGGACTTTTCACATATTGTTATATTATAATGTTCATAAATTAATTTGATACAAATGAGTAAACGAGTTACAATCATGATTGATGAAGATCTTGATAAAAAAATTAGACTCAGACAAGCAAAACTGATTCAGCAAGAACAATCATCATATAGTTACTCCAAAGTTCTAAATGAAACTCTTCGTCGAGTTTTAAAATAGATTTTTTTTAAATTTTTTATATTTTAGAATAGGTTAAAGATAATGAATTTTAATTAAATACAGCAAAAATGGTTAATCTTCTTGATCCCTCCAACGTAATTACTAGGATGTTTAATGCCGGAAAATATGAAGAAATGTATCAATACTGCCTTAAAATGATTGAAAAAATCCCAAATGACATGGTTGCCCTTCAAAATATCTCATTATCTCTAATTTATTTAAAAAAATATCAAGAGGCCATTACTTATTGTGATAAAGTATTGGAAATAAAAAAATCTGATACTTTTGCTCTTAAAAATAAAATCTACTCTCTTGAAAATTTAAAGCAATATGAAAAAGTAATTGAATTATGCCAAGAAATTCTATCATTTAATCCAAATGATGTTTGGGCTCTAAACAGTATGGGCTTATCCCTAAATGAACTAGATCGTCATGAGGAAGCCCTTGCGTGTTATGAGAAATCATTGAAAATTGACCCAAATGATGTTACTGCATTAATGAACAAAGCCATCTCTCTTAGCCATTTAAAAAATTATGAAGAATCAATAAAATATTATGATAGGGCCCAACATGTTGATCCGAGCATTAAGGAGATTCCTATTGCTAAATCTAGATTATTTGAAAAATTAAAAATGCCTGATGAGGCATTCTTAGCTGCACAAGGGGTTCTCAATAAGGATATGGAAAAAATCATAACAAGTGCTAAAGAAAACAAGTGTACTGTTTTTCATCAATTTTGTCAAAATGAATTTGAAGAATATGATTCTAAATAATATACAAACAATATAGTATATCTAAATCATTTTATACAAAGAATTCATATCAAATTTTGATGTTTACAGGAATTGTTGAAGGCACTGGAAAAGTTAAAAAAATTTCAAATAATACAAAAAATAGAAGTGCTATTCAAATGACTGTCAATCTAGGAAAACATTCTAAGGGATTAAAAATTGGACAAAGTGTCGCATTAAATGGTGTTTGTCTTACTGCAACCAAATTATCAAAATCAAATTGTGTTTTTGAAATGATTGAAGAAACAACAAAAAAAACTGATCTAGGTAATCTCAAAGTAGGTGGAATTGTAAACATTGAACGTAGCTTAAAGGCAGGAGACAGACTAGAAGGACATTTTGTTTTAGGCCATGTTGATGGTGTAGGAATTATTAAAAAAATAATTAAAAAACCAAAAGAAGTTCAAGTTTGGTTTGAGGTTCCTAAAAATCTTGTAAAGTATGTGGTAAAAAAAGGTTCAATTGCTATTGATGGAATTAGTTTGACTGTTGTTAATGTTAAAAACACACTTGCATCAGTATCATTAATTCCACATACAATTGAAGTTACAAATTTTCACACCAAAAAAGTAGGCGACAAAGTTAATATTGAAACTGACATTCTTGGAAAATACATTCTAAAATAAGGTTAATTATCTACAATTTTAGTGGTAATTACCATTTTTTTAGTAAACTTTATAATTAGATCAGAATGATTTTTGTTTATGACACTTGAATCTGCATTAGAATCTCTAAAACGGGGAGAGTTTGTACTTTTGTTTGATTCTGCAGGACGAGAAAATGAAATTGACATGGTAGTTGCTGCAGAATTTGTTACACCTGAACATGTTGCAAGAATGCGTCAAAATGCTGGAGGATTATTATGTATTGCAATCGATCATAATTTTGCATCTTCCCTTGAATTAAAATACATGCACGAAATTCTTTCTGATTCTAACATTACAAACAAGGAGATGATTATGGGGTTGGCACCTTATGGTGATCATCCAACATTTTCCTTATCTGTAAATCACTATCAAACTTATACTGGAATTACTGATAAAGATAGATCCTTGACTATTAGGGAAATGGCAAACATATTCAATGTTGAAAATAAACAAAAAAAATTTGCATCATCATTTAAAACTCCTGGCCATGTTCCATTACTAATTGCATCCAAGGGTTTGCTTGCTGCACGACAAGGTCATACAGAAATGTCTGTATATCTTGCTCAAATTGCTGGTTTGACCCCTGTTACTGCCATTTGTGAAATGATGGATGCTGAAACATATTCTGCGCTATCTGTAGACAAAGCAGAAAAATTTGCAAAACAAAATGGTATTCCATTAATTGATGGAAAAGAACTTTTAGAATACGCCAAGGTGCATTAATTTTGAATATTGCTGTAGTGGTTTCGGAATTCAATAAAGAAGTGACATCTAGGATGTTATCCGTAGCCGAAGAGAAAGCAAATTCTTTGAAATTAAAAATAGTATATACTTGTAATGTTCCTGGGGCTTATGATATGCCTATAATTGTTGATTCCCTCTTGAAAAAAAGCAATATTGATGCAGTAGTTACGCTAGGAGCCATAATTAAGGGTCAAACAAAGCATGATGAGGTAATATCTCATTCAACTGCTCAAGCCCTTACAAATTTGTCAATTAAATATCAAAAACCAGTTTCATTAGGAATTTCAGGACCTGGAATGCAAGAAAAACATGCTTTCGCAAGAATTCGCCCTGTTGCAGAACGTGCAGTTGAGGCAGTTGTAAAAATTTCTGATGAACTAAAAAGGATTCAAAAATGATCCAGCTAAGTATATTGAAAATTAGTGGATATGGTCCATGGACTCTAACTTTAGGCAGTGATAGAGAGCATGAATTACAAATGTTACAAGCATCACTTTACAAAGAAGTACAAAAACTATTTTCTGAAAAAAATTGTCTTGTTTTTCTTAATCGTGCAGATGAATTTTTTGTCGTTTCAAATGGTCTTGAATTGGAGGATCATGTAGAGATTCAAAATAAATTAAAAAAATTATTTGATATAAAATTAACAATCTCTATTGGATATGCAGACTCCCCATTTGATGCAAATTTAAAGGCATATGAGGGAAAGAAAAATGAAAATATTCTAAATAAAGAACATGATATTTTTGGTTTTGTTAATGGAAAATCAAATTCTAATGTTTCAATTATGCACTTAGATGTTGATGATCTTACCTCTAGAAGAAAAACAAATTCACCGTATGAAATTTCCTCAACAATATTTGAATTATATTCCAAAATGTCAAAATACTTTCTTCAAAAAAATTCACTGACTTTCTTTATGGGCGGAGATAATTTTATGGTGATTGCATCTGACGATGCAAAAAATTCTGTTCATCAATTCATTGATATGATAAAAAATGAAGATAAAATTTTATTGAATTGTGGTATAGGAAATGCAAAAACTGCTAGAGAAGCTGTAAAATTAGCCACAAAATCCCTCGATACAATAAGAGAAATTCGAGATTCAGGAAAAGAAAAGCCTGAAGTTTATGAATTATCATGTTAATAAAAAATATTAGTTTACTATCAGGATCTGAATTAGATTATGTTCCAAATAGTCATGTAAGGATTAAAAACAATAAATTCCAAAAAATTCAATCTAAAATTGCTTTAGATGCTAAGGAAGAATCTATTGATTGTGAAGGATTGATGTTAATTCCAGGATTTATCAATGCACATACCCACATTGGTGATTCTGTTGGTAAAGATATTTCCTTGAATAATTCAGCTGATCAAAAGATTCATCCAATATTTGGAGCAAAATCAAAAATTCTAAAAAATACGTCTAATGATATTTTAGCAAATTTTATGAAAAATACTTGTCATTCTATGATTAGAAAAGGAATTACAACATTTGTCGATTTTAGAGAAAGTGGTTTGGAAGGAGTAAATCTGCTTAAAAAAGTGGTTTCTGACATTCCTATAAGATCAATTATTTTGGGTAGAATAGAATTCTATCAAGGTTCATCAGAGATTAAAAAAAATCAATCTTTTCCCAAGGAAAAAATTGAGGAATTATCTTCACTTATAAAAAATTGTGATGGAGTTGGAATCAGTGGAGCAAATGAGAATAGTACATCTGTACTGAAATTTTATTCCAAAACATCAAAAATTAGAGCAATTCATGCATCAGAAACAAAAGAGAGTGTTGCAAAATCAAAAAAGATCTCAGGAAAATCTGAAACTACAAGGGCATTATTTCTAAAACCACATTTCTTGATACATATGACAAACGCAACAAAAAATGATCTAAAAACTGCTTCAAAAAAAACTAGAGGAATAGTAATTTGCCCACGAGCAAATTCTTCATTAGCTGAGGGTATTCCAGACATAGAAATAATGCAAAAGATAGGTTGCACTCTTGCTTTAGGAACAGATAATGTGATGATTAATTCTCCTGATATGTTTCGAGAAATGGATTTTTTATGGAAAGCAACTATGGGAATTAACAAAAAAAGAATTGCTCCTAAAGAAATTCTTAAAATGGCAACAGTCAATGGCGGAAAAATTTTACAAAAAAATATTGGTCAAATTAAAACTGGACAAATTGCTGATTGTATATTTTTAGATAAACATGCTTTAGATTTAGAACCAATGCATGATCCATATGCATCAATAGTTCATAGGGCATCTGAATCTGCAATTAAAGCAGTTATGATTGGAGGAAAAATAATTCATGGAAAAATCTAGACCTCATGTTATTTTAAGCGCAGCAACTTCTATTGATGGAAAAATTGCATCTAGAACTGGTGATTCCAAATTATCATCAACATTAGATATTATCCGACTTCATAAACTTCGTTCAACTGTAGATGCAATTCTAGTTGGAAAGAATACTGTTTTAGTTGATAATCCATCATTAACTGTAAGACAAGTTAAAGGTAAGAATCCAATTAGAATTATTTTAGATTCTAAAGGAGAGATACCAAAAAACTCAAAAATATTACAAACTAGCAAAAAAATACCTACAATAATTGCAGTATCCAAAAAAATAAGTAAATCTAATTTTGAAAAATTAAACGAGTTTCCAATTGAAATTATTATTGCTGGAAATAATTTTGTAAATCTAAACCAATTATTAAAAAAACTTTTGAAGAAAAAAATCAAAACAATTCTTGTTGAAGGTGGTGGAATTATTAATTGGGAATTCATTAAAAAAGATCTTTTCGATGAGTTGATTATCACCATCTCACCTTTTCTAATTGGAGGAATTAATGCAATTTCTTTGGTTCAGGGAAGTGGATTTGAAAAAATTTCAAATTCCCCTAATCTACGTCTTAAATCAATCAAGAGGCTTAAAAATCACCTTGTTTTGCATTATGTTAAGGTGTAAGTTATTATACTTTATTTAAAATAAAATTACAAGAAATTGGCAATAAAAAAGAAATCTACAACAAAAAGAAAAGCAGCACCAAAAAAGAAAGCAGCACCAAAAAAGAAGGCTACTAAATCAAAATCAAAGAAACCGGCATTTGGTGGCTATGCAATTAGTTTTGCAGGTCGTAAAGAAACTGTAGAACAGGTTTTTGGAAATAAACCAATTGCCCCAAGTGAAATGACTAAAAAGATTTGGGCATTTGTAAAATCAAAAAGCCTTTCTAATCGTTAAACCAACTTGTTAACGTTAACTCGTTAACTAATTTCTATCTTTTAATTATTTTTTAAAATAAATAAGATATAGATATTGGATTTTATTTTAGATTATTATGTCTACAGCATCATTACGTCGTGATCATGAACTTATAGAAAAAGTAATCAAAGCAATGGAATCTACAATTCAACTCCTCCATGATGGAAAACAAATCCCTGAATCAATTTTACTTCCTGTAATTGATTTTTCAAAAAACTTTACAGATGTTTGTCATCATACTAAAGAAGAAAAATCACTATTTCCGGCATTAGAACAAGCAGGTATGCCAACTAACATGGGTCCAATTGCAATGATGCTAATGGATCATCAACGTTCTAGAGAAATTGGAACTCAAATGGAAGAATCTGCAAAACTATACCTCTCTTCAGGTAATTCTAGTAAATTAATTTCTGATATGCAACAATATGTTGAACATATTACTGAGCATCTATGGAAAGAAAATAATCGATTATTCATGATGGCAGAAGCTAGATTACAATATGTTGCAGAAAAAGTGGATAAAGAATTAACTCAAATTGAAGAATCAAAACTACAAGATTTAGGAAAAACTCGTAAACACTATGAAGAATTGGCAGAAAATCTCACAAAAGATGTGACTGAAAAAGGAAATTAGTCTTGTCTTATAGTATATTTGGTCAAGTTGTGGGCGTAAGAAAATTTGTTAATGGTGATCTAGAATTAGATTTTTACCATGATGATGAAATAACTGAATATCGTTCCTCAAATGATGCTGGTAAATTAAGCAATTTTCCTATGAATTTAGCTGAAACTTTGGCTACAACTTTGGCTACAAATGTATGTGTGGAGATTTACTTTGGTGAAGATGGAAATCCTACACATATAGAATTAGAGGAATGCGATGATGATTTAGATGATGAAGAAATTGATGATGATTTAGATGATGAATAAAGTGATGATGAACTTGAAGATTAATTTTTTAAATGAATGTTTTTTATTTACTGAAATTAAATTAATGTAAATTTATTCTACATAGTGATGATGAGTTAGATTATCATAAAATCTGACAGATTTTATATTTACAAATTCTAACATCCCATATCTTGATAATTCCCTACCAAAACCACTGTGCTTTATTCCACCAAATGGAATTCTAGGATCTGATATAACCACATTGTTTACACTGACTATTCCAGATTCAATTCGTCTTGACATTTTTTCAGCTTTTGCAAGATCTCTTGTCCAGATAGTGGCACCTAATCCAAATTCAATATCATTTGCCATTTTTATTGCCTCACTTTCATTTTCAACTATGGTAATTGGTGCTACTGGTCCAAAGGTTTCTTCTTTGGCAATTCTCATATTTGATTTTACATTTGTAAGAATAGTTGGCTCATAGAAGTATCCTTTATCGCCTTTTCTGGAACCTCCCAATAGTATTTCTGCACCTTTTTCTCTTGCATCATCTACTATTCCTGAAATTGTATCAAGGCCATCTTTACTTGAGAGTGGACCCATATCTGTCTCCATAGACATTGGATCTCCGATTTTTAACTGAGATGCTTTTTTGATAAATGATTCAATAAAGTCCTTAGCTATATTTTTTCCTACAAAGAATCTTTTTGAGGCTACACAACTTTGTCCACAATTAATAAATCTGCCTTTAACAGCTCCCTCTGCAGCTTTTTCAATAATTGCATCATCTAATACAATGAAAGGATCACTTCCACCTAATTCTAAAACACATTTTTTCAAATTTAATGCAGCTCTTTCCCCCACTTTTTTTCCTGCATTTGTACTTCCAGTAAATGTAACAGCGTTAACATCTGAGTCAATTAGGTGGTTTGCTGATTCAACACTTCCTACAACCGTTTGAAAAATTCCATCTGGCATTCCTGATTCAGTAAATGCTTTTTCAATTTCAATTCCTGATTGCATGGTAACTCTAGAAGGTTTCATTACAATTACATTGCCTGCCATCAAACATGGAGCTGCAAATCTTAATGCTTGCCAATAAGGAAAATTCCATGGCATGATAGAACCAATTACTCCAAGAGGCTCAAATGTAAGAAAACTTTTTCTTGCATCAGTGTTTAATACTTCATCAGAAAGAAAACTATCTCCATTATCTGCATAAAATTCTAAAGCCCAAGCACATTTTTCTACCTCTCCAATTGATTCTTTTAGTGCTTTTCCCATTTCTGATGTAGCAACTTTTGCAAGTTGTGTTTTATTTTTCTTCAAGTATTCAACTAAATTGTAAATGTAACTTCTACGTTTTTCATAATCTTTTTTCCATTCAGGAAATGCTCTTTTAGCTTTTCTTACTAAATCAAAAACTTGATCATTATTCATTGGTGTAAATGATGAAATTTCTTCCTCCGTTGCAGGATTAATTGTTTTGATTTGAGTCAAGGATTTTCCCAAGAATTTCTCCTATTTAATCTAATTATTTCAATTTAAGTTTGAATATTGAAAATCATACCTATAATTTAGAAATTATTAATTTTCTTTTAATTAGAAAATTTGTTGCATGTCTTTTTTGATTTCATCAATTTTCTTTGAATATGCCTTTTTTGATTTATCATTCTTTTTTAGATTTAGAACATTTCCACATGATGGACATTTGAACATGCCTTCAAGAGATTCTTCAAATGTTACTCTTGGACAATCTTCATTTCCACAGTGGTAAAAATCTGAAGCATTTTCATAATCTAATCTCTGTTGCAATCTTTCTGTAATCTTCTTCTTTTGATTTTCAATAAAATGTTCAACTTCTTCTCTTCTAGTTCTCCATCTGTAAACAAACCATCCTTTTCTTTCATCCTTTACTCTAATACCTGTAATTAGTGATTTACCAAATAGATCATAGAGTACCTTTCTAACCATGTTAATTCTTAGTCCAGTTGAACTAGCAATTTCTTCATCTGTTGCATCCTCTGCTTTTAAAAGAGATCTTGCTACTTTGAGATATTCATCTCCTCCAATCATTGAAGCAATTCTTACAAAAGGATCCTCGTATTTGTCTACCATCTCAAATCTTCCTCAGTTTTCTATTATTAATCCCTTGTTTCTTTTACTTGTACGTTTTTTCCTTTTTTTGTAGGGATTATCTTCCTTTTTGCTCCTGGAAATTCCTTTTCAAATTGTTCTCCTTTCTGAATTCGGTCTAGTAATATGGCTAAAGCACTAATTTCTGAGTGTGGTTGACTTCCAACTCCAACATTATAATCTGCTAATTCATAAATTTCTCTAGGAACTTTTTCTGCACCTACAACTACTAACAAATTTTCTTCTTGTCGAAGTTGTTCTTGAACATCATTGATATTTTCTCCATACATCGAAAGATGAATTATTGTAAAATTTTTTTCTTTCTTTTTTTTAATAATTGATTTCCATTTATCAATAAATTCAACAATAAAATCCCCTCCCCATGTATTTTTTATTTTTTCAAGTGTATCTTTGATTTCTGGATTAACTTCAGTCATGAAAATTTTTTTTGCACCAAATGCTCTTGAAACCAATGCAACGTGTGTTGTTACTCTATCATCTCTAACTAGGCGTTGTCCAATTCTTACTACTTCAATTACCAAACGTCTCTTCAACTCCTGAATAATTAGTAGTTAATTTTGACAAATTTTGACTTGCAATAACATCTTTGATTAATTTTTTTAATTCATTGATATTTTTTCCTGTAAATGCAGATACAGAAACCCATTTTTTATTTTCAGATAAATTTAGAACGTTTACTTTTTCTTCTATCTCATTATTTTTTAGTAAATCTGATTTATTTAATGCATAAATCATTTTCTCTCTTTCTACTCCTAGTTCTCCTAGTGTTCTCATACAACTTGCAAATTTCTTTTTCAAGTCAAACTGTGGATCACTAATGTCAATTACTACAATAATGATATCAGTATGTCCTAATTCTTCTAAAGTGGATTTGAATGCATCAATCATGTAAGCTGGTAATTTACTGATAAATCCTACAGTATCTGAAATTAGAAATGATTCTCTATCTAAGGAAAATCTTCTTGTAGTTGTAGATAGAGTTGTAAATAGCTCTTTGCTTTGCTCTCTAGTTTCACCAGTCATTTTATTGAACAAAGTAGTTTTTCCTGCAGATGTATATCCTGCAAGAGAGATTGTTTTGAACCCCATTCGCTTTCTACCTTGTCTATGAAGCTCTCTTTGTTTTCCAGCTTTTTCTAGCTTGGATCTAATTGTTTGCATTCTGTGTTTAATATCATTATAGTACACATCAACCTCAAATTTTCCAATTCCCATAAAACCTGGTTGTTCACCCATATTAGAAAGGCGAACTTTTTCTTTAGCACGAACCATCTCATATCTTAGCTGCGCTAACTTTACTTGCAATTTTGATTCTGCACTTGATGCTCTGCTTTCAAAAATTTCAAGAATTAGTGCTTCTCTATCTAATACTTCTCTGTGCAATGCAGAAGCAAGGTTGTAGTTTTGACTTGGTTTTAGGATTTCATCAAACACAATAACATCTGGTCTAATTCTCTCAGCAATTTCTTCGAGTTTTTCTAAAGCTCCTCCACTAATTCCATATTTTGGTTTTTTTAGAAAATTTTGAGTTATGGTATGGACAACTTGATATCCTGCGGCATCGCATAATCCTTTAGCCTCATTAATTGCATCTTCCTTATCATATGTAATCAATATTGCAGAATTCATTTTAGTTCAAAATCTCTCTCATTAACCGTTTTTTGATAATTATCCTATTTTTTAAGGGTCTTTTCTATATTCATATTCAAAACGATTTCTGCTATATCACTGGCATATTCTGAAATTCTTCTTATATTTTCCGTCATTCTCCTAATCCTGTAAATTTCCTCATCATCTTTTAGGGTTTTTGAGGCATCTCTAACTTTTTTCTCAAATTTTACAATTTCATCTGTTTTTTTAATTGTTTTTTCAGCCTGAGCATAATCTTCTTTGAATAATGCCAAACATGAATCATCTAAAACTGAAAGACAAAATTCATTCATATCTTGTAATTTTGATAGAATCTCTTTTTTTACTGGTTTTTTGAATTCAAGAAGATCTTTTGCTATAAATGCAGCATGATCTCCAGTTCTTTCAATATTTTTTACAACTAATCTATACCCTAGACAATTCCTTGCATTTCTAAACCCCATTTCTTTTAGCATATGCTCATTTTGAATTGCAATCTTTAATTGTCGAATTATGTAGAATCCAAATCTATCTACTTCATCATCTGTATTGATTACTTCTTGTGCAAGATCCAAATTATTCTCTTTAACCGCCAAAATTGCATCACTTGACATTGATTTTGCTAAATGAATCATTCTTTTGAAAGCCCCATCTACTGATAATTCAAGTAAATTAACTAAAACTTGAACTGTAATTCCTGCACTTGAATCAGAAATTATTTCTGAACCCATCAGCATTCTTTTTACTGCTTCTTTTACCGTGTTTCTTTGGTTAGGACTAAGCCTTCCGTTTTTAGGTTTTACATTTATTGTTTTGAATCCTAAAAAATACAAGGAAATTAATTTTCTAACAATTGATGATGCTTCTTCTTCTACATCAATCTCAATTACGGCATCTTCTTTTTTTTGGATACGCGATTCAAATTTTGGAGGATAGAGTTCTAAGGTTGCAGAACCTTTTCTTATCATTCTGATCTGGTCGCCCTGTTTTAGACCAAGATCAAGAATCCATTGTTTAGGTAATGAAACTATATATGATGATTTTCCAGTAAATTGAATTTTCCTTGTTTCTTCTCTTTCTTCCATGATCTAAATAAAAAATTCCATTCTATATAGTTTGTGACAAAAAATATAGTATTGCATTGAACTAATATTAAGTTCAAAATTCTTATGTTTATGGATAATGTTTTGAAATTAAAGCATACCTTAGATGCCTTATTTGGTAGTGGAGTGTCAAAACAATTGCCTAAAGAAATTGAAATGACTTTCTCAAGAAAGACTGGAAGAATTAGAACTGTTTCTCATGATGGTAAATTACTCTGTACTTTGAGAATTGATGGTGGACTGGCAATAAGCCCTTATCTTGCACAAATCTTATTAAAAAATAAAAAATTTCGTGAAAACTGTGTAGAAATAAATGATGAAGCAGCACCTTTTGTTAAGGATGGTAAATCTGTATTTTGTAAACATGTAGTGTGGTGTGGAAAAAATGTTCGAATTTCTGCTGATACCCCAGTAATTTTTGGAGATAAAGTCATAGCAGTTGGAAAGGCTGTTTTGTCAAATGAGATGATTTCTGATTTTAAAAGAGGCGTGGCCATTAAGGTCAGAGATAGTTTAAAAAGTCGAAATGAGGAAATAAAATCATGATGCGTGGTGGAAATCGCGAAATGCGAAGAATGATGGATAAGATGGGGCTTGATATGAGTGAGATTCCTAATGTTCAAGAAGTAATCATAAAGACAGATAAAAAAGAAATCATTGTAACCAAACCATCTGTAACTGAAATGAAGGCAAAAGAAAATTCAATTTTCACAGTTACTGCAGATAGTTATGAAGAAAGAGAACTAGAAGTTCCAATTTTCTCTGATGAGGATATTCAATTAGTTAGTCAGCAAGCTGGAGTTGATGAAGAAAAAGCTAGGGTTGCTTTAGAGGAAGCAAAAGGCGATCTAGCCCGAGCAATATTACTTCTGACAACTGGATAATTTACCATTTTTGTGCCTAGAAATTTGATAAAAATGAATGATTTAAGTATTGGAATAATAGAATTTTGGATATAATGAGCAGTATGGCTGAATCCAAAGTTACTGGAATAATCAAGTCTCTAAATGAACTTGAAAATGATCTTGATTCTCTTACAAGCAAAGTAGCAGATATGAAAAAACAACTTTCAATCAAAGCAACCACCGAAATTGACTCACTATTAGAAAAAACAAGAGAAATGGCTACAAAAGAAGCAGAAACTATGATTAATGCTTCTAAAGAAAAGGCCACAGCAGAATCTGCAAAAATTGCTCAGGCTGGTGAGGCTAAACTATCAGAAACTCAATCAAATATTGATGCAAATTTTGATGAAGCAGTAAAACATGTCGTGTCAACTGTTTTGAAGGCATAAAAATAAATTCCATTTTTCATCTTGAATAATATCGATCCCATACTAAATGCTCGTATTGGAATTGCTACTGTTTATGGTAAACCTTACTATAGATTTTCCACATATTTGAAAACTCTCAATTTACCATTTGATTCTATTCTGCCTGAAGAAATAATTAATTATGCTGGACATCTCATCCTCACAACTAAAAAAGAATCTCCAAAAAAATGTGAAAAGGCTTTACTTTATGAAGATATCTTTGAAAATCATCCTACAGTAATAAAGGGATTGATGATGCAAAAACTAAATTTGGATTATTTAGAGAAAGATCTCATTTTAGGTATTGATCCTGGAAAGAGAATTGGCTTGTCTATTTTTTATTATGGTAAAGAAATTGAGAGCATTTTTCATTCCTCAGTTGAAAATTTAATTTCTCATGTAATTTGTGTTTTGGGAGGCCTTCGTGCAAAAAGAAAAATTGTTAAAATTGGAAATGGCAATATGCACATTGCTAAACAAATTTCTACAATGCTTAATTTGAAATTCTGCTCATCTTATGAATTAGAATTTGTAGATGAAAGAAAAACCAGCTTAAAAATCAAGAATTTTAATCAGCGTGGAAAACGTGATATGCTTTCTGCAAAGTATATATCTCAAAGAGATGGTTTTAGATATTCAATTTTACCTCTTTCAATAACTGGATAAAATTCGAATTTGAAAAATTTTTAAAAATCAAGATATTCTAGAATCTTTTCAAAAACGTATTCATCATTTATGATTAAAGTATGAACTTCTCATGAATTTTTCAATTTTTCAAGATAAAATTGAAATTTTTACTCAAACAACTATATGGATAGGTGTTATTTTTTCAAAAATATCATTTCTGAATAAGCTATACATATTTATTGAAGAATTATTGGTTTTTTTTGAAACTAATAACTTTGATCGATCTAAATGATAAAAGAATTACATTTTTTTAGATTTATTTTGAATATTTTATCGATCCATCCTTATATAGTTATGAATTCTATATAAAACACCAAGATGACTTGTAAAGGAATTTGTGTTAGATATAAGGCTCAAAAGCCTGTTGGAACCGGAAGATATGCTTCTGGACAACGTCGATGCCAAATTTGCGAAATTTTCATCAAATGGGAAGGGCTCTGGTGTCCATGTTGTGGATATAGATTAAGAACAAAACCACGTAATCTGAAATATAAAGCAAAATTACGAGCAAGGGTAGAGGCTGATTCTATTGAGGCTCAAGCAGTAGCAGATACTCAATCAAATGAGATTGAAGTAGAAGCAATACCAGCAAAATCTAAATCAAAAGCTAAAACTGCAAAAGCAAAAACCACTAAGTCAAAGGGTTCAACAAAAACAAAAGAAAAAACTTCATGCACTTTTTGTGAAAAAATGTTTGTCTATGTAGACAAACACGAAAAAAATTGCAAGAAGAATCCAAATAAAGTTGAAGCTTCCCACGAAAGTGAAACAATAGCAATAAAAGCATAAGGCTTGTTCATAGCTTATTGAACTCTCCAAATGGATTTTTCCATAGATTGGTAAATTTGGAGAGCCGAAACTTTTCTTTAAACATTCAAAAATTTGATAATGGTTATTTTGTATCTATTACCGAAGGTTCTAACAAATTAGGTTCTATGGTTGTATCCTTGGCTACAGGACCTTCACCAGTAACAACTACCGTAATTCCATCCAAGACTGAATCTCTTTTTCTCAAATTAGTAGCTGAAAGAATAAGCACTAGGATGCGAGGTATTGCTATTGTGACTACATTTATCCAAAAGGAACTAAACCCTGATGCTGCAAAAGGCTTAATGTCTGAAATAATGGAAATGATTGAGAATGAGTGATTTAAGAAATTATATCTCAAAACTAAAAAAGAGTAAAGATCTTAAAATAGTAAAAACCAAAGTATCCACTAAATTTGAAATTGCAGGAATTACAGCGAAAGTAGACGGTTTAGATGCTGTTTTATTTGAAAATATTAAAGAAAGTAAATTCCATTTGGTGTCTAATCTAGTAGGAACTCGAAAAAGATTTGCTTTAGCAGTTGGGACAACAGAAGCAAACATCCATCAAAAAATCATTTCAGCTATTAAAAAAGCAAAAAGGCCTAAAGTTATTCCTTATGGAAAATTCATGGAAAATAAATCAAAAAATGTGTATTCCATGCCTATAGTTACTCATTTTGAAAAAGAATCAGGCCCATTTATCACATCCTCAATAGCATATGCAGTTAATCCCGATACTGGAAAACAAAATTCATCATTTCATCGATTAATGCCTATTGATAAAACTCATTTTTCTATAAGAATGGTTGAGGGCCGTCATCTACATCGATGTTTTATTGATGCTAAAGAACATGGTGAAGATCTTAAAATTGCAATAACTGTTGGTGTACATCCAGCTATTTCAATTGCTGGTGCATATCAAGCTGAATGGGGAAAAGATGAAATTGATATTGCAAATTCTCTTTTAGATGGAAAACTAACTCTAGCAAAACTTCCATATTCTGGATTAAACGTTCCATCTAATTCTGAAATTGTTATGGAAGGAAAAATACTACGTGATAAAACTCATCCTGAATGGATGGTTGAAATGCTTCAAACATATGATCATAAGCGTTCACAACCCATTTTTGAACTTGAAAATCTTTACTTTAGAAATAATCCAATTTTTCATGATGTTTTATCAGGATATTCTGAGCATAGATTACTCATGGGAATGCCTATTGAATCCAAACTAAATGGAGAATTGAAAAAAACATTTCCACAAACAGTTCAGGTATCGATGACAAATGGTGGATGTAATTGGTTACATGCAGTTGTTCAAATTAAAAAGAAAAATGAATCTGATCCTAAAAAAATTATTAAAAAGACGTTTGAATCGCATCGTTCTCTTAAACAAGTAACAATAGTTGATGAAGATATTGATCCTAATAATGCTGAATCTGTAGAATATGCAATGGCAACTCGTTTTCAAGCTGATAAAGATTTAGTTATTTTAAAAAATGTTAGAGGGTCTAGTTTAGATCCTTCTAGCAATCAACAAAAATTAAAAACTGCAAAAATTGGATTTGATGCTACACGCTCATTTTCAAAGCGTCCAGAAGGATTTGAGATGGCAAAAATTCCAAAAATTGATAAAATTAAACTAAAAAAATATTTCAAATAATCATCATTACTGATTAAATTAAATGGGATGAGAATTCCATCTTAGTGAAATAAAATGGAAAAAAATCCTACAATTCGAGAAAAAAGTCCTTCTGAGTCACATGCCGAAGTTATAGTTAGGATGTTTCCATCTGATGCCAATCCAGCAGGAAATGTCTTTGGTGGTGAAATTTTAAAACACATTGATATGGTGGCAGGTATTGTTGCACAAAGACATTCCCAATCTAATGCTGTTACTGTCTCAATGGACAGTGTTAATTTCTTAAAACCTGTTTTTGTAGGAAATGTTCTCAAACTAAATGCCAGAATTAATTATGTTCACAACTCTTCTATGGAAATTGAAGTCAAAGCTGAAGCAGAAGACATAGTTACGGGTATTAGAACAATTACTGGCACTGCATTTGTAACATTTGTTGCACTTGATAAAAATGGAAAACCAATGCATGTTCCAAAATTATCTCTAAAAACAGATGAAGATAGAACCAAATTTGAAGAAGGTAAATTACGAATGGAAAAGAGATTAAAAAATCGTAAAAAATAACAAATCTGATTTTTATAGATCCATTTAAGAATAATGAAAATAATCTTTAGTTGATGTCTGAACAAGAAAAACCAAATGAATGGGATTCATTGTGGCAAGAATACACAAAATCTCTAGAAAATTGGAAGACTCTCTTTGAGCAAATTCAAAATGCTAGTAATGAAATGCAAGCAAAATTCAATGAAGTTTGGGAAAAAGCTACTGTTGAATCTAGTGCTGAAACCATGAAGCTATTTGGAGAAAACTGGCAAAAAGCATTGAATGAAGCAGGAATGAAAAGTTTTAAAGACTTTAGTGAAAATTGGCAAAAATCACTTAATGATTCTAATGCTGCAACTTTCAAACAATTTGCTGAAAATTGGCAAAATTCTCTAAGTTCATCATCTCTTGAACAAATGAATGCATATGGCGAAATGATGAAAAAATTTGCTGAAACTTGGAGTTCAATGTGGCCAAAAACCAACTAATTAATTGAATTGAGAGAAAAACTTCTCTTTTTTTGTACTTGTACTTTAGAAATTCTTACAGCAATTGGTGTAATTTCGTATTTGTTTTATCAGAATGAGCCAATTCTTGGGTTTATTTCAATGATAGTTTTTGGAAAATTAATTATCTTTCATTTTATAATTGAGTATTTTGATAAAAACCATTCAAAAGAATTAAAGAAAATTCTTAGGAGTTAATTCTTTATTTCGTAATAATCTACTGAATGAGAAAATTGTCTATTATGATCCACTTCTTTCCAAAATTTTTCCTCGTCAATTTTTTTACCTTCTGAAATCCAAACATTAAGAATTTTTTGCATAAACATTTGTGTGGTATCATCAATTTGTGGTCTTATTCCAGTATCTTTTTCAATTTTGTCTCTTTCTTCTTTGAGTTTTTTTAAAATTTCTTTTAGATTCCTTCCATTGATTTCTGCAGCTTTTTCTCTTTTTTTAATTTGTAGTTCTTTTTTAAAATTAGAAAAAAATCCCATATTATTTATCAGTTATAGTTTTTTAAAAAGAATTGTTGATTAAATCTTTGAGAAGCTAATTTTTTTAAATTATTCTCTCATTTTTATTATTTCCAAGTAGTTAATTCTCTAATTTTCTCTCTAGAATCTTGTACAATTCTCTTAATTACTGGAATGTAAATTTTGACTGTATATGCTATTTCTACATCATCAAAATCCTCAATATCAAGAAATGCAGATGCTAACACCTGATTTTCACTAACTTTAGGCTCATTATTTTGAACTCTTTTCTGATTAATAATTTCTAAAAATATTGGTAGTTGTCTTTTAACTTCATAATTTAATTCATCTTTAGAACGTAATTTTTTACTAGACAAATTGAATTTGATCTGTTGGTAGATATCATCTTTGTATCTGTCTGATGCTCTTATCATTATTTTAATATCTGGTAATTTATTGAATTTCTTTCTGAATTCCAATATTTTCTGCATTGTTTTAGGGATTGGATTTTGATGCTCTTGAATTTCTTTATTAGAAAACCACTCTGAAAATTTTATTGCGTTTAGATCATTTTTTTGTCTTGCTTTTTCAAAAAATTCTTTTTGAGAAACTTTACCTGAAATAAATAATCCAAAATCTCTATTTGCTTCTTCAAAAATTCCATTAGTTATTTTATTTATTGAATTTACAAATTCATTTAAGAAATAGTTTACATAGAATGGGTCAGGATCATATTGCTGTATTTGTTTTAAATAAATTTCACAATTTTTTATTGATTCATCAATATCCATCTATTTCAATTAGATTTTTGTGTGGCATATTTGGATTGTGCTTTTAAGTTTGTAGCAAGTTCTTTAAAAATTTCATTAACACTAACATCTACCAAATTAATTGTTGCATTTTCTTTTACGATTTGCTTTTCAAATTTTTCCTTAATTGCAAATGATACTGATGACCAATGTAAAATTCCTTTTAATTGTTCTTCCACCGTAATATTTGTTGTTGGAAAATTTGCAGGAGAAAAAACAATCCCGTTAGTCCATTGCATTGTTGGAATACCTCCACCTGATGATCTTGTACTAAATGCTATTTGTTTAACCCAATCATCAAAATGATATTCAATCACTTCATGAATTATCAACTTTTTCCATGGTTCTATAGAAATTTCCATTTGAATTAACTCATTTGTTGCTAATTATAATCTTATTTTTGTGCCTATTTCTATGTAAGTTCGCTTATTTAGTAGGAATTAATCATTATTTTTTATAATGGACAAATGGGCTGACTATCTAATTTCTCAAGTTAGTTATGACTCAAATCATTTGATCAGTATAGCCATTCGTCATCAGGATTCTGAAAAGGGAATAACAATTGGAAAACCAATTGATCGTTTAACAATAGCTTCTGATATCAAAAACGGCTTTACATATATCACAATTTACAGTGGAAATAATTCCTGGAAAAAAGGAAATAAAATCCAAACTTTTTCAATAAATGGAAATCCCTATTTGAGAATAGATGGAAATAAAGTGAATTTTGATAATCTTGGTGATTTACCTGAGGCACCAATTGAAATTCAAAAACAACTTCAAGAATTAGAATCACTTTCTGTAGAGACACCAGAACCAGCAACTCCTTCAAAACCTACTCCCAGTCCTAGAGGTTCACTGCCAAAACAATCAGATGATGAGCTTCCACAAGAATT